>CALZKF010000005.1 GCA_945787955.1 uncultured Acidobacteriota bacterium | reverse complement strand
TCCCGAACCTGCCCGGCGATCTGAAGGATCCTGGACCCTTTGAGACCCTGGCTCAGCCTGGAAAAAGAAGAGGCGGACAGTTCCGGTTCGCCAAAGGAGAGTTCATTGGTTCTGGTGTTGGTAGCCATGATCGAATTCTAGCAGCAGGCCGGGTTCCGGACCATTCAGATCTTGCGCCTGACCGCCACGATCTGGGCCAGGATCGCCAGGGCGATCTCCTGTGGCAGCCGGCCGCCCAGATTCAGGCCGATCGGGGCGTGAATCCGTGCGATCGCTTCCGGGGAAACACCGGCGTCCTGTAGCGCAGCCACCCTTTTTTGATGGGTTTTCCGGGAGCCGAGGGCGCCAACGTAGAACGCCGGCGATGCCAGAGCCGCCTGGACCGCCGGGAGGTCGATCTTGGGATCATGGCTCAGGACAGCCACCGCGGTGCCGGCATCCACCGCCAGCCGGGTCATAGCCTCATCGGGCCACAGGGTCAGGAGCCGGTCCGTGTCCGGGAATCGCTCCCGAGTGGCGAATGCGGTCCTGGGATCCACAACAGTGGTGTGCCAACCCAGGTCCCGAGCCATCCGGACCAGGGGGATGGCGATATGCACGCCCCCAAAAATCACCAGCTTTTCCCTGGGGCCGAAAATCTCAAGGAACAACTCGCACTGATGTTCGACGACCAGGTGACGCCAGGCGGCGGGACCGGGAAAGCCGCCATCCAGGAGCGCGGCGGCCACATCGTCCAGTCCGGCCTGCCCGAGGCTGCCTGTTCTCGCTCCGTCCGGGAAGACCAACAGCCTGCCGCCTTGACGGTCCCCGGACAGGACGGTGGCCATGCCGAACAGCGCTTCCGATCCGATCCGGTCCAGCACCGTGTCCCACACCGGGTCGGCCCCTTCCCCGGGGATCTCTTCGACCAACAGCTCGATGGCGCCGCCGCAGGTCAGCCCGACCGCCCAGGCATCTTCGTCGGTCACCCCGTATTCCAGGGTCATGGCGCGGCCGGTTCCAAGGACCTCCACCGCCTCCTGCAGCACAGCCGACTCCACGCAGCCGCCGCTGACCGAGCCGGCCAGTTCGGTGGCGTCGGAAACCACTACCCGGGCCCCCGGCCGCCGCGGAGCCGACCCCCAGACCTGTACCAGGGTGGCCACGGCGATCTTCCTGCCCTGTTTTCGCCAGGCGCGGATGCTGCCGAGAACGTCCCGCATCTCACCCGACCTCGGGAGAAGCCGGACGGACCGCTTTCAAATGCAGCTGCACCGAGCGCCGGTTCTGCCAGACGTTGATCTCAACCCGGGCCGCCAGGTCCAGGCCACGGTCATCGCAGCTCTGCAACCGGCCGGCCTCATCCGCCATGCCGAATCCGATGCAATCGATGGAACGGCCTTCAGGGGACGCTATCCGGAATTTCAGGTGCCGGTCCTTTAGGACCCGGACCTCCCCCACCGGGCGGACGGAACGGACCAGGAATTGTGGCGTCGCGTTCCCCAGTCCGAACGGGGCACCCCGTTCCAACACATCGACAAAGGCCTCATTCAGTTCCGCCAGATCCAGTTCCGCATCACAGGTTACTATCGGCCTCAGGTCCGCCCCTTTCAGAGCGACACCGCATTGCTCCCGGAACAGCCGGCGGAACTCGGAGATGTTCTCCTCCCGGAGGGTGAGGCCGGCGGCCATGACGTGACCTCCGAAACGTTCGAGGAGATGGCCCAGACTGGCCAGGCCGGAGTGCAGATCGTACAGGGGCACCGACCGGCCACTGCCTTTGCCCAAGCCTGCGCTGTCCACCGCGATCAGGATCGCCGGACGGTTCCAGGTCTCCACCACCTTGGATGCGACAATGCCGACCACGCCGCTGTGCCAGGTGCGATCGGCCAGCACCAGGCCATAGGCGCCGTTCCGGACCTCGGTCTCCGCCTGCTCCATGGCAGTGAGGTACATCCGTTCCTGGATCTCCCGCCGATCCATGTTGGAGTCCTCCAACCCGGCGGCGATTATCCGGGCCTCGTCGATCTCACGGGCCAGGAGCAGTTCCACGCCGGCTGAAGCGTCCTCCATCCGCCCGGCGGCGTTCAGCCGCGGGCCGAGCTGGAACCCGATATGGCCGCCGCCGATCCGCCGCCCCTGAAGGCCGGACACCCCTGCCAGCGCCGCCAGGCCCGGGTCGCCGCGCTGCACCGCCTGATTGAGACGGTCCAGGCCGAACCTGGCGATGACCCGGTTCTCCCCCCGGAGCGGCACCATGTCCGCCACCGTTCCCAAAACCGCGTACTGGGTCAACTCATCCGGGCTGGCCCCCAGTCCCTGGGCCAGCTTCCATGCAATCCCGGCGCCGCACAGGTCGGGGAACGGGTAGGCGGCATCCGCCGCCTTCGGATTCAGATGGGCCAGCACGTCCGGGCGGTGGTCTCCGGCCTGGTGGTGGTCACAGACGATCATGTCGATTCCGGCTTCCCGGGCGGCGGAATGGGCCTTGTAGGCCACCGAACCGTTGTCCACCGCCACCAGGACCCGGACGCCATCTTCCGCCGCCTGTTGCACCGCCGGAACCCCGATGCCGTAGCCGTCGGTAAAGCGGCTGGGGATTCGGTAATCCACCAGCGCATCCATCCGCCGCAACTGTTTCACCAGCAGCGTTGTGGCGCTGATCCCGTCTACATCGTAGTCGCCGTAGACCCGAATCCGTTCCTGGCACGCCGCCGCTTTCCGAATCCGGTCCACAGCCACCGTCATGTCCCGGAATGCTGCCGGCGGGTGCAACGAGGACAGGGACGGGTCCCAGTACTCCCGGACCTGTTCCTCGGTGGTGTAGCCCCTTGTAACCAGCACCCGGGCTACCGGCAGGGGGATATCCAGGCCGGCCGCCAGCCGGGCGACAACTGGAGGATCAGCTTCCCGCAGCACCCAGCGGGCAGGTACGGCTTCGGTGCTGTCGGGGCGGCGCATAGGAGGACTATAGCAGGGCGATGACTCATGCCGGTCGACTTTAGTAGGCGGCGAACTCCAGGTTACCGGCCGTAACTCTTCCTTCCCCGTTTCCAACTGTCATGTCATAGAGGAACATGCCGTTGGAGAGGGTTCCGGCCGTCACCAGGTCCCGGATCAGGAAGCAGTGATCCTCCTCGAACCGGATGGTCTGAGCCGGAAACGGTACCGTGTTTTCACCGGTTAGACGGCGCTCCACAGTCAGGCTGCCGTCGTGGCGGCCGGAGCGGCATACCAGCCCGACCACCACCAGGGGGAGATCGGGATCTACGTGGTCATCTCCACTCCGGGCCAGAGCGCCCCGCTTGCGAGCGCGGCCATCCCTCAGGAACGCTCCTTCTGCCGGCTGCAACAGGGTCAGCGGTCCCAAAACCACACCGCCGCCACCTTTCAACTCAGGCAGATCGCTTTCGATGTGTTGGGACAGGATGCGGTCCTCCAACAGATCATGAGCCACGGCGACGATCTCATAGGGGCCTGGCTGAAGTAACATCTCGGCTTCGAATACCACCGGCACTCCCGGTCGGTTCACAGACACCCGCCCCGATACTTCCCTGCGGACCCCACCCCGGGCGACCAGGGAAAGACCCAGGTCCCAGGACCCCTGGGGAAGGTTGCTTCCCGGGATGATGAGTTGCACCAAGGCGGTGTACCGGCTGTTCACGAATCCGGTGGGAATCACCTCGGTTCGGATGCCGCCGTCATCGCGGTGCTCTGCCGGCATGGTGAAGGCGGATGCGATCCGCGATTCCAGTCGGGACGAATCGCTCTCCACAATGACATGGCTCCGGGCCGAGGCTGTCACCTTCGGCTGTTTCACCGTTACTTCCAGCGCCAGCGGCCGGTCCTCCGGCAGCCCTCCGGCGTCAAAGCTGATCAGGTGGATGCAGCTCAAATCGCCGATCAAGGCACGGGCGATTTTCTTCCCGGGAACGCCGTTCAAAAAGCTCCTCCCGCCGGTGGAGGATGCAAACTCCCTGAGGGAGGCCTTGGCGTCGTCGTGGCGGCGGGTGCCGGCGAAGGAGTTCACGTAGGAGCCTGAACCCGCTGAAGAGGACAGACCGGCCATACTGTCATCCGTTACCAGACCTTCCGCCTGTACGGTGTAGAGGCGGACGCCATGGATCGCCGCCTGGTTCAGCACCTCTTCGTAGCCGGCCACTGTCGACCCCGCTGTCATCCTGAACTTACCGTCGTTGGCAATAGCGAGCGGGGTGGACCGCCGGCTGGCCGGGGACATTTTCGACGCCGAGAACAGGCTCAGGTAGTGAGCCCCGGCATTACCGCGCATGTTGTCCGCAAAGTACAGCACCGCCTTGGGCGCGCTCCGTCCGGCAAAGCGGCCCAGGGCGACGGAAAACCGGTTCAGCCCTTTTTCCGCCTGCCAGATGTCGGAGCTCTCGTGGCTCTCCGCCGCCTGCACCGCCATATGGAGGTCGGCGGTCTCAGACATCGCTATGATGTTTTCAAGGAGTTCAGCCGACTCTTCAACAGACGATTTCCACGCATCTATGTTGATCGGACTGTCGTCCAGACTGCCCTGTTTAGCCGACCGGGGAAAGCGGCTGGTGTCCATTCCCCCCAGGTCGCCCATCAGGTCACCCAGCGCTCTCCGATTCTCCATGTTTCCGGAGAATTTATCCTCGAGGCCGGATCCCAGCCTCCTCAGGACCTCGGCCACCCGCTGGTCCTCGCCGCTGGCGTACGGGTCCAGTTGCTCCGGATCTTTGTCCAATTCGTCCAGCGCCGCCAGCAGCGCAGCCTGGTCCTCCGTCCAGGTTCCATAGGTCCGGACCTCACTGCCGCCGGAAACAACAATCGCCCTGGCGGATCCGTCCAGCAGTGTCGGGATCAACTCCCGGGCCAGATCCAGGGCCCTGGCCCGACCGTCCATTTTCAAGTGAAACTGGTCGAAGTAGAACATGTAGCTGATGCCGGCTTGCCGGTCCGCCGCAGACTCCGGCACACCGCCTGCTGCGCCGGCAACCTGGCCGGAGCAAACCGGGTCGACCTTGATTTTGGAGATTTCACGGCCGTCGACAACGATCTGAAAATCACCTGCAGTAAGGTTTCTCAGCACCGCGGCAGGGCCGCTGGTGCTGACGTCGACTTGAACGATACCCTTGACATCGGTTTCCTGCAGCCCGATATCCCGGGGCGGCGGCGGCTCGTCCTCCTGGCCGACCGCCGGGAAGAACGTGAGAGGCAGCAGGACACAGAACACAATCGCGAACAAATGGACCTGGAGACGCATCATGCCACCCCCTTGTGCTGCAAGCCTACGTCGGTCCGAATCAGGATTCCATCGGAAACTCACAAGGAGACGGGAATCAGCTGTGTTCTTTCAGCACTTTCACCGTCGCGTGTAGAAGCCCAGCAGGATTAACGCCGCCAGCACCACGCCGGTAATACCGATGGAGGCGAACCCGGTCCGTTCCACCAGGAACCCGACGACCGGCGCCAGGATCATGGTGGCGCCGGAAGCGGATTGAGATTCGATGGATAGGACGGTCGCCTCCCGCCCCGGTGGGGCGCAGCGATGGAACCGGCTGATGATCATCGGTCGCCACAAACTCTGGGCCGCCGCCAGGGCAACGAACCCGATCACCGCCAGGGGCAGTATCTCGAGGTGGAACGCCGGGACGAGAACCAGGTAGACCACCAGGACGCCGCCCCACAGCAGTGCGGAGCCGCCGTCCTCGCCACCCCGGGCTCCCGCCAGACGATAGGCGTTCAGGGCGGACAGGCTGGAGAACAGGTGCAGCACGGCGTAGACCAGACCGATGAGCAGGGCGGAGCGCCGGTTCGCCGGAAGGGAAACCAGTATCGGGATCCCGACGGCGACCTGCTGCAGCACCGGCTGGAGGTAATCCTTCCCGGCGCGGAACGCACCTTCGAAAGCGCTGGACTCCAGCACCAGCCTTCGGATCCGGGCATTGCGAAATGCGTCGGCCAGGGAGCTCTTGAGGTGGGACGCGGTTTTACGGAGGGACACCCGGTGCCCTGCCGGCCGGTGCCGCTCCCGGGGATAACCCAGGAAATTCACCATCGCCAACAGGTAAGGCGGGATGGAGAACCAGAAGATTGTGGCGTAGCGGCCGGTCCAGAAAACCAGGCCGGCGGCGATCAGCACCGACAGGGCGGCGCCGATCTTGGACCATGAACGGGTAAAACCGTACACCCGGGTCCGCTCATCGCTCCTGTTCTGCCTGTTCAACCAGTCCAGAATCATCGCCTTGTGTGTGCCGGAGCGGAACGCCTCGCCGATTGCGAACAGGAACATCGCCGACGCCAGTGTCGCCATCCCTTGCGCCGTGGCAAACAGAGCGAAGGAAACGATGTAGGCCGCGAAGGACAGCAGCATGGATCGGCGCCGGCCGTACAGGTCCGCCGCGGCTCCGCTGGGGATCTCCATGAGGTTGACACAGGCCTCGCGGAACCCGATAAGAAGACCGATTTGAAAATAGTCCAGCCCCTTCTCCAGGAACACCAGGAGCAGGAACGGCTCGAAGTAACGCTGATTCTTCAGGAACCCGTACAGTGCGAAGCGGCGGAGCATAGCTATTGCGGCCGTTCGGGCTCGTCCCAGATGGCGACCTCGAACCTGCCGGCGGAGGAGGCGGCGCCCCGGAACATGCCGATTGTGTTGTAGGCCATGACGGCGTTACCGTCAGCATCCAGTGCGATGAGGCCGCCGTCACCTTCCTCCAGGATGTGATGCACCACCTGGTCGGCGGCCTCCTGCAGGCTCAGGCCGCCGTATTCCATCATGTCGCCGATCCGTTGGGCGATGCCGTAACGGATGAACTCCTCGCCAATGCCGGTGCAGGAGACCGCGCAGGTGCCGTTGTCCGCCCAGGTTCCTGCGCCGACAATCGGTGAGTCGCCGACACGGCCGAACCGTTTTCCGGTCATTCCTCCGGTGGAAGTCCCCGCCGCCAGGTCGCCGGCACGATCCCGGGCGACGCAGCCGACGGTGCCGAGCCTGTCCTGCCCCGCCTTCTTCTTCTCCAGCGCTTCCCGCCTCCGAGCGGTATCGAACCAGTGGTTGTCCACCCGCTCCACAGCGGTGGAATCGGCGAAGGCTTCAGCTCCCTCTCCGGCGAACAGAACGTGGTCCGACCGATCCATCACCAGCCGGGCCAGACGGATCGGGTTCCTCACGGTGGTGACGCCGGCCACCGCTCCACAACCATGGCCGGCGCCGTCCATAATGGACGCATCCAGTTCATGAGTTCCGTCCCAGGTAAAGACCGCCCCCCGGCCGGCGTTGAACAGCGCATCATCTTCCATCAACATCAGGACCGCTTCAACCGCGTCAACAGCGGAGCCGCCGCGGTCCAGAACGTCCCGGCCGGCCGCGAGGGCCGACCTGAGACCGGCGGCGTAGCGCTCCCTCTCGTCGGCGGCGGTGTCCGGTGAGATGACGCCGGCGCCGCCGTGGATCAAGAGGATCCAGTCCGGCGGCTCGGGGGCGGGCTGTCCCGCCGGTCCACAGGCGAGTACAACCAGAACGGAGAGGACAACGGCGGTGATTCGTGCAGGTTGCATAAAATAACCTCCCGGCGCCCCGAACGGGCACCGGGAGGATAACGGTCGATTCAATGCCGGGTCAACGCCCAGGTTCTACTGCATCGATTTCAGGGTCAGCGGGTCCCGCAGCGGCAGCTCGGTTGCTGCTCCATCGAAGAACTCCTTCATGCTGGCCCGGCCGTCGCTATCGCCCGGCTTGATGTCGTCCCACTGGCCGACGATCAGGAACACCAGCTTCTCCGGATCCAGGTACTTTTTAGCGACACGGCGGACATCTTCCGCCGTCACCGCCCCCATGCGCTCCTGATACTTCTGCCAGTAATCCGCCGGCCGGCCCATAAACTCGTCGTCCATGAATGTGCCGGCGACCGCCTGGGCGGAATCGAACCGGCCGGGGAAGGTGTCGACGAACGAAGCCTTTGCGGTCTCGACTTCCGATTCGGAAACCGGTTCGTTCATGATCCGTTTCATTTCCTGAACGGCGATCTGGGCCGCATAGGCGACGGTCTCGCTTTTGGACTGATACAGCATCATGAACGTGCCGGGCCAGTACTCCCCGATCCCGAACCGAGAGCCGGCACTATAGGCCAGCCCTTCATCGGATCGAATCCGCTTGACCAGACGCGAGGTGAACCCGCCGCCGCCGAGCACATCGTTCATGATCTGGAGTGCGAACAGGTCCGGGTCTGCCCAATCGGTGCGCTGCACACCGAGGTGTCCGATCCTGACTCTCCCCTGGGGGATGTCTTTTTCAACGTGGTACACCCCGGGCTTCGGTGTAAATGCCGGCGCCGGAGGCGGCCACGGCACATCGACCTGCACCGTGTCCCAGCCCTCGAAGCGTGCCTCCAGGTCTTTCAGGATCTCCTCGGGCTTCACGTCGCCGGAAACGGCGATCATCATGGTGGAGGGAGTCCAATACTTCCTGTGGAACGATACCAGGTCGTCACGGGTGATGGCGTTGACGCTGTCCGCGGTGGAGACCCGGGAACTGAAGTGCTTCTCACCACGCATCAGCCAGTTCCATTCACGGCCGGCGATATTCTGGGCGTCGTCGTTGCGCTGCTTCATGTTCTCCAGCAGCTCAGCCTTGCGGATGTCGATCCTGGCCTGCTCGAAAGCAGGGTTCTTCAGCATATCGAAGAACAAATCGAGGCTTTCACCCAGCACCATGGTGGTGCTGTTCATGCTGGCGCCGGCCTGGGTGCCGCCGGTGTAGCTGCCCATGGTTGTACCCAGGAAGTCCACGGCTTCGTCGAACTCCTCGGCTGTTTTTCCCCCGGCGCCGCCTTGACGCATCAGGCTTCCCGTAAACGGGGCAACGCCCTGTTTCAGCCCGTCATCGGTCTGCTCCACGAACGAGCCGATCCTCAGGGTTATGGATATGTCCACCAGCGGGAAGGCATGATCCTCGGCGATGTACACCGGGATGCCGTTGGACAGCTGGTGGCGATAGTCCTTGGCTTCCGGCACCGTAAATTTCAGGTCAGGGTATTTCAGGTCGGAGGGGTGGGCCGGGATGGCGTCACCGCCCCGCTTTTTCCCGGTCTTCTTACCGGCCAGGGCCGGACTCGCCATGGTTGCAACAAGCACCGCCACGGCCAGGATCATGGTTATCGATTTATACTGTTTCATTACTGGTCACCCCCGCCTGCTGCGGACAGCTCCGCAATCCGGTCCGTCAGGAACTTCTCCATGATCGGTATGACGTCCCGGAACTGTGGAGGCGCCGATGCCTTCTGCTCCTCAAGCTGACCCATGAACGCCTGCAACTGGGAAACGTCTTCTATCTGGCGCAGCTGTCGTATCTGGGCCTTGACCATCATCTGGATCTGGCCGTCCAGGTCTTCCAAACCGGCAGGCCAGGTTTCCTCGTCGGCGCCGGCCAGGCGGTAGTAACTTGCCACGGCCCGGTTTTCAGGCTCGAAATACTTGCCGGCAACACGCTTGATGTCCTCCGCGGTGACCGCCAATGTCTTATCGGCCCAGCTGTCCAGGTAGGTCCAGTCGCCCAGACCGTCGTAGAACATCAACTGCAGCGCCAGGAAAAACGGATTCTGCAGGCGGCGGAATGAACCGGCGGCCACGTTGTTCTTGACCTTTTCGAGCTCCCTGGCAGGGATCGGAAGATCCTGAATCTTGCGCAATTCCATGTACCACGCCTTCTCCAGTTCGTCCGGTGTTCCATTGCCTTTGGTCTCGGCTCTGAACGAGAACGATCCGGCATACTTGCCGGAATCCTGACCGGCGGACGCGGAGGAGGCGATCTCTTTGCCCAGCACCAGTTCCTTGTACAGACGGCCGGTGCGGCCATTCAGCAGTTCGGCAAGGATGTCCAGAGCGTAGGAATCGACATGCATGAACGGCACGGTGTGGTAGCGCACTTCGACCTGGGGCTGGCAGTCGCATTCGGCTTTCATGCGCTTCTCCGCCATCTGCTCCATCTCCAGGGTAACCACATCCGGCGGATCGGTCTTGCCCCGGGGGATACGGCCGAAATACTTCTTCGCCAACGCCTTGACCTGGTCGGAATCGAAGTTGCCGACCATGGCGACGGTCAGGTTGTTGGGAGCGTAGTACGTGGCGTAGTAATCGTCGGCCTGCTGCTTGCTGATCACCTTGAGGTCCGACGGCCAGCCAACCACCGGCCAACTGTACGGGTGGGACTCCCAGAACATGGCATCGAACTGTTCGGCGAACTTGCCGGTAGGCGTGGATTCGGTCCGCATGCGCCGTTCCTCGTGGACCACGTCACGCTCCGAGTAGAATTCCCGGAACACCGGGTTGCCCAGACGATCCGATTCCATCCAGAACCACAATTCCAGCTTGTTGGCCGGCACGGTGATGAAGTACAGCGTCAGATCGTTGGTGGTGCCGGCGTTCATGCCGGAACCTCCCGCCCCGGTGTAAATCTTGTCGAACTCGTCCTTGATCATGATGGAACGCTGTTCTTCCACCAGGGCCATGAACTGTTTTTCCAGCTCGATCTGCTTCTCGGTGCGGGTTTCCGGATCGAACGGGTCGTCGTTGCCGCCCAGGCGGTACTGCCTGCGCTGCTCCCGGTAGATCTGCCGGATCTGCTCCTGGATCATTTCCTGTTCGGCGATGATCTCCAGATCCCGCTTGATGTTGGTCGTACCGATGGTCGGCGTTCCCTTGAACATCATGTGTTCGAACAGGTGGCTGAGCCCGGTGATGCCGGGCCGCTCGTTGGCGGACCCGACGTGTGCGACCCAACCGGCGGATACGGTAGTCATCTCCGGCCGCTCCACCAGCAACAGCTTCATGCCGTTGTCCAGATTGAAGACTTCCACCGGCACGTTGGTGTCGATTTCGGCGACGGCGGGAGCGACGGCCAGCGCCGCAACACACAGCAGCAGCAGAGGCAGGTTCGCCCTCCGCCTCATGAATTCATGCATCTTGATCCCTCCACCGGGGAGGCTGTCCGGCCCCCCGGTATTTCCACTAGCACTCGGTAGAAGTGGTTACGTACCATCTGCGTCCAGGTTCAGGACGGAAATTGAAGCATATCATCGCCCGGCGGGGCGGCACAGTTGCCAGGAACAGGATTCGGCTGCAGACCTCCGCACCCGGCCCGCCGCCTCCAGCCGCAGCAGGTGCGCCTCGGCCTGCCGTTCCGCCAAAAATCGGATCACCCCGGGAGAATCGGCGTATGCGGCGGCGGAGAGTCGGGCGATATGGACCGGTCCCTGCCCTGCCTGCCCCAGTGCTTCCAGAATCCGGTTCTCCCGCTGCAAACGGTGTGCGGCTGTTTTAGCCAGAATTTTCGCCGAAAGAGGCGGCCCATGGGACGGCAGCAGCCGGCCGGCGCCCAGGCTCGATGCCAGAGCCAGGGAGGCCAGGTAACTGTCCATCGCCCCCGGCTCCGGGGGTATCACCATGGTCGACAGTCCGCTGACCAGGTCGCCGGAAATCAGGGCGTCCTTCTCCGGAATGTGGAACGCCAGGTGACCCGGGGCATGGCCGGGGGTCAGCACCGGCACCAGGGTCATCCCACCCAGGTCCAAGGCATGGCGGTCCGTCAGCGGCTCGGTGTGCATGGAGCAGGACGCCTCGGGATGGGCGAATACCGGCACTTCCAACGCCTGGGCCACCTCTGCGGCGCCGGCGCTGTGGTCCTGGTGATGATGAGTCAACAGCACACCGAAAGGCACGGCGCCTGTAGTGCTCTCCAGGCGACCTATCACTTTCAGGAGCCGGCCGATCTCCGCCGGGCGGCTTGAACCCGGGTCGATGACCGCGAACCGCTCCGCCGCCGGCAGGTAAACGTTGGTGTGGGTCGCCGGCGGCAGGGTGTCGGACCGTACGGGGAGCATCCACACACCCGGCACGAACTCGATCCTGGGAGCCGCCTCTTCCGTGCAATTGACCGTTCGGGCCAACTCCGCCGCCGCCGCCAGGTCCGCCGGCGGATCGGTGGCCATGGCCCGCAGCACCGCCAGGACGGGTGGTGGCATCTCTATATCACCGGCGCCGTAACTTCCCATGGCGGCGCCCGGCTCGAGCCAGCGCATCGACTCGTTCTCCGTCGACACCGGAGGTGGAGCGGGATCATCCCCTGCCGGTAGTTCCGCGACCAGAAACGCGGTGCGGTACAGGACCGGGAACATCGCCGGCGTCGTGCGCTCGCCGCCGTCCAGCCAGGCATCGGGGTCCACCCGGATACCTGTTTCCTCCCGAATCTCCCGGGAGGCGCAGCGCCGCCACTGCGATCGCTCGCCCGACCGGTCTTCCGGTTCCATCCGTCCGCCGGGAAAAGCCAGGTGCCCCGGCAGGAACCGGGCCTTGCGGGCTCGCCGGCCCAGAAGCACCTGCCACCTGCCGGAAGAGCCTTTGCGCAGCAGGATGCCCAGGGCGCTATCCCGGGGCTCGGGGACCCGGGCCGGTTCAATGCCGAACGGTCGCTCACTCATCGGCCGGCCAGAATCTCCTCGATCTCCTGCGCTTTCCGCGGCAGGGCGGCGCTGAGGACCTCGTGGCCGCCTGTGGTAACCAGGACCTCGTCCTCAAGCCTGACGCCGATGCTCTCTTCCGGGATGTAGATTCCCGGCTCCACGGTGAACAATGCCCCGGGTTCCAGCGGCGTAAAACGGTCGCCGACGTCGTGGGTGTCCATGCCGATGAAGTGCGATGTGCCGTGGATGAAGTACCGGCCGAACCCGGCCTTGTGGATCACGTCCCATGCGCAGGCGTGGATCGCCCCAAGGTCCGCCCCAGGCGCCGCCATCGCCGTGGCGGCCTCCAGCGCCTCCAGAACCACGTCGTAGATTTCCCGCTGCCGTTTGGAAAATCGGCCGTCTACCGGGAATGTCCGGGTGATATCGCTGTTGTAGCCGTCAAGACTGACACCGGTGTCCACCAGCACCAGGTCGCCGGCTGCGATCCTGCCCCGGTTGTCGGTGTAGTGCAGGGAACAGGCGTTGCGACCGGCTGCAACGATCGGCTCAAAGGCGTGGGTGCCGCCGTGGGAGCGGTAATGACCGGTGATCACCGCTTCCAGCTCGTACTCGAACATACCGGCCCGGGCCATGGCATAGACCCGGCGCAACGCCACGTCGGTCACCGCGATCGCCTTGCGGGTCTTGTCGATCTCGTCCGGCTCCTTCAGCCGGCGCATCTCCTCCAACACCGGAGTGGCGTTCACCAGCCGCACGTCGAAGAACCTCTGGCGCACACGGTCCAGGAACAGGCTGTCTTCGTCGGCCCCTCCGGACAGGCCGGCGGCCGCCGCCCGGACGTAGTTCAGCGTCGCCCCGTGATCCAGGGCGGGACTCAGCAGTTCGTCCATTGCACCGATCTGGAGTATCAGGTCGACTCCGGTCTCTTCCGGCCGCAGCGCACCGGCGGTCACCGCGGAGTCTTCTCCCCAGCGTGACAGCAACGGGTTCGCCGGCGGCAGGAACAGCACCTGCCGGACGATCTTCCCCCGGAGGTAGTCCGGCCCCGGATAGTTCCGGCCGGTGCAGGCCCGCACCCCGTCGGGAGCCAGGAGCAGCGCGCCGGAGCCTGTGGACAGGCCGGTAAGGTATGTAAAGTTCCGGTTGGGACGGCCGTTGGCCCCGGCCTGCACCAGCAGGATGCCCTGGGGTAACAGCTCCATCAACCGCGCACGCCGCCGCCCATAGATGTCATTCATGTTGCCTCTCCTCCTCCGAACCCTAGCCTAATCCTTCCCGGACAACCAGCTTCCATTCCGCCGCCGTGACAGGCATTACCGATAGACGATTACCACGGCGCAGGAGCGCCATCCCGTGGAGGCCGGGGATCTCCTTCATACGGGCCAGGGTCACAGCGGTTCGGAACGAGTCCTCCCGCCGGATGTCCACGGCGAACCACCGGGGGTCGGATCGGGTGGAAACCGGGTCGTATCCTTTCACCCCCGGCCTGAACTGGGTCGGATCGGGATAACCGGACCGCACCACCCGGGCGGTACCCAGGACCGCCTTATCGGCCTGGGAGTGGTAGAACAGGACCCTGTCACCTTCCCGGATCTCGTCCCGCAGCATATTTCGCGCCTGGTAGTTGCGGACACCGTCCCAGCAGGTGGTCTGGTGTTTCTCAGCCGCCAGGTCATCCCACCCGTATGTATCCGGATCGGATTTCACTAACCAGTACCTTTTCGCCATCCTGTTTCCTCTCGGCAATAAGCCGGATTACACTTCATTTTCTCCAACCGGACCGACGATTGTAGCCTGAGAGGGTGATTCTGCATTATCCTTCCGCGCTGTGGGCAAGGGAGGATTCGTGGCGAAGGACAGACAGCCGTTCAACCGCAGCCGGTTCTCCCTGCGCCACCGGACCCACCTCGGCAGCAGCCGGGAAGCCGTTAACCGGGCCGTGCAAGAGACCATGGAGCTCCTTGGCGGTGTCTGCTCGCGGCAAGATGTGATGTCCGATCTGGAAATAGTCTTGCGGGAAGGGTTGGCTAATGCGGCGCTTCACGGCAACCGGGCCATCGCTTCGAAATCGGTCTACCTGCGCTGCTACGGCAGCCGGGAACAGGGACTGTGGATCGCCATCAGGGACGAGGGCGGCGGTTTCGATCCGCATGGGGTCCCCGATCCCCGAGGCGAGGACCGCCGGCTGCTGCACCACGGCCGCGGCATTTTCATGATGCGGCATCTGGTGGACGAGATGGAATACAGGAAGGGCGGCACCGAGCTGTTGCTGTACAAGGCGCCGCCGGTCTGAGTCATTTCACAACGCACTTGCCGTTGAACACGGACACGTTCACCGAACCTTCGCCGGAACCCAGCGTGAACTCCAGGCTTCGACCCGGCCCGTAGCGGCCGTCCTTTTTCGGGCGGCGTTCCACGCCGCCAAGGCTCGACTCGATGGAGCCGTTGAAGGTTTCGAGGTTGAAGGTGGCGTTTACGCTGTCCTGCAGATCCAGGGTCACACTGCCGTTGACCGCTTCCGCCGATAATCTGCCTCCGGGAGACAGATCACAGCGGCATTGCACCGACCCGGCCACGGTGGCCAGGTCGGCCTCTTCCAGGTTGGAGGCCTCAACTTCGATATTCCCGCTCATGGTCTCGGCCCGAACCACGCCGGATACGCCCACGATGGTGATATTTCCGCTTGCCGCCTCGGCCGTGACCTTCCCTGCACCGGCGCTGATACGGATGTCTCCCGACATGGTCTCGGCACGGACATCCGCAGGATGACCTTCGACCACCAGGTCTCCGCTCATCGCCTCCAGCACTACCCGGCCGGTCACCCCCTTGATCGTCTGGTTGGTGGACATGCCTTCCACACGGACGTAGGAGGATGCCGGCACGGAGATCTCAAGGTCGGCCTCGCCGGCGCTCATGCGCTTCATGTGATCCGGGTACAACACGGAGATCACCACCTTGCCGCCGGCGCAGTCCAGATCCACCCCTTCCACGTCGTCGCCGATCTCCCCCCGGACCTGCACCGAGGTTCCGCCGCCCAGAACGATTATTTTGCCGCTCATCGACTCCACGCTGACACGAACTGGACCGGACACGTCGCAGGACTTGTCCACGGAACGCTTCGCCAGGACCGGCGAAGCGACCAGCGCCAGAACCAGCGCCAAAATGAACAGGCTGCCTACCGACTTGAATATCCTGATCGTCATTACGTCACCTCTCTAGATCGCTTCCGGGTATTCCCGGACCCGGGTCAACAGTTTCGCCTGGTGCCGATACGACGCCAGCAGCATCCGCCGCAGACCGGAATTGCCCGGGTCCGCCGCCAGCGCCTTGCGGATCTCCGTCGCGGCGCGGTCCATCACCTTCAAACTTTTCCTGACCACCCTCACCGTTTCCGGATCGAGGCGGTCCTCGCCGCTCGTAAGGTCTGCCAGCAGCTGCTCCCGGACCTCCCAGAACCGTTCATCGGCCTCCTGGTAACTCACCGGAACCGTTGCCGGGTCACCCTCCGGCCTGCCGCCAGGGCCCAACAGCCTGGGCCCGACCATCACGGCCAGGATCAGCGCCGCCACGGCGGCGACCAGGACCCAGGGTCGTGAACCGGAACCGGTTGCGGCCGACGACGGCTTGACCCGGCCGCGGATTCCTTCCCAGAGATCCCGGGGAGGCTCCTCGTCCCGCTGCAGTGCCGCCGCCTGCTCCAGCAGCCGCAGCGTGAGCCGATACTCCCGTCTGCAGGAGGCACAGTGCTCGAGGTGCTTACGAATCAGGTCGCGCTCGCGGGTATCGAGTTCCGCGTCTATGTAATCGTCCAACCGTTCCAGGATCGTGTTGCAGTTCATTTCGCCAGCACCTCCCTCAAGATCCGGCGGGCACGGTGCAGCTGTGCCTTGCTGGTTCCAACCGCCGTGCCGGTCACCCGGGCGATCTCGCGATGCTTGTACCCCTCCACGTCGTGGAGAATGAAAACCTTCCTGGCCTTCTCCGGGAGCTGGGCCAGGGCAGCCTCGATGTCGATGCCTCTGTCGGCGGCCCTGGGGGCAGAGCGGTCGAAATCGGCGGCATACGGTTCGAGCCGGGCCAGATCGTCTACCGCATGGATCTTGTCCTCGCGACGGCGCGAAGACCTGCGGTGGCTGAACACAACCCGGGAGGCGACGGTGAGCAACCAGGGAGCGAACGGGCCCTGCCCGCGGAACAGCGGGAATTTCTCCCAAACCCTGACGAACACTTCCTGGGTCAGTTCCTCGGCCAGTGAGACGTCCCCCACCATCCGCCGGCATAGCCCGAACACCCGGGGAACGAACCGGCGGTACAGTTCCTCGAACGCCCGCACGTCACCCTGGCGGGCCCGGTTAACCAACCGGAGCTCTTCCGGATCCGCACGGTCAGGCTGCGGTGGCAGGTTCTGTTCTCGATCGTTGGTCAACGGTATTGCCAGGGTCAATGCGGTCATCACACTCAGGTACAACGTCCCGGAGCTGCGGACGGTTTAAGCCGGTTGCATAATCTTGATTTTTCGGCCACAGGTCGGGCATTTTTTGAACTCCCCCTGGAACGCCGGACTGATCTGAACATTCCGGCCGCATGGGCAGCGCAACGATTCCCAGCCCTTGGATGTGCGCTGGTACGTCGCCGTCCCGGATCGCTGTTCGGGGGCGGCAGCCTGCGGGACCGGGTTCTCCCGGCCGCAGCGGGTGCAAGGCACCGTTGCCTTGCCGTACCCTTCCGGCACCTTGATCCTGACACCGCATGCACATCCGAGAATGAGGAACCCGGCCAGACGGTCGAATACATCCAGGACTTCTCGGACCGTTTCGTCCGCTTCCTTTTTGGACGCAGGCGGAGGGGTAGGCTGCCTGGCTGCCACCGATTGGTCCCCGGACAGGGTGCGTGCATCCAGCAGTGCACCGTCTCCCCCGTTCCGTCGCCAGGCCTGCTCGTAATCGGCGTACCCGGCGCCTCCACCCATGGAGCGCAGGATGCCGATTCTCCGTTCAAGGGGAGGGTGGGTGGAGAACATGCCGGTGAGAGAACGGAAACCTTCGGGCCGGACAATGTACATCGGCGCCAGGGCCCGGTTGGCCCCTTTGCGGCCAACCTTCCCACCGGTGGGCCGGGAGATCTTCTGAAGAGCGGAAGCCAGTCCTTCGGGGTAGCGGGTGAATCGAGCCGCCGATGCGTCCGCCAGGTATTCCCGCTGCCGGGAACATGCGAAGTACAACAGCCGGGCCAGCAGAGGCGCCAGGATCGCCAGGAGGATGGAAACCACAACCAGGATCAACTGGGCCTGCCCGCCTTCCCCCCCCCGTCCACGGCGCCGGCCTCCCCCGAACCAAAGCGACCGGAGAAAAACGTCGGACAGCAGAACGATGCTTCCCAGCATCACCGAGGCCAGAGTCATGAAGCGGACGTCCAGGTTCCGGATATGGCCGATCTCATGGGCCACCACCCCCTGGAGCTCGTCACGGTTGAGGCGCCGCAGAAGCCCCCGGGTCACGGCCACGGCTGCACGGGACGGGTCCTGCCCGACGGCGAAGGCGTTGGGCGCATCTTCATCTATGACGTAGACGTCCGGCATGCGGCCCAGTCCGGAGGCAATGGTCATCTCCTCAACGACGTTCCAGAGCTGGGGAGCGTCCTGCTTTTCGATCTTCTTGGCCCCGGCGCTCATGAGCAGGATCTTGTCGCCGCCGGCAAAAGCGACCAGCACCAGGAAAACCCAGATCCCCAGGGCGAATACGGCGCCGACGGCGGCGCCGGTTTCCGCGTGGTAGACCGCACCGAACAACGCACCCAGCCCGACCAGCACCCCGCCCATGGCGCTGATCAGCACCCGGGAACGGATCTTGTTGGCACGGATCGCTTCCCACATGGCGGAACCGGACTAGAACTGGACCTTGGGGGCCTCCCGCTCGACCTCGTCCTGGACCTCGAAGAACGGCTCTCTCTTGAAACCGAACATGCCGGCGACGATGTTGGAGGGGAACGTCTCGACCTTGTTGTTCATCACCATGGCACTGTCATTGTAGTGCTGCCGCGAGAAGCTGATCTTGTTTTCCGTTGAGGACAGCTCCTCCTGCAGGGCGAGGAAGTTCTGATTGGCCTTGAGGTCGGGGTACTGCTCCACTACCACCATCAGGCGGCCCAGTGCGGACGACAGCGCGCCTTCCGCCATGGACTGTGCTTCCACACCCTGGGCTGAGACAGCCTGGCTGCGGGCTTTGACCACGTTTTCAAGAGTCTGCTTCTCATGGCCGGCGTAGCCCTTGACCGTCTCCACCAGGTTCGGGATCAGATCGTGGCGTCGCTTGAGCTGGACGTCGATCTGGGACCAGGCGTTCCGGACCTGGTTTCGAACCCGGACCAGAGCGTTGTACATCCCCATCAGAATGGCGGCAATCACCACCAGGGCCACCAAAAAATAAATCGCTGTCATCCCTCTCTCCTCTCCGTTGGATAGAGCTCCTCGAAATACGATGCTACGGCGCCAGCGGCGCCTTCCGAAAATGCGCTCGCCACCTGTTCCATCTCCCCCCGGTCCAACCAGATGCCGTGGCCCGCCGCACAGATGTCCAGTTCAACACCGTCCTCGGGGCCCAGGCGGGTCAGGAACATCTTCCTGCGGCACCGGGGGCACCGCCTGGAGCCTTTCCCGCCCAGGGTCGCACCCTCCAGCGCCTCCACCATAGGCGTAGGATCGACACCGGCTTTCTCCACCACCAGCTCCAGTTCGCCGGCGTCCAGCCAGGTACCTCCACAGGCGATGCAGTGGTCGGTCTCCACGCCGTCCATCTCATAGATCAACAGCGGCTCGCCGCAATCAGGACATCGGGTCATGACACCTCATCCGTAATATACCTGCCTTGGCAGTTTAAACCGATCGGCCACAGCCACCGCACTCTATTTTGCAAGCTGCATCCCGTCCCGTGACGTTGTACACTTCTGCCTTCCCGTTATTCTTGGAGATTCGGCAGCCATGATCGCCCTGAAAAATATCGACCTGGACCGACTGACTCCGTCCCGGCTGTGGGCCGCCATGGAGTTGGACGATCGCCTCGAGGCGGCCCGGAACCTCTACGCCGGGGAGAACAAGGAATCTAAACTGGAAGCGAACATGGCGATCGCCGTCAATCTCAAGTTTCGGCCGGCAGCGGTTCATCGCCTCCCGGTCGAAAAGCGAACCGGCTACGTGGCCCGGGGGGTCCGCCCCGACGACTCCCTGGCCACATCGCTCCTGCTGTCGCTGCACATGGGCGAGCGCCGGGACATCCTGGTCGCATTCCTGGACACCCTTGAGATCCCCAACGACGCCGGGATGATCGATGACGATTATGATCTCACGACTCCCGAACATGAAAAGATTGCGGCGGCGGTCGCCTCCCTGGAGGAGCGGTTTCCCGGGGAACGGGTCGGCCTGTACCTGGCAGCCCTGCTGGCGGTGGACCCGGAAACCTGGGGCGGTGTCCGGGAGCATCTGGTGCGCATCGCCGGGAGCTGACGGTCCTACTCCTTCTCCAGAATCACCGCGTTGCCGTAGACCAGGATCTCCGCCGCCATCCCCATGATATAGGAGGTGCTGAACCGCAGGTCCAGCACAGCGTCGGCGCCCATGTTCCGGGCTTCCGCCTTCATCCGGTCAAGGGCCTGTTCCCGGGACTCGGCCATCATCTTTGTATACTCCTCGATCTCGCCGCCCACCATATTCTTGAACGCAGCGATGATGTCCTTGCCGACATGCCTGGCCCGGATGGTGTTGCCCCTGACCAGGCCGAAGCTCTTGGCCACCCGATAGCCGGAGACGGAAGAAGCAGGAGTCAGTATCATCGAATTACCTCCCGATACGGGTCCTTGCGCCGGACGAACCATTTTTCCCGCGCCACCGATACCAGCAGTATGATCGCGCCAACTGCGACTCCCAGCACGGCTAGTTTGAGAAACAAGGGCATGGCGGAGTCGGCGAACATCGCCGCGATCACCTGCCAGGCGGACCAGGACAGCAGGATCACCGTGGACAGGGTCATCAGCAGCCAGCCGACACCCCGTTCGCACCGGTTGTAAACCGAAACCCAGTACTCTTGCCAGATCTCCTCCGGCGGTTCGCGGTAGGCCATGGAACTCGTCACCTCCTTCACCCGGCCCATCCGCTCCCACTCGTCCCGGAGGTCCGGATTGTCTGCGAGCAGCCGGTCCAGTTGCCGGCGCTGGTCCGGGTTGATCTCCCCGTCCAGAGCGGCCATCATCAATCGGCGGGAATCGTCGCGAGTCGTCATCGCCCGCTCTCCTCTCCCTGCCTTACGGTGACCGTTCGGGACAGCGCCGCTGCCAGATGCTTCCTGGCCGTATACAGCCGTGACATCACCGTGCCGATCGGTATGCCGACCAGTTCGGCTATCTCGCGGTATCGCAGGCCTTCGAATTCCTTCAGCACCAGGACCTCCCGCTCCCGCTCGGGGAGCTCTTCGATCGCCTGGCGCACGGTCCGGCATAACTCGCTCTTCTCCAGCACCCGGGATGGACCGGGAGCGGGGGCGCGAGCCTCCGCCTCCTCGGCCAGCCACAGGGACGCATCCCTGAGCTTTTCCCGGCGGCTGCGCCGGTCCCGGTTGAAGTTGAAGCAGAGCCTGCGCACGATCTGGTACAACCACGCGAAGAACGGCCGGTCGGGATCGATGGTCTGTCTGGCACGGTACGCCCTGGCGAATGCGTCCTGGGAGAGGTCCCTGGCGTCTTCAGGTGAGCCGACCAATCCGAGGGCCGAGTAATAGGCCCTCTTCATGTACCGCTCCACCAAAAAGCCGAAAGCGGCCCGATCACCGTCCTGGGCCCTGCGGATCAGATCCGCATCGCTTTCGCATATTTCCACCGCCAAAATCGTCTCCACCAGCGAGTCCCTTCCAGCCGGCCTTGGATGCCGCGCAACATAGGGTACCCACTGGCGCACAGTTTATTCGACCCCGGCCGTGCAGCATACCCTGCCTCGGCCTGCTTGACGGGAATCGGCCCGAATCGCTACGCTATTGCGGCGTCCGGCGGTTGGACGGGAGGGATCGGCCTATCGTGAGTCCAAAGCCCCGACAGTCGCCACGTGCGGACCGCCCCCTGGCCCGGCACACCGCGTGGGGCAAACGCAAGCGTCTCGGCTGGCAATACGCCGAACTGCATTACCGTCTGCGGACCGCCGACGACACACCCTGGAGACAGGCATGGTCCATCGCAATCGGGACCTTCGCCGGGTGCACCCCGTTCTACGGCTTTCATATCCCTTCCTGCATCTTCTTATGCCGCCTGTTCCGCCTGAACGTCGTAAAGGCGACCCTGGCGGCACAGATCAGCAACCCGATGTTCGCCCCGTTCCTTATCTTCATCGAGTTCGGAGTCGGCCGCTGGCTGCTGTCCGGCCGTTTCCCCTCCCTGAGTTTCGCGGAAGTCTCCGGACTGGGGCTGCGGGAGCTTGGGCTCAGCCTGCTGCTGGGCAGCCTGGTTGTCGGCCTGGCCCTGGGCGCCCTCCTGGGCTTGCTGGCGCTGTGGATCGGACTGCAGAAGAAGGAGCCTTCCTTCGGAAAGAAACTTGTGGACGCCGTGTCCCGGCGCTACGTCAACACCGGCATCTTCAACTGGGAGTTCGTTCGGGCCAAGCTGAATTACGACGGTGTGTATGAATTGATCCTGCGCCGGGGACTGCTGCCTGCCCAGGGCACCATCGTCGACCTGGGCTGCGGGCGCGGGCTGCTGTTCTCCCTGCTGGCTGCAGCCCGTGAACTCTCGGAAGACCCTGCCAGGCCGGCGGACTGGCCGGCCTGCCGCGGCCCGTGGGTCCTGCGGGGGGTGGAGTCCCACAGCGCACTGGCCCGCACAGCCCGGCGGGCGCTGCGTGGAATCGCCACCATCGAGCGCGGGGACCTGGTCCGCAAACCTATCCCGCCCTGCCGCGGCGTACTGCTGCTGGACGTGCTGCACCATCTCCCATACGCGGAACAGGAATCGGTCCTGGCGCGGGTGTATTCGGCCCTGGAGCCCGGGGGTGTGCTCCTGATACGGGAGACCGACGCCGGGGCCGGCTGGCGCTTCCGGCTGACCAGCGCAGCCGAACGGATCGCCGGCATCCGGAGGTGGCGGCCGGCTCATGGACGCCGGTACCGCACTCTGGAAGATTGGGCCGATCTGCTTGAGGCCCTGGGTTATCGTACCCGTATCGTGCCGGTGGCCGAGACGCGCTGGTACGCCGACCTGCTTATCGAAGCCAGGAGGATCTCATGACCCCCCGGGACCCCGGACTGGACGATCTGATGAACCATCGGGTCATCCACCGTTACAACCCGGAACTGGGACCCGGCAAGGTACGGATCGTGGAAGATCGCACTCTGGTGGTGGAATTCCCCAAGACCGGAACGGTGCTGCGCCTGGCCATGGATTCGGAAGCCCTGCGGCCGCTGATGCTCCCGGCCGGATGCCGCGCCCTCCATGAGCCGACTGGCATTGAGGTCACCGTCGAGGCGACGCTGCCCGAAAACCGGGTCCGGCTGACCGACGGCCGCGAGGTACGGGAAGACGAACTCTGGCCGCTGGATCAGGACGACTCCCTGGTGGAACGCCTGGCCCGCGGCGACGTCGACAACGTGGAAGATTTCGCCCTCCTGGTGGATGCGCTGTACCTGGCCACGATCCGGGAGGCTGACGGGCTGGGCTCCTATCTTGGAGGGCGCATCGAGTTGTTCCCCCACCAGCTCTTCGCAGCGGAACAGGCTTCGAGAACCGACCCGGTGCGGTGGTTGCTGGCCGACGAGGTCGGACTGGGCAAGACGGTGGAGGCCTGCCTGATCCTGAACCGTCTGGTACGGACCCGCCGGGCGGAACGGACCCTGGTGATCGCGCCGGAAACCCTCACGGTGCAGTGGCTCGGAGAGCTGTGGCGAAAATACCACCAGGTATTCGTTCTCCTGGACAATCAACGGCTGGCCGATGTGGAAAAGGAATACGGCAAGGGCTTTAACCCGTTCGATGCTTACGGCCAGATAGTACTGGGAATGGAGATGCTGGTGGACAACCCCCATCTGTCTCGCCAGGCAGTGCAGGCCGGCGTCGACCTGCTGATCGTGGACGAGGCACATCATTTGCGCCGGCCGGAGCGGCATCCGGGGAACCCGGCGTACCGCCTCGTGCGACCGATCTGCGACTTGGGGAGGCATGTCCTGCTGCTGACCGCCACCCCGATGGAGGAGGACGCCCACGGCTTCTTCCGCCTCCTGCAACTGCTCCGGCCGGAGGAGTTCCCGGAAGGACTTGGTTTCAAAGACCGCATCGACGCCCGGGAACCGCTCCCGGCCTGCACCAGCGCCACCCGGCGTGTGGACATCGGCGGCCTCCCTCCCAGGGTCGGCCGTCCGGTGGAGGTGGACGAGACCGGCGATTGGTCGCCGCTTCTGGAGTTGGAGAACGAAATGTCCCGCAGGGAGGCTGTCGGTCCGGTCCATCGCAGCCGCAAGTTGCAGCGTATTCAGCGTGCCCTGTCCTGCGGCGCCGCTCTCCGGGAGATCCTTGAGCCTGGTGACGAAACCGGGCGGCGGCTCGCCGATCGGGCGGTAAAGGAGGACCCGCGGCTGGAGTGGCTCGGCAACCGGGCCGGAGAATGGCGCAACGCCGGCGACAAGACGCTGGTGTTTGTGAAACATCGGGAATCCCTTGAGACCATCCGCAGCGAAATGAGCCGCAGGGCCCAGATCCGGGTAGGGCTGTTCCACGAAGATCTGTCCCCGGCCCGGCGTGACATCGAGGTCGCCCAGTTCCGCCTGGCAGACGGTCCCTCCATGCTGGTATGTACCGAGTGCGGCGGCGAGGGCCGCAACTTCCAGTTTTGCACCCGGGTTGTGTTGTTCGACCTGCCCTGGGAACCGATGGCGGTGGAACAGCGTATCGGCCGGCTGGACCGCATCGGGCGCACGATCCCGGTGGAGATCGTGTACTTCCGGCCGCCGGCCGGCCTGGGGCGATCGGTTGCCGGTCTATATGAATCCCTCGGTCTTTTCCGGGAACCGCTGGGAGGCCTGGAGCGGGAACTGGCCGGAATCGGGCCGGCCATTCAGAATGCAGCCCTCTCCGGAGGTTTACCGGATGCAGGCGGCTTCGATGCCCTGGTCCAGGAGGCACGCTCCGCCCGTGACCGGGTGCAGGACGCCGCGTTCCATGAATTGCACCGTAACCCGTTCCGCAACGAGATGGCCGATTCGATCCTCGGCCGCGTTCCCGCAGAGCTTGAAGAGTTGAACGAGGAAGTGGTTACGGTGGCGTGTGAACGGCTGGGACTGCACTGCGAGCGACAGCGGGGCGAGGCGGTGTACGCCATCGAATTCGGCAACCGCGCCACTATCGGAAGCTTGCAGGGGGTTCCCGGCGGCAGTAACTTCCTGGGGAGCTTCGACCGGGTTGAGGCTCTGGAGGATGAACGGATTGATTTCCTGGCAGCCGGCCACCCGATCGTGGAAGGACTCCTGGCCTACCTTGAAGAGAGCTGGCGCGGCAGGGTTGCCCTGTTGCACACCACAACCCGGGGAGAAGTCCCTCCCGGATTCGGCATCCTGGCCATTGTGAAGGACGGGCCGCGATTCCGGCCGGTCGCTGTGGACCTGGCCGGGAAAGAGAAACCCGAATGGGCCCGGTTCGTCATTCGGCGCCCGCTGCGATCCCGTTCGGTCAAGCCCGAGGTCTGGGCGCAACAGGCCGGCTGGGGCAACCGTATCCGGACCCTGGGACGCAAGCTGGAACGACATGGCGCACCAGTCGCCCTGGCGGCGTTCCTCATCGAGCAATCGATACGAAAAACGACTTTGGGCTCATGATACTCTTATGGTTCTCGAGGAGATGCATCCCCTTGAACTGTGTGACGTACCTTAAGAGGGCCGGCTTCGCAGCCATAACCATACCGATCCTGGTCATGATCTCCTGTGGCGGACCGGATACCGATCCGCCAGGCGCGACCCCGACCCAGGTCCAGGAGCCGCGATCGGAGGCGTACATTGCGGCCCGGGACGAAGCCTTGGCGCTGGGACGCCAGGGCAGGTTCCTGGACGCCATCGTTCAGGTCCGGGAAGCCCTGGCGGAAGCGCCTCATCTCCGGGAGCCCTATGCCTTGTCCAGCGGGTTCTTCCAGGGCGGCCACAACGATCCCGGGGCGATCGAGTTCTTTGACTACATGACCGGCACCATGCCGGAACAGCCGTGGCCCTGGTTCTACCGTGGATTGCACCAGGCCCGGCTGGCTCGCTGGGGAGCGGCTGCCGAATCCTTCCGGCAGGCCGCCGCCATCCAACCCGGCCAGGCCGAGGTCCACTTCTATCACGGCCGGGCTCTTGAGGAAGCCGGAGATCCGGCCGCTGCCCTGGCGGCCATGAGGCGAGCCAGGGAACTGGATCCGGACGCCTTCTGGCCGGCCACGGCGACCTGGCAGGTGCGGAAAAGGTCTACGAGGAAACCCGGATGGAAGGTGCGACCTCACCGGACCTGTTCCACGCTCTGGGGATGCTGCGCAGCGGCCAGGGCAGACTGGACGAAACGGAGACGGCTCTGCGGGATGCGATCCTGATGAAACCGGACCACCTGAACGCCCACCTGGATCTGGCCCGACTCCTGAAACGGTCCGGCCGGACCGAAGAGGCCAGAGACCAGGCGATCATCGCCGGTCGACTTGAAGACTACGAACGGGGCAAACGATTCTGGACAGTGGACGCTCTGGCAGGGACCGACCCGCTGGCATGCCTGGCCGTCGCCGAACTGGAATTGACCGAGGGCAAGGTGGAGCCGGCCATGGTCTGGTTCGCCCGGGCGGAGCGTCTCGGCGGAGAAACCGACCGCCTGCTGGCCGGCAGGGCCGAGGCGGAGTTTGCCCGGGGAGAGATCGAGGCCGGAGACGAAGCACTGTCCAGGGTGCTGCGGATCTCGGATTCCAGGGTCGCCCTGGCCAGGGCGGTTCGATTCCTGTCCAAGGACGACGCGTCCATGGCCCTGGTTCAGTTGGACAAGGCGGTAAAGGACGGACCTGAAGAGCGGGAGTTCCTGCGCCGCGCCAGCGACCTCTACCAGGCGGCCGGATTCCACACACGGTCCATCGCCCTTCTGAAGCGGGCGGCGGAGGCGGACCGCATCTATCCCACCAGGGACGGCGGGTGAGCATGGAACCGGGCGTCCTTGAAACGGTTAAGCAACTGGCCTCGTCCTACATCCGGGGGCAGTTGACCGCCGCAGAGGTCCGGGGACGAGTTCGGTCAGATGCCGCCATGGCCGAGTTGGTCTCGGGCTGCATCGGCGTTTCCACCTTTCCCCACGAACTGCTGGAACAGGCCGGCATCGACCCCTTCGTTTCGGAGATCGATTTCGATCCGCCTCTGGCCATCACACGGGACGGAATGGTGCGGAACCTGGATTTGGTGAAAGCCGGCGAACTCCCGCCTCTGGCCCTGTCCGACTGGGTCACCGACTGGTTCTCCTGGCAGATCGCCGCCAGACCTGATGACGACGTGATCCTGGAACTGGCCGGCGAGCTCATGCTCGGCGAGGAGTCGGTGGAGGAGATCCTCCACGACCCGTTCCGATTCGACTTGGTCCGGTGGCATCTGGCCAACACACCTTCCGCGCTGGGCGGCACAACGGCTTTCGGACTGGCGGTTGCAGCCCACAGGGAAGAACTCGCAGAACTGGTGAGACGCTCATCCGGAGAAGACCCGCAGGACAACGGCATGAGCCGGGACCTTGACAGATTGCTGCAGGGCTGCCTCGACGCTATGCCCGGTCTGGCTGACGACCTTGCCGAAGCGGTCCGCCTCCTGGGCGAGGCCGGGCCGACCGACGAAAGCATCCAACGCTTTCTCGAACAGATCGCACGCACCGCCGACCCGCTGTCCGCCTTGGAGCCGGGCGCCTAAACTTCCCAATACCGGTCACCTTCAGTCTATACTCGGAAAGCTCACATTCGGTCCAATCGAAGGGGAGCCGGACCCATGGCGCGATTGCGGCTCAGTCCCTCTCCGGTCGGCCGACGACCGGCCTCGGAAATTATGCTGCCCCTGGGGGCCGCCGTTGCGATTCTCGCCCTGAGCCTGTTTGCGTGGGCTTCCCTGAAACATCAGCAGAAGGCCCTTCTCGATGCCGAATCGGAGTTCGCCGCCACGCGGATACGGGCACACCTGGAAGCCTGGATCGAGCATCGCATCGGCGTTTTCCATCATGTCGGCGAGACCCTCCAGCCTTTGGAGCAGGTCAGCCCGGAGGCATTCATCGAGGCGGCCCTGCCTCACCTGGACACCACCTCCGATATCCAGGCGATGAACTGGATCGACACCGACATGGTCATCCGGGTCATCCTGCCCGAGAAAGGCAACGAGCCGGCACTGGGAAGTGACCTCTCCAGGCACCCGGAACGATCAGTCCCCGAGGCGATACGGCAGGCCGAAACCAGCGGTCTGATGACAAGGACATCGGTGATCCGGCTGCTCCAGGGAGGTCTGGGTGTCGCAACCTACACTCCGGTCATAAGCGAGCGCAACGGCGTCCGGCAGGGTTACGTCAACGGCGTACTGAGAATCGACCGGGTCGTCGCCGAGATGGAAACCGAGTTCGACCTGCCGGACCGCTACAGCTACAGGCTGTCCGAAGCGGACGGCGAACCGTTCCATCAGTTGGGTGAATCACCTTGGGCCGGCGGCGACACGGCGGTCCACCGTTTCCCTGTCCACGTCGTGGACCGGGACTGGACACTCGAGATCATGCCGTCCACGTTGCTGATGGACGCCCTGCGCAATCCGGCCACGGAACTGATGCTGGCGGCCGGATCGATCCTGGCGCTGATTGTCGGGGTATTCCTGAACCGGGGATTGCGGCGCCAGAGAATCCTGCGCAGGGACCGGACCCTCGGCGAAGCGCTGCTGACCGGATCAAGCCGGCTGCAAAGGGTCGGTTCCCGGGAAGAGCTGGTGCAGGCCGTCGGCAGGATTGTCCGGGACAACCTGGGATATACCCGGGTCTGGATCCAGGATCGTGACACCGCGGGTCCGATCCTGGCCTCCGGATTCCCTGCCGGCTTCGACCCGGGACCGGAGCTCATCGAACTGGGTGACATGTGCCAGTGGACGATCAGGCACCCGCACGAACCCGCCACGCTGGTGATCCCGGATGCCTCCGCCCTGCCCGGCTCCCCGGGCAGTCGGCTGGAGACATGGACGGTTGTATTGATCGGCCTCGGCGATGCCGATGGACGGTCGCGCCACTTCGGCACCGGCAGTTTCGGCCCCGAAGGGGTGCAATCACCCGACGGCCCGAGCCGCAGGTTCCTGCTGGCTATGTGCGCCCACATCGCCGTCACCCTGGATCGGATCGCCCTGACCGAGGAGCGTGAACGAGCTGCCGAGGAACGTCGCGTTTCGGAATCCCACATGCTTCAGGCCCAGAAGCTGGAGAGTCTCGGAATCCTGGCCGGCGGACTGGCCCATGATTTCAACAACCTGCTGGTCGGTATGTTGGGGAATACCAGCATGGCCCGTGCGGCGATCCCCGAGAACGCCCCGGCCACCGCCCTCCTGCAAGAGGCGGAGAATGCTGCGCGCCGGGCCGGTGACCTGGCCAACCAGATGCTGGCATACTCCGGCAAGGGCCGGTTCGTTGTCCGTACATTCGACCTCGGCGAATTGGTCCGGGAGATGACCGGCCTGCTCGAGTCTTCGTTGTCCAAGAAAGCGAAAATGGAGCTGATCCTCGTGCCGAACGTTCCCCTGTTGGAGGGCGACGTTACACAGATCCGGCAGGTGATCATGAACCTGATCACCAACGCATCCGAAGCGATCGGCAATGAACCGGGCACCGTCACCATCCGGACCGGTATCGTGAAAACCTGCCCGGTCGGCGGCTACGAGCCGTTCTTGTCGGCCTCCCCGGCCCCCGGCCCGTATGTCAGCCTTCAAGTCTCCGATACAGGCTGCGGCATGGACGAAAAAGCTTGCCGTCGGATCTTTGAGCCGTTCTTCACCACCAAGTTCGCCGGGCGGGGTATGGGGATGGCGGCTGTGCTGGGGATCGTTCGCGGCCATGGCGGCCGGATATTCGTAGATTCGACACCGGGGACGGGATCGACGTTCACCGTTCTGATGCCTATCAGTGCAACCTCCGCATCGGTCGAGGAGAAATCGACAGACCACGCCAGCGGGCAAAGCGGCGCCGGCGCCTCCATCCTGGTGGTGGACGACGAGGAGATCGTCCGCGACGTGAGCCGCCGCGCACTGGAGGGGGGTGGGTTCACCGTCCACGAGGCGGCTGACGGCCGGGCGGCACTGGAACTCCTGATGGCCGATGCACCGGCGGTGGATGCGGTGCTGCTGGACATGACCATGCCGGAACTGGACGGCCGGGAAACCCTGATGGAGATTGAGCGAATCCAGCCGAAACTGCCGGTAATCCTGACTTCGGGGTATAGCGAAATGGACGCCAGCAGCCAGGTGTCCGACCTGGCGTATGCCGGGTTCATCCATAAGCCGTACACGGCGGAGGAGCTGCTGCGGCTGGTGCGAAAGCTGCTGTTCAAAAGTGGGCCGGCGGCGAGCAACTGATCAAATGAACGTTCCCTGCAGCATCGTTGACGCAACCAGCAGGTAGAACAGCAGCCCGGTGACGTCCACAACGGTGGTGACGAACGGAGTGGACGACGCTGCCGGATCGGCCCCCAGTCGCTGCATGACGAACGGCAGCATGGAGCCGACCAGGGATCCCCACAGAACCACGCCGACAAGGGAAATGGCAATAGTCAGCCCCAGGAGAGGCCAGTCCGGCCCGAACTTCGCGGCGCCGCCGGCGAATATCCGGATGAAACCCAGGGAGGCGATAACCGCGCCAAGCGCGAGTCCGGACAGTATCTCCCGGCCCAGGACCCGCAGCCAGTCCCCGAGGTGGATTTCCTCCAGAGCAAGGGAGCGGATTATCAGGGTCGCAGCCTGGGAACCACTGTTGCCGCCGCTGGAAATGATCAGCGGCATAAACAGCACCAGGACCACCGCGGTCATGATCTGCTCCTCGAAAACGGCGATGGCGTTCAGCGTCAGCAACTGACCGATGAACAACAGGACCAGCCAACCGACCCGCTTCCGGAACATGTGCAGGAATCCGGATTCGATGTACGGGTCGTCAAGAGCTTCGGTGCCTCCCATCTTCTGGATGTCCTCGGTCGCCTCTTCGCGAGCCACGTCCAGAACATCATCGATGGTAACGATCCCCAGCAGGTTGTTGCGGGAGTCGGTTACCGGCAGCGCCACCCGGTCGTACTCTTCGAACACCGCCACCGATTTTTCCTGGTCATCCCAGGCCTGCAGGCTGATGAAGTAATCGTCGGTAATGTCGGCGACCAGGGCCTTGGGATCGGCCAGCAGGAGGAAGCGGATCCTGGCCTCCGCGAGTAGTTTTCCCCGCTCGCCGGTGACGTAGACCACATTCAGGGTTTCCGAATCCTTGCCGTTGGACCGGATGAAATCAAGGGCCTGCTGTACGGTCCAGCTCTCCCGGATAGCGACATAGTCCGGCGTCATGAGGCGGCCGATGCTCTCTTCCGGGTACCCCAGCAGCGTAACGGCGTGGCGCCGTTCCTCCACCGACAGCATCTGGAGGATCTGGCGTGTGACCTCCGACGGCAGTTCCTCGAGCAAGTCTGTACGGTCGTCGGCGGACATCTCGTTGAGGATCCGGGCAGCCTGGTCCTTACCCAGATTCTTGATGAGGCTCTCCTGGGTTTCCGGCGAAATGTACTCGAACACGTCGGCGGCCAGATCATACGGCAAAAGGCGGAACGGGATTACACGGTCTTCCTCCGGCATGTCCTCGATGATGGCGGCCACGTCGTGGTGATCAATCCGGACGAAGATCTCTTTCAGCGCCGGGAAGTCTCGCGCCGCCAGAGCGACCTCCAACTCGGGAGGCAGTTCCTTGTCGATCATGATCCCGGTCTCCTGTAGTAACCGTTCGCTCCCCGGCTTAACCGATTCAAGATACCAGAACAGGCGGGGTTTCGGGATATGATAAACGGTATGGATACGACGCTGAGCACAACCGATCCCGCCATCGTGACCCGGGCCCTGGTTCGCACGTTCGACGATTTTCGGGCGGTGGACGGCATCGACCTTCATGTGCCCCGGGGCAGCTTCTACGGCTTCCTCGGCCCCAACGGCGCCGGCAAATCCACAACCATCAAATGCCTGACCGGCCTGCTCCCGCCGTCCGGCGGGGATATCGAGATCCTGGGGCTGGACCCGTTGCAGGAACCGCTGGCGGTGAAGCGCCAGGTTGGTGTCGTGCCGGAGGATCTGGCTCTCATCGAGCGACTCACCGGGCTGGAAACATTGCAGTTCGTGGGCCGGGTTTACGGCATTGCCCGAGAACAGATCCGCGACCGCAGCGCAGAGCTCCTGACCCTCATGGACCTCACCGACGCCGCAGGAAGCCAGGTGGTGGATTACTCCCACGGCATGCGCAAAAAGATCGCTCTTTCGGCTGCTCTGCTGCCGGCGCCGAGGCTGCTGTTTCTGGACGAACCGTTTGAAGGCATCGACGCCGTCGCCTCGCGGCAAATCCGCTCCTTACTGCGCTCCTACACCGCAGGGGGCGGCACGGTCTTCCTGACATCACACATCCTTGAGATCGTGGAGAAGCTATCGACCCACATCGGAATCATCCACCGCGGCCGCCTGGTGGCCCAGGGCTCCACCGCTGAACTCAAGACCGCGGGCGGACGATCCGGGACTCTGGAAGAGCTGTTCCTGGATCGGGTCGGAGCCGGCGCCGATGAAGACGCCGTACTGGACTGGCTGTCCTGATGCTGAGACTGGCCGCTGCGTGGGCCTGGATGCGGTGGCGACTCGCCGTGAACAGCCTGTCCCGGCGCCGGCGGAACGACGGCATAGAGACCGCTTCAAGAATCCTGGCGATCCTCGTCCCGGTGCTTTTCATTCTGATCACCCTGCCGATCGCCGCCGGCCTCGGCCTTGGAGGTTTGTTCCTCGGGAAAAATCTGTTTGAAGGCAGGGAAATGCAGGACACCGCGACCATCGTAACCCGGCTCGTGCTGGCGGCGGTCACCGTCGCCATGCTCATCGCTCCGGTGCTTCGCTCAGGGTTCGGCGCCGGAGTCACCATCAACCGGCTGGTGCTGATGCCGGTTTCAAGGCACGCGCTGCACTTGCAACAGATCGTTTCGGCATGCACCGATCCATGGCTGCTGGGGATCGTGCCTGCGCTGGTCCTGCTGCCGGCCGGCGTCGCCGCATCCGGGAGGCCGGGAGCAGCCGGAGTGCTCCTGCTCTGTGGTGCACTGACAGTCATGTGCCTCGCCCTCATCGGCAGCGTCGCTGCAAGCGGAGCCGCGCTGTTGTTTCGCCGGCGGCAGCGGGCGGAGCTGATTTCGCTGATCCTGATCCTGGCAATAACTTTTGCCGCCTTCCTGCCGCCTTTCTTCGCTGACCGCGCGGAAGACCGCGACACGGAAGTGGAATTTTCACTTAAGGTTACCGCCCTGAAGTCGATCCCGTTCTGGACCAGGGCATTACCCTCGGAGAATTACGCCGGGGTCGTATCCGACCTGGTTCAGACCGGCGGTAGCAGGGCAACCGCCGGGGTCGCCGTACTGGTTGTAGCCGTGGCGCTGCTGTACCTGCTCTCACTGGCGATCTTCCAACGCAGGCTGCTCATCCCGGAAACCGGCGGCGGCGCTCGCGGCAGCCGGACCGGCGAACCGTACTGGCTCCAGCTCCCTCTGGTTTCTCCGACGGTGGCGGCCATGGGCCAGGCCTGGTTTCGGGCCTATACCCGCACCATCCGCGGCAAGGTGGCCTGGATCGCCCCACCCCTGTTCCTGGTAGTGATCAACCTGTTGTGGAGCCGTAACCTCATGGACGTCCTCCCCGGTTCCATGGTGATCTACAAAGGGCCGATGCTGGCCCAGTTCGGGATCCTGCTGACCTTCCTGACCCTGAACCCGATATTGTTGAACCAGTTCGCCGTGGACGCCGGCGGGCTTTCAGCGTCCTTTGTCCTTCCGGTAAGCCGACTCCAGGTCCTGCGGGGCAAGCAGATCACACTCGCCATGATGGCCGCCCCGGTAGTGGCGGCCAACATCGCGCTGGCGGCGCTGCTCGGTCGAGATGGCCCGTTACTGGCATGGATCACCGTGCCGCTGAACGCGGTGGCGGTGTTCGCCGTTCTCGGTATCTTCGGCGCCAACCTGTCGGTGCTGCTTCCCAGGGCCGCCGATCTGAACTCCATCGGCAACGCATCCAACCCTCACCCCCTGTCCAATTTCGTCGGGACCGTCGTTACTGCCTTGCTGGTCGCTCCCGGTGCCGCTCTGGGGATCATCGGATGGCGCGGCCTGCCGGGCTGGACGCCGATGGCGTTGCTTCTGATCTGGATCATGCTGGCATTCTTCGTCGCCCGGTATCTGGAACGGATTACCATGGAATTGCTGGATAAACGGAGGGAGAACCTCCTGGCCCTGGCGCGGGGAAAATAATTATGGGAGACCGGCTGGAACTGGCGGCTCGCAAGGCGGTGGGACGGCTGATCCCGCGGAACTCGGACGTTCTTGTTGCAGTATCCGGCGGCGGTGATTCGATCGCACTGCTGCACCTGCTGGTTCGGATCGGCGCCGGTTACCCGCTCAACCTTGTCGTGGGCCATCTGGACCACGGCCTGCGCCGGGGCTCCGCGGCCGACCTGCGCTTCGTCCGTGGGATGGCGACAGATCTCGGCCTTCCGTTGGTATCCGAACACCGCCCTGTGGAAGCGCTTGGCCGGAAATCGGAATCCCCCGAGGAAGCGGCCCGACGGGTCCGTCGAGAGTTCCTCCTGGATGCCATGGACCAGGCCGGCGCGCTGGTGGTGGCTACCGGCCATACAGTTGACGATCAGGCGGAAACGGTGTTGATGCGCCTCCTGCGTGGCGCAGGACCGACCGGGTTGTGCGGCATAAGGGAGTCCGGCCCCGGACCGTTTGTCCGGCCGCTGCTCGGCCTCGAACGCAGGGATCTACGGGCATGGCTGGCGGCGCGTTCAATCCCATTCCGCCAGGATCCGACCAACAGGAACCTGCGATACGACCGCAACCGGTTGCGGCTTAAAGTACTTCCTTTCCTTGAAGAGCATGTCAATCCGGCGGCTGCCGCCCACCTGGTGCAGGCCGCCGCCCTGATCCGGGACGATGCGGAACATCTGGACGAGACTGCCAGGCGGCGCTACCAGGCGATCCGCGATCGGCATGCAGACGCGATGGTCCGCCTCGCGGCCGGAAGGCTGTCGGCCACGCCGGCGGTGGTGGCCCGTCGCGTGGCTGTCCTCGCCCTCAGGGATGCCGGCGTGCCGGAGCGCAGGATCTCCAGGCGGTTGATTCAGGCGGTTCTGGACCTGGACCGGGGAGGCAGCGGAAGGCGGCTCCACCTGGCAGGCGGCTGCAAAGCGGTCCGGACCCGGGAAGCTCTTATCCTGTCCGGCAAGAACGGGTGCGGGCTGTGAGGGCCGCCGGAGAGATCCTGATCCCGGAAGATCGGATTGCCGCCAGAGTGCGGGAAATGGCGGCAGCCATCGACTCCGGCACTGCAGCCGGCGCAACCCTTTCGGTCCTGGCCCTTCTGGACGGCGCCTTCATGTTTTGCGCCGACCTGATTCGGCACTTCAAATCGCCGGTCCACCTGGCGATGGTTCCGGTCCGGTCCGTGGCCCGGGGAGGCGATCCTTCCCGGATCCGCCTCCCTGAACTGTTCCCGGTAAAAGGGGCGGACCTGCTGGTGGTCGAGGACATCCTGGATACCGGACAGACCCTGGACAGCCTGTCCCGCCACCTCCGTTCCCTCGAGCCCCGCAGTCTGAGGATCGCCGTTTTGCTGGACAAACCGTCCCGCCGGGAGGTGACGCTGGAGCCGGATTACATAGGGTTCGAGGTCCCGGACCGTTGGGTGGTCGGCTACGGGCTGGACGACGGCGGCCTGTACCGCAACCTGCCGTACATTGCGACCATTGGGGATTAGCCGCCGGACCGGCTCCGAAACAGGTGGATCAACAACACGATCGCTCCGGCCGTAATCGCAACATCCGCCAGGTTGAACACGCCGGTGCGCACGGGACCGATCCCGATGTTGGCGAAATCGCGGACATACCCGAGGAGGACGCGGTCGATCAGGTTGCCCACACCTCCTGATGTGAACAGCGAAGCAGCCCACAGTTCTCCACGGGCGACCTGCGCGCCGCTGAGGATGTAGATCGAAATCAGGATCAGAACCGCCAGCACCGCCACCACGAAGATCCCGGTCCGCGCCGCCTCCGGCAGCGCTGCGCCCAGGCTCAGAAAGGCGCCCCGGTTCTCGACGTACTGCAGCCGGAACGAGCCGCCGAGCCATAGCCTGGGTGCTTCACCGGCCAGCCAGCGAACCGCCGCAACCTTGGCCAACTGATCCAGAAGGACCACCAGCGCCGTGACAGCGGCGTAAACCGCAATCCTCTGTTTCCGCGGTACGGACTGCATAAAAACCACCTCGGTCAGGGGATTCTCTCACGATTGGGGTTTTCCGCCACACCGTGTCCGCGACTCGGCGGATCATATAGAAAACAACCGGGTTATACTCCCCTGTGTTGAACTGTTTCCGGTGGGCGGCCTTGGCATCGGTCCACCTCGTCCTATATATTGAATGTTGAACCCGTCCTGACGGGCGAACCACACCCAGGAGGACGCTCCCGTTGAATGCGCACCTGAAAACACTCGTTATCTGGCTCGTGGTCATCGCCATCCTGGTGATCGGTTACCAGATCTTCAACACAGCCGGAACCCCCAGCCGGGAACTGGACGAATCCGAGTTCTACTCCCTGGTCGAAGCCAACGAGATCAAGGAGGTCAAGATCACCGGGGACGTCATCGGTTATGAAATCGAAGGCGAATACAAAGAACCTCGCCGGCTGGTGGACGGTGGCCGTGAGTACAAGACGTTCAAGACCTATGTGGTGAAGAACGAGGCGCTGACCGCCACCCTGAGAGAACGGGGCGTCACCGTCAAAACCGAGCCGCCCCGGGACGCCTCGTTCCTGACCCTGCTGCTGACCTGGTCCCCGATCCTGCTGATCCTGGGGATCTGGATCTTCTTCATGCGGCAGATGCAGTCCGGCGGCAACAAGGCGATGTCATTCGGCAAGTCGCGTGCGAAGCTGACCTCCTCTTCCGGGAAGAAGGTCACGTTCAAGGACGTGGCCGGCGTAGAAGAGGCCAAAGAGGAACTGGACGAGATCATAGCGTTCCTCAGGGAACCCCAGAAGTTCCAGAAACTGGGAGGCAAGATCCCAAAGGGCGTCCTGCTCATGGGCCCTCCGGGAACGGGCAAAACACTGCTGGCCCGTGCTATCGCCGGCGAGGCCAACGTGCCGTTCTTCTCGATCTCCGGCTCGGATTTTGTGGAGATGTTCGTCGGGGTCGGCGCCTCAAGGGTGCGGGACCTGTTCGACCAGGGCAAGAAAAACGCCCCGTGCATTATCTTCATCGATGAGATCGATGCCGTCGGCCGGCACCGCTGCGCCGGCCGGGGCGGTGGTAACGACGCACGGGATAAGACCCTGACCAAGCTCGTTGTTGAGTGGGACGGTTTCGAGACCAACGACGGCGTGATCCTGGTGGCGGCCACCAACCGGCCCGACGTGCTGGACCCGGCTCTCATGCGGCCCGGGCGGTTTGATCGCCAGGTCGTGGTGGGCAGCCCGGACGTTCGCGGCCGTGAGGAGATCCTCAAGGTCCACTCCCGGAAGATCCCCATGGACCCGAATGTGGACCTGGCTGTCATCGCCCGGTCGACCCCCGGATTCAGCGGCGCCGACCTGGCCAACCTGGTAAACGAAGCGGCCCTGTATGCCGCCCGGCTGGACCGCAACAGTGTCAAGATGGAGGACTTTGAAGTCGCCAAGGACAAGGTCCTCATGGGAGTGGAACGCAAGTCGCTGATCATCAGTGATGACGAACGCAGGGCCACCGCCTACCACGAGGCCGGCCACGCCCTGATCGCCTTCCTGCTGCCCGGGGCCGACCCGGTGCATAAAGTCACCATCATCCCCCGGGGCCGGGCTCTGGGTCTCACCATGCAACTCCCGGAAGACGACAAGCACACCTACTCCAAACAGTACCTCGAGTCGACCCTGACCGTGCTCATGGGCGGCCGGGTCAGCGAGGAGATCCATCTCGGTCAGCTGACCACCGGCGCAGGGAACGATATCGAGCGCGCATCCAACATGGCCCGCAAGATGGTCTGTGAATGGGGCATGTCGGAAAAACTGGGTCCGATCACCTTCGGTAAAAAGGAGGAGCAGATCTTCCTGGGCCGGGAGATCAGCCAGCACCGGGACTACAGCGAGGACACCGCCCAGGAAATCGACCGGGAGGTGCGCCAGATCGTGGACCGGTCCTACGCCGAAGCCCGCCGCATTCTGGAGGCAAACCGGGAGGCGCTGATCCGGATCGCTGAAGCGCTTCTGGAGCGGGAATCCCTGGACGGGCACCAGATCGACCTGCTGACCGAAGGGAAGGAATTGCCGGCGGCGGCCCCGGTTCGGAGTAACCGCGCCCCGGAAGTCACCAAGGACAGCGCAAGCTCCGAGAAGGACCACGGCCGGGACGATGACAAGGAACACTGGTTGCCGGGATCCTGAACCTGACACCCGATTCGTTTTCCGATGGCGGCCGCTTCCAGCAGGTGGACGATGCCCTCCAGCAGGTTGAGGCGATGCTCGCCGCAGGGGCGGACCTGATCGACGCCGGCGGTGAAAGCACCCGGCCCGGCGCTGCGGAAGTACCGGTCGACCTGGAGACGGAACGGGTGGTTCCGGTGATCCGGGAGATCCGCAGGCGGTTCGATTGCATCGTGTCGGTGGACACCCGCAAGGCAGGTGTAGCTAGCCGGGCTCTGGACGAGGGCGCCTCCTTGATCAACGACGTCTCATCCCTAAGTGATCCGGCCATGGCCGGGGTTGCCGGCGAACATGGCGCGCCCCTGATCCTGATGCACATGCGCGGCGACCCGGCCACCATGCAGGACCACACCGCCTATGACGATCTGATCGGCGAAATCCGCGGAGACCTGAGAAAAGCGACGGAAAAGGCGGCGGAACAGGGGATCTCCGATGATAAGATCATTCTCGACCCGGGTATCGGCTTCGGGAAGTCCAGGCGGGGAAACCTGGAGATCCTTCGCCGCCTGCCGGAGTTGACCGCCGAGGGGAGGCCACTGATGATCGGAGCTTCCCGGAAATCGTTCATCGGCGCCACACTGGATCTGCCTGTCGATCGCCGACTCACGGGGAGCCTGGCGGTGGCGGCGGTGGCGGCATGGCAGGGAGCCCATATCCTTAGGGTCCATGATGTCTGCGAAACCGTCCGGGTGGTCCGGATGGTGGATGCGATCCGCGACCTGGACTGATCGGCAGCATGCTGCAGCAACTCTCCGACCTACTGCACCTCAACGAGCTGGGCGGTATGGCGATCCTGGACATCGCCATCCTGGCGCTGGTGATATACCAGCTGCTCCTTCTCGTGCGGGGCACCCGTGCGGTGCAAATGGCCCTCGGCGTCGCCGGTGTCTGGGTGATTTATATTCTCACCGGGCCGGGCCGGCTTGGCCTCCCTGCGGTGCACAACGCCCTGGGTGACCTGCGGCTGTACATCCCGTTCGCCATCATCGTGCTGTTCCAGAATCAGATCCGTCAGGCACTGATGCGGATCGGCGGCAACCCGATGAGCGCCTTCATGCACCGCCGGGAGCACGAATCGGTAGCGGAAGAAGTTGCCCTGGCCGCCACCACCCTGGCCAGCAAGCGCCAAGGCGCCCTGATCATTCTGGAGCGGACCACCGGCCTGCGCGCTTTCTCCCAGACCGGGATCAAGCTTGAAGCGGTTGTGTCCTACGATCTCCTGCGGAACATCTTCACTCCCGGTTCGCCGCTTCACGACGGGGCGGTAATCATCGTCGAGGGTCGGATCAAGGCCGCCGCCTGCTACCTGCCGCTGACCCTGAACCCGACACTGTCCCGGGCGTTCGGGACCAGGCACCGGGCCGCGGTGGGGATCACCGAGGAATCGGACGCCCTGGCGGTTGTCGTCTCCGAGGAACGAGGGGTCGTCTCATTGGCCGAGGGCGGCAAGATCCTCGAGGACCTGGACGGAGAGCGGTTGGCCAGCAGAATCCGGGCCGCACTGCGACCCCGGGTGGAGGCCCGCAAGACCGGTGCCGCATCCGATGGAGGGGCAGGTCATGCGTGAACCGGTCCGGCACATGGTCCTGCACCGCTGGCCGCTGAAGCTGTTGTCGGTGATCCTGGCCTACGCGATCTGGCTGACCGTCACCGGCGAGTCGATGATTGTGAATCATTTTTCGGTGCCGCTGGTGGTATCCCTCTCGGACAGCATGACGGTGGTCGGTACGACACCGAACCAGGTCTCGGTGCGCATCCGCGGCCGGGCCACGTCCATCAGGAGGCTCGATCCCCTGAATATGCGACTCAACCTGAACCTGGCCGATTCCACCACCGGGGAGCGGAACGTCCAGTTCAGCCCGGCGGACCTGAGCGGGGTGCCGAAGGGGGTGGTGGTGGAACGGTTCGAACCGGCCCGCCTGGCCCTCACGCTGGACAAGCGGATGCGTACAGCCCTACCGGTGTTCCCGGCCATCGACGGCGAGCCGGCCGACGGGTACCAGTTTTACGGCGCCACGGCGTTCCCGGACACCCTTGAGGTGGAGGGGCCGGCATCGGAGGTCTCGGAGCTCAACCGGCTCCTGACCGACACCATCAGCATCACCGGCCGATCCCGTAGCTTCATGGTGGAGACCGGAATCGTTCCGGAAGGTCGCTACACCCAGGTAATGGGAGAGCAAACCCTCAGGGTTCAGGTCACCATCGATGAAGCCAGCGTCGTGCGAGTCCTGGATGGCATCCCGGTTGTGCTGGCCGGACAGGTCTACGAAGCCCAGGTCTCGCCGGCGGCCATCCAGGTCACCGTGGCGGCGCCGACGGCGGTCCTTGCACGGATCAATTCCGGCAACCTGCGGGCGGTGGTGGATATTGCGGACCTTGCACCACGGACCGAACCGTATCAACTTGAAATCCGGGTGGACTATATCGGCGTAGCCGCCAGGGATTTGTCGCGGATCACAGAGAAGACGGTGTCCACCCGGGAGGTCCGGGTCCTGCTCACCGATCGGAGGATATCGGAATGAAACGTCTGTTCGGCACCGACGGCATCCGCGGTGTGGCCGGCGAACCACCGCTGGACCCGGCAACCGTCCGAACATTCGGCATTGCCCTGGCGGCGGTTCTCGCCAAGGAAACCAACCATTCCCCGAGGATCCTGATAGGGCGGGACACAAGGCAGTCAGGTGAGTGGCTGCGTGACGCATTGTTCACCGGGCTGGACGCCGGACGGGCCGAATTCAGGGACGCCGGCGTCATCACGACACCCGGGCTCGCCCACGCGGTGCGCACCACCGTCTACGACGCAGGGGTGATGATCTCGGCCAGCCACAATCCGTTCGAGGACAACGGGTTGAAGGTCTTCGCCGCCAACGGTATGAAACTGAGCGACGGGCTGGAGCGGGAAATTGAAAGCTTGATGCTGGATTCGGGGATCGAAGACCCGGGGGAAAAGATCGTTGCACCGTGCGAGGACCTGGCGATCCTCGATGCCTACCTTCAGGATCTGGAGAAACTGGGCTCGGGCCAGGACGGCCTGCGGGGCTGCCATCTGGTACTGGACTGCGCCAATGGGTCGGCGGCTCCTGTTGCGCCTCGTCTTTTCAACCGCCTGGGCGCCGACCTGGAGACGATCGGCACAGCTCCGGACGGTCGCAATATCAATCTGAACTGCGGCTCACTCCACCTGGAAGGCCTGGCCAAGGAGGTCCGGGACCGGGGGGTGGACCTGGGCATCGCTTTCGACGGCGACGCCGACCGGGCCCTGGCTGTGGACCGCAATGGCCGCACCGTCGACGGCGACCATATCCTGTATTTGGCGGCACGGCACCTCAAGCGGCTGGGCCGGCTGCGGAATGACGTCGTGGTTGCCACCATTATGAGCAACTTCTGGCTTGAAAAGCAGCTGGAAGACGAAGGGATCCGGCTGGTCCGCGCCTCGGTAGGCGACAAATACGTGCTGGAGATGATGCTTCAGGAGGATGCGGTCCTGGGCGGCGAGCAGTCGGGTCACATCATTTTTCGCGATCACGCCACCACAGGCGACGGTATCCTCACCGGGATCATGTTGCTGCATTGCATCAAGCAGGAGGCCGACTCTCTGGAGACGATCATGGATCGGATCCTGCCCTACCCCCAGCTGCTGATCAACGTGCGGGTCCACGAAAAACCGGATCTCAGGATCCATCCGGTGATTGGACCTGCCGTGCAAGAGGCGGAACGGGCCTTAAAAGGAACCGGGCGGGTGGTCCTGCGGTACTCGGGAACCGAGCCGCTGACCCGGGTGATGGTGGAGGGCCGGGACCCGGACGCGGTCCGCTATCATGCGAAACGGCTGGCTGGTATCATCAAGCGGGAACTGGGAAACACCACGACCTGAAAGGGGTGCCGCCGTGAACGTGTTCGGCGCCGATCTGGCACAGGGGATTCCGGAAAAGGGCTCACCGGAGTGGACCCTGGTTTCCACCGACGGTTCAGGGACTGTCACCGAGATCCGGCGACCCTCTTCGCTTCCCGGCCTGGTGGCGGAGATAGCCGCCCTCACCGGGGAGGATCCGTTCCTGCTGGGCGTCAATATCCCGGTTGTGATCCCGGCCCGCCCTACCCGTTCGCGGCCGTTCGAAGGCCTCCTCCGAAAAAAGTTCGGCGCCAGGCTCACCGCCGGGAACAGAGCGGAGGACCGGCGGATCACCGGCGAGCAACTGCTCGGCGCTTTGGCCAGCGCAGGCTATGCCTGTCTGACCTACCCGGACCGCAACAGCCACAACTCCGGCCTGGCTGAGATCCACCCCGGCCCGGCACTCAAGGGGCTGCTGTGGAGCGGCTCCCGGGTCGGCGATGGTCTTGGCGACACCGAGCGGGAGAAGTTTTGCAAATCCTATAAGTTGCCCGTGTACCGGCGCGCCGGCGCCCGCAAACGGTCCGGCCCCGAGGAGATCGCCTCAACCCTGGACCTGTTGATCCGTTCACTGTCCACAACCCGGGGATACGATTTCAAACCGGTCCTGGATGCGTTGGCTACCGTGGAGGGGGACGAAGACGCCGACCGGGCCGCCTCCCTGTTCGACGCGTGTGTTATCGCCGGCACCGCCCGGCGCCATCTGGACACTCCTGAATCCTGCGTGTTCGTTGGAGAGCGGGAGACCGGCTACACCATCCTGCCGTCGGACGATTTTCTGCGACGGCTGCTCCTTCCCGCTCCCTCCGGCCGCCGTGGCAAGCTGTTTCCCCAGGCAACCCTGGAGGAGAGCCTGGGTGAGATGGCCGAAATCCGCTCACCGGACCTCCTGGCGGTGCGAGGCAGGCCGAGGAAACTGCAGGCGGTATTCAGGGAGATCCCCTGCTACGAATTCGAGAACGTGGATGAAATGCTGTGGTGGAAACGCTGTCGGCATGTGGGTGGCCCGGCGCTGCCAACCGACGGTCTAATGGAACTTTCCGTCTGCCTTGAAAATGGACCCGGTTCCCTGGAGCTGGTCCGTAGTCGTCATTCGGCGCTGTCGTTCCGGTTCCAGTCCCCGACTGCCTGGCGGGCGTTGATGGGTCCCCGGGACAACAAGATCTACCGCTTCAAAGTCTTGAGCGCCTCTTATGAAACCGAACCGGTCGGAAGACCGTCTAAAGCCCAAGGAAAATCACCGTAAGGCCGGACGAAGCGATTACCACCCCGGCCAGGGCATGGGCCCAGCGCTCCAATGCGCCCAGGTGCAGCCTGTCCACGCCTGCAAGGCCGAGGGCAACCAGAGCGGCCATAGTCACCAGGGTGGCGATGCCGAAGGCGGCGCCTGTCACCAGCGCCAGCCCCCAGTCGCCCCGGCTCGCAGGGACCATGAAAAACGGGATCAGCGGCTCGCAGGGACCCAACACGAAGACGGTGAACAACATCCAGAAAGTGGTGTTCGAAAGGTCGTTGCCGATATGGTGGTGATGATGCCGCCCGCCGGCATGGATATGGACCTTGCCGTCGTGATCATGGGGCACGATGCCGGCCCGGCGCCGCAGCGCAAGCCGCAGCCCCCACAAGGCGTAGGCGAATCCGAACACCACCATGAGCCATGCCGCCAGACTGCCCCGGAACCCTTCGAAAATCTCGAACCGGCCGACGCCGATCCCGATGGCCAACCCGAGGCCGCCCAGCAACAGGGAGGACCCTACATGACCGATGCCGCACAACAGGGTTACGGTGATGGTTTTCCGCATCGACCAGCGCCGCGCCCTGGCCAGCATGATGAACGGCAGGGTATGGTCCGGGCCCAGAGCGGTGTGCAGAACGGCGATCCCCGCGGCAGCCAGAATCATGGTCCAGGAAAAACCGTCGAGCATCCAGTCTCCCTCCGGGAATACACCAACCGACGCTGCTGTTCAAAATGGGGACATTCCACTTTATAGTTCATTTCTTTCAGACTGAGAACAATTGAAATTTAAAGTGGAATGTCCCCATTTTCGCCCACGCCGGGAATCGCGGGTAAACTATTCTGCCATGAAGCGACTTGTTGCACACGCCACACTCATGATCATCCTTGCGGCCGCCCTGACCGTGCCGGCCCCTGTACTCTACGCCGGCAATGCTGTGGAGATCCGGGTGGAATCATTCAGGCTGCTCAACGAGGGGGTCACCGCCTACAATCGCGGCCGCTTCGTCGAGGCGGTGGAGAAGCTGCGGCGTTCCGCCGCCATGGCGCTGAATTCATTCCGCGCTTATCACTTCCTCGGGCTGGCGCTTATCGGAACCCGGCATTACCAGGAGGCGCTGGAAGCCCTTGAGATCGCCCTGGACCTGGACCCCAACCACCTGACCTCCCTGGTGGCCTACGGCGACGCCTACCTGAAAATGGGCGAGACCGATGAGGCGATGGCGGCGTATTACCGGGCGCTCAAGGTGCGGTCGGAATTTCCCAACGCCCTGGACGGCATCGCCCGTACGTATGAGGCCCGGAGCCAGGACGGCCAGGCGGAAGAGTTCTACCAGCGGGCCATCGCCAGCAATCCCGGTTTCGCCCCGGCGTATACCCATTTGGGCGACCTGTACCTCAGGATCGGCCGCTACCAGGATGCGGTCCGGCTGCTCTCCGAGGCGGTGGTGATCCGGCCCGACTATGCCCCGGGCCTGAACCGCCTGGCGCGAGGGTTCACCCACCTGCGCATGTACAACGATGCCGTGGCCACCATCGAGAAGGCGATCGAACTGGCTCCGGAACAGCCGGAGCATCCAACTTCCCTGGGGATGATCCAGATGGAACTGGGCCTGGCACATCGGGCCGAGGAGTCGTTCAGTCGAGCCCTGGAACTGGACCCGGCCCTGGCCGCAGCCCACCACGGACTGGCGGAACTGGCCCGTCGGCAGGGCCGTTACCCGGACGCGTTGATCCGGGTCGACCAGGCTTTGGAAGACAGCCGTCTCAGGCCTGCGGCGCTCAAGGAACTCAAGGACTATCGAACCGCCATCCGGGCCGAGGCGGAACGCTTTGACGGCTTGAGCGCCACGGTGGCGGCGGACGGAGCCGCCAGCGAAGATTACGCCTCCCTGGCGCGAATTCACGCCTCCAGGAACGAGTGGAGCCGGGCTGCGGAGCTCCTGGGCATGGCCGGACCCGGGGCCGATCAGGCGGTCCTGGGCTACTACCTGCTCCAGGCGGGAGAGTACTCCCTGGCCGCCGAACTGTACCGCACCCTGCCGGGACTCAACGGCGACACAGGCCTGTTGCTCAACCAGGGCATCGCGCTGGCCAGCCTGGGCCGGGACCGGGAGGCGGCAACCGCGTACCGCCGGGCTCTCGAACTGGACGACAGTAACCCCGACGCGTGGTTGTACCTGGGCAACGCCCTGGTCCGCCTCAGAGAAGACGAAGCGGCCGTCGCTGCATTCCGCCGCTTCCTGCAGGAAGGCGGAAAGCACACGGCGTCGGAACAGGTCCGGCGCATCCTTCAACAATTGACCGGGGAGGAAGGATCATGAGGGCGTACGGTCCGGCAGGTGTGATCCTGTTGCTGCTGTTGTCGGCTGCTGGTCCGCTGTGGTCCCAGGACGCCGAACAGCGCCGGGGATTTTCCATAACCATCACCGAACCGCTGGACCAGGAGGTCGCCTTCGGGAGGATCCGTATTACGGCGGAAGTTAAGCTGGATGAGCCGGAGATGATGGACCGTGTCGAATTCATGGTCGGCGACGATGTGATTTTCATTGACAGAGAACCGCCCTGGGAGTGCACCCACGATTTTGGCAGCGATTCCAAAAGCTGGATCATTCGGGCCGTGGCCTACCACCAGGAAGGCCCCACGGTGAGTGATGCGGTCATCACCCGCAAAATGCGTTTCAGCGCCATCGAACAGGTCAACCGGGTGATCCTGTGGGTCACCGTCACCGGCAAGAAGGAAACGCTGATCACCGATCTGGACAAGGCGAACTTTACTGTCGAGGAAAACGGCCGGGAACAGCGCATCATCGACTTCTACCTGGAGGACCGACCGATCAGCCTGGCGATCCTCCTGGACACATCCGGGTCGATGCAGGATGCCATGAAAGAGGTCCACGCCGCAGCCGGTTCGTTTGTGGAAACCCTGCGACCGGAGGACCAGGCCCTGGTCATCGACTTCGATGAGCGGGTGTTCATGATCCAGGACCTGACCTCGGATCACGATGCCCTGCTGGAGGCGGTGACCAGCACCGAACCGATCGGCGCCACCGCCATGTACGACGCCTTCCACGCCGCTTATCGCAAGCTGCGGGGTATCGAGGGCAGGAAGGCGATCGTTTTGCTGTCCGACGGCGCCGATACCGCCAGCCAGTTCGGCTACAAGCGGGTCCTTGAAGAAGCCAAGGCGAACAACATCATAATCTTCGCCATCGGCCTGGGCGGTGGTTTCAACAGCAACCTGGATCGCGGCGTCCTCAAGGAATTCGCCGAAGTCACCGGCGGACGCGCTTTTTTCGTCGGCAAGGCGAAAGATCTGGAAGGTGTTTACCAGCGTATTGCCGAGGAGTTGCGGACCCAGTACTACCTGACCTATTCCACCGCCGTGACCGAGTGGGACGGGCACTGGGTCAAACTCAAGGTGCAATCCGACATTCCGGAACACAAGGTGAGGGCCCGGCGGGGATTCTTCGCGGTCAAGGCTGCGGAATAGCTCCCGCCGGCGGAACCGGCTGTTCTTCGGGCAGCAGGTCCAATGCCGGCGCCAGGTACCCGGCAGGCTGAGGGATCAGCAAAGCCACCACCCGGACCGGACCATCCAGGTCCAGAATCGATCTGATGGACAGGAAGCCGACTCCCCGCACTTCAAACTCCCAACTGCCCGGCGCCAAACCGGAGCCGGCCAGTGCGCCGTCTTCCCCGCTGCGGATCCGAACCGGATCTCCGGCGCCGTCCATCCGGGTCAAACGAACGGTCGCGTCAGGTACCGGATCTCCATTACGGGTCAAGATCCGGCCGGTCAGTTCCAGCGGATCTTCGGAGTAGACGGCTGCAGGCACCGCTTCCATAGACGATCCAGGGGCCATTTCCACCTCCACCACCGGGCGGAAGGGGAAGCGGACGGTAACCGCCGATTTCGTCACCGGGGCCAGACCGTCCTTGGTCACCCGGACCTGGTAATCACCGTCAGGGAGGTCCATGGTCTCCAGGAGACCCCGCCCATCCGTGGATGTCAAAAGGTAACGGGAACGGTCGTTTTCAGGGCTGATGCGAACACTCGCTCCAACCACCGGCCGGTTGCGGCCCAGGCGGGCGCTGCCCTTGAGGCTTGTCCCCTCGTTCCCGGGCAATGCCGGCATCGCCAGGGTGAGGGCCAGGACCGAGAGCACCGCTGTTCTTCCGAAATCCATTGATATTCTCACTGCATCCCTTCAACAACCGGCAGTTGCGGTCCATTCCCGGCTGTGGGGAATTATAATCCGAGGCCGGCCCACCGGCATGCCCGGTTCGGCCCCGGTTCCTTGACGGCACCCGGATCCTACCGTATTATCCGTCCTTCATTTTAAGGGCGGTTAGCTCAGCTGGTAGAGCACCTGCTTTACACGCAGGCTGTCACTGGTTCGAGTCCGGTACCGCCCACCATAGGATGAAGCGGCACATTGCGGAAAGCCTGCAGCTGCAATACATTAGAGCATACGGAGCCGTGGTGTAGTTGGTTAACATATCGGACTGTCACTCCGAAGATCGCGGGTTCAAGTCCCGTCGGCTCCGCCAACTGACCCAACCGAAAAGCCGAGGCTGATGCCTCGGCTTTTTCTTTGCATCGACCTCCGGATCAGAGCCCCGTTGAACGAAACCTGATGACGAGGGCACCGGCCAGCAGGGTCGCCAGCGCGGCAATTTCGATCCAGCCGGCGGCACCGGCGCCCAGGCTGCCCTGGTACCCGGGTGATGCGGTAACGCTGAGCTTCGGGGTGCCCTTCCCACGAACCGTGCCGCCGGCGGCCTGCTTCGTGAATTCGGTCAGAGCCTCGTCCAGGTTGGCCGCCAGGGCGACGGTTGCATCGTCAAAGCCCCGGTCGCTTGCCTTCCTCCAGGCCTTGTCCTCGCCCACTCCGGTGGATCGATTCTTGACGTTGCTCTCCCCTGCGGCACGGAACAGCAACGCCTTGGATGCGATGTCGAATACGGCTGCATCCATCATGGTTGCCGTGTCCTGTTTGCTCCCTTTGACGATGTAGGCGCCTACTACCGTCCAGTAGGTAAACGAGCTGACGCCGGGATCGGTGAACTGATGCTGGTCGTAGGAAACCAGAACGATCAGGTCCAGGCCCAGTGCCGTCTTGATCCGGTCCATCTCCTCGAATCCACCGCCACGGGTCAGGTAATGGCCCGGCACGACTTCAATCCGCTCCACCATCTCCCGGTCACGGAATGAAGCGGCGATCGTTTCCAGAAGATCACCCTGATTGGCGGCGGTGAGTGTGCTCCGGTAGTCGGAGCCGGGAGCAAAGGCGACGCCGACGCGAAGCGGGAGTTCCAGGGAAACCGTATCCCCCGGCGTGCCGTTGCTCCCTTCAGGGTACAGGTACTCGAACGCGTTGCTGCTGATGCTCTTCTGCCGGGTAGCGCAGCCGATCGAGGCCACAGCAAAAACAAGGATAAATACTGTCAGGATCGCTCTGGTTTTCATGGCCACCTCCTCCTGCGGCCGGGATGCCGCTGGGGAGGTTCACTGCAAGTCTGCTGCCATCGGCATGCCTTGGAATCGACAGGGTTCTTCGGCAGTGCTGCGCAGCGTTGTTCGCTATCGCTGCGAAGCGGCCGGTTCGCTGGTTTACTCCATCCCGGCGTCCGCATTAGCATACTCCCGTGAAACTGAGGAAGGTCATCGTTATCGGCGGCGGCATTGTCGGCTTGTCCACCGCCCTGTTCCTGGCCCGCCGGGGAGCGGAGGTTACCGTCCTGGAGCGGGACCGGATCGGTGACGGCGCATCCGCCGGCAACGCCGGTATTCTGGCCCAGGCCCACCCGCCCCTGCCACGGCCGGGGATGCTGCGGTCGGCGGTCCGGATGCTCATGGACCCCAAGTCACCGGTGTTCATCCGGCTGCGCCTGGATCCCTCCCTGCTGCCGTTCCTGGCACGGTTCGCCATGGCCTGCAGTCGAAACAAGTTCATGGCCTCCATGGACGCCCTGTGCGCCATTGGTCGCGAAGCGGGAACCTGTTTCCGGGACCTGGTGGCAGCGGAAGCGATCGACTGCGGGTACAGCGGTACCGGCTGGTTGGAAGTATTCCGGGACCGGGTTCATTACGAGGCGGCCCTTCCCCTGGCCGATCTGTTGCGGGATCGGGGCTACCGGGTTCGGGAACGGACCGGAGCCGGGTTCCGCATCGCCGAACCGGCGTTCGTACACACCCTCCATGGCGGCCTGCTGTTCGAGGACAGCGCTTTCGCCCATCCGGGCCGGTTTCTGGACGGCCTGGCGGCAGCCGTACGGCGGCACGGTGGGACGATCCGCGAATCTTGCGAAGCGGATCGGATCGTGTCCAGGGACCACAGGTTTCTTCATGTGATCACAACCGCAGGAGAAACGCTGGAAGGCGACGACCTGGTCCTGGCCGCCGGAGCCTGGTCCACGCCGCTGGCCCGGACCTGTGGCCTGGGAATCCCTCTTCAGGGAGGCAAGGGCTATCACCTGGTCCTGGAAGGAACAGCCCATCGCCCGACGACCACATCGGTGCTGGCGGAGAGCCTGGTGGCGGTCACGCCCCTTGAGGGCGGTCTCCGCCTGGCCGGAACCGTGGAATTGGCCGGCCTGGACCTGTCCATGAACCCGACCCGGTGCCGCCAGCTTTTACGAGGCGCCGCCGAATACATCCGGGGGATCGACCAGGCCCGTGTGACATCGACCTGGTGCGGCCTCCGCCCCTTGACCGCCGGCGGCCTCCCGGCCATCGGCTGGGCCGGCGGCCTGGACCGGGTATTCGTGGCAACCGGTCACGCCATGATGGGCTTTCTCCTCGGACCGCTCACCGGCCGTCTGGCGTCGGAGGCGATCCTGGACGGGAACACCTCGCTGGCTCTGAAGCCGTTCCTTATGGACGGCCGGCTCAGCGCAGAAAGTTCCCTACCGCCGTCCCGATGAAGGTGGCGATGGCGTACCCCAGGGTGCCGACCAGGATCGCCGGCGTCACCAGGGCGTCCCATCGCCGGGCCGTGGCCATGGCCGCCGCCGTGGTCGGCCCTCCCATGTTGGCGTTGGAGGCGATGACGATCTCGATCAGGTCCAGTCGCAGGAGCCGGCCCGCCCCCAGGATGAACACGAGGTGGATGATCAGGATCAGTGCGGCGAAAACGAACAGCACCGGACCTTCGCGGAATACCACACCGATATTGGCGCTGGCTCCGATGACGGCGAAGAACACCATCATCAGCAGGGTGCCGGCTTCATGGGCGCCTGTCAGCCGGGATATCTTTTCAGGGAACGCGGTTGCCAGGAACACCGCCAGTGCGGTGACGATCAGGATCGCCGCACTGGGCATACCGGCCAGGACGGCGATGCCGTAGCCGACGGCGCACATCCCGGCGGACAGCGCAAGAACGGTTGCCAGGTCGACCAGCCGGATCCTGCTGCCGGACTCCTGTTCCTGAGCCCTGTTTCCGGCCGCCGGTTCCTCCGCTTCATTGCGCCGGATATACCGCCTGCGCAACCAGCCGATGGATGGGAGGGCGAACAGCACCAGGAAGTACAGCGTCATCACCAGGTTGTCCGCCGCCACCCCGGCGGTCAACAGATCGCCGGACCGCAACCCCAGAGCTTCCGAAGCAGCGACGTAATTCAACGAACCGCCGATATAGGTGGCGCAGAAGATTCCGGCCAGCTTGTACCCTTCCTCACCCAGGGGGACGATCTGAAAAGCGATCAAGGTTCCTATCACCGTACCGATCCCGCCGGCGCAGAACGCCAGCAGGGTCGGGCCGGCCTCACGGAGGATTCGCCGCAGGTCGGCCTTCAGCAGCAGGAGCGGGATCGCCAGCGGGACGAAGAACGACCATACCGTGTCGTAGGCCGGCGCGGCAATAGGGATGATCCTCAGGTTGGACAGCAGGAACGTGACGAAGATGGCGATCACCGCCCCGGAGAGCCTGGCACCCCACCGGGTTTTTTCGGCCCACAGGCCGAAGGCGGCCGCCCCCAGCAGGATCGCCCAGAGGATCCAGTGCTGATCCCCGGCTATAAGGGTATCCATCCGTCGTCCTCCCCGGCACAGTGTACACGGCCCATATAGGTTATCCTGTGCCGCAGTGATGAAACAGAATCGAGCAAAATGGTTCCGATTGACCGCCGTCGCCCTGCCGGTGGTCCTTCTGTTGATCCTGGACGTCGCCCTGGGTATGGCCGGGATCGTCCCTCCCGAAGATCCGCTGTTGTTTTATGAACGTACCTACGGGGAAGAATTTTCCCCATTTCGCGACACCGGAAACGGTGAAGTGGAAATCCGGCCCGACTGGATCAACCCCGGCGTCGGCCTGGAGGCCACCCAGGGTACTGCCGCCGGACGGTTCTTCCTGAACCCGGGTTTCCGTCCCGGACGGCTCCCGATGAAGAAAGGTCCGGGCACGCTAAGGATCTTCGTTCTGGGCGGGTCATCCGCTTACGGACTCTATGTGGGCGAGGAGGAAGCGTTCTCCGGGCAACTCCGGACCCGACTGGAACAGGGGCATCCTGACCGGACTTTCGAGGTCATCAACCTGGGTTGTCCCGGGTGGGCCAGCAACCGGGTTTTGAACCTGATGGAAAGCGTGACGAGCCTGGATCCGGATCTCTTCATCGTTTACAGCGGCCACAACGAACTGCTGCAGGGCCAGGTCGACCGGGGGCCGGATATCGAAGGCAGCCGCCTGCGGTTGGGGCTGCTGAAGTCGTCCAACCTGTACCGCTGGATCGACCACCTGGTCTCCTCCCTGCGTCGTTCCGAAAAATACCGGGAAGTCCGGGAGGATGTGGCCGCCCTGCAAGCCGGCCGCAGTCTTGTATTCGATCCCTCCACCCTGCCGGTGGAGCAGCGCCAAAGACCGGAGGCCGGACTGTTGCTCGAAGCTGCGGACCAGTTCGGGGCCAACATCCGCGGGATGGTCGAGTTGGGATCACGGACCGGTATTCCGGTGCTCATCGCAGTGCCGGTAGCGAACCTGTGGTCGCCGCCCACCATCGCCGCCGGCGACTTGCTGACCCTGGAAGGCAGGCCGGAACTGGGTCAATTCCTTCAGGCGCTGGAACTGCTTGAAGCAGGTCGATGGGAACAGGCAACAGAACAGCTGATGCATTTGTCCGACTCGTTTCCGGAGGACGCCAGCCTGCACTATTGGCTGGGAGTATCTCTTTACAAGGCGGGACAACCGACGGCAGGCCTGCCGGAACTGCAGGCTGCCCTGGATCTGGATGTTCGGACCCACCGGGTCGGCAGCGTTCTGGAAGATGCGCTGCTAACGGCCGGCGGCGGGCACGTGCTCGATCTCAGGCAGGTGCTGAGATCATCCGGCAGCAATGAAGAGGCTGCCGCATTGTTCTCGGACCACTGCCACCCGACGCAAAAAGGGCACCGGCTGATCGCCGATGCCCTTATACCGAACGTTGAGCTTCTGCTGGGGCTGTGAGTCAGTCGCAGCGGTCTCCCAGACTCTGGGCGATATCGCAGATACCGCCGGTGTTCTCCGGACGCTCTGCAGGTGTGCTGTTCAAGCCCAGGGATCCTTCGGCAGACCCGTCGTTGCCGACGATCAGGAAAAAGATGTCGCCCGGCGTGGCCGGGTAAGACCAGACATAGGTTCCGCCGGCGCCGATGCCGCATTCGTTGGCGGTCTGGGCGTTGTAGCCGTAGGTCGAAACCGAACCCAGGGCGCCCCACTCCAGGTTGTGGTCGGTGGACGAACAACCGGCTTCGTAGCTCAGGGACATGGTTCCGCCGGTCGGATCGAATGCGGTTACTATGAGCGGCTGCAGCGCCAAAGCGGAACTCTCTCCCGGTGTGGCTGCGACTCCGCTGCAATCGGGATCGGCCATGTCGTAAGCGTTGTCGCCGTCGTTGTCCAGGCCGAGAGTGGAAGCCCTGTAATGTTCCTCGGTCAGGTTCGGGTTGCAGGGGTCCGAGGGCATGTCCGGGTAGTTCGGATCGCCGGTACGATAGTACGGCGGCAGGATCGCCTCCGAGACCGGAGTGTACGCCGCCGGATCGGAATCGGCGTGGCAGGTGATGCATCCGGTGGTGCCGGTGACATAGTGGTGCTGCCGCAGGCCGGCGCCGTACCCTTCGGCACCGGTTCCGGTGCCGTCTGCGGCACGGCCGTGGCAGCCGACGCAGCTGATGGCCGGGAGACCGAAGCCGCCGTTGGATGAGCCCAGGAATACCGGGAACCGCCCGGAGGAGTGGCAGGTGTCGCATTCACTGGTCAGCATGATGTTCCGGTGCACGTCATGCAGATCATCGCCCCACGACAAACCGTCTTTGAGCGACACGTAAGGACTGGCTCGGAAATCGCCATGGCAGGCTCTGCAGTTCGTTGCGTCTCTTGCAGCCGAGTACTGATCGTAGGCCAGTGCGAGGCTACAGGCGGTCAGCAGAACGACCAGAAGCAACGATAGATGTATTATCGGACGAATTTGAATCCTCTTTTCAATCATGGTCTTTACTCCAGTCCCATCCCCATGGGTTAGTTGCTATCCCTTTCGCGAAATATTGTACGCAAATATGACGAACATGGTCGGATTTGCAGTAGACCTAAACCATCCTCAATCGACAGATTCACTCGACAATCCAAAGCTTTTTTAAAGCATTCCAGTGTTCCGGATGACTACGCGGTGGGATATAGTTAATTTTTGATAATGGGATTGTGGCCTATTCCCAGTGTATTCATCGGGTTGGCCGGAGGACGGGAGATGAACGTCTCGGGAATCCTGGTAATCACACCATCCGACCGTCTCCAGGACACCATCCGTCGCCTGAACGCCCTGCCCGGCGTGGATGTCCACCACACCGACCCCGAAACCGGCCGTATCGTGGTCACCCAGGAAGCCGATTCGGTCCATGCCGAGGTGGACGGCCTGAAACGGATCAAGGAACTCCCCCACATCATCCTGGCGGAACTGGTTCACCATCACTTCGAAGACGACCAGGAACAGATCGACCCTGTCAAAAACCTGCCTGCAATGTTGAGAGACCAGCCTGCCCTGAAGGAGCGATGAGAATGGATGCATCACGCCGCGATTTCCTGAAAGCCAGTGTGGCCGCCAGCACCGCCGCTGCGGTCGGTATTCCTTTGAGCGATACCGCCCTGGCCCAGGCCGGTACCGCCGAACAAGGCTGGAAGTGGGACAAATCGGTCTGCCGCTTCTGCGGCACCGGCTGCGGGATCCTGGTCGGCACCAAGGACGGCCGGGTGGTCGGGACCAAGGGCGACCCGGACGCGCCGGTGAACCGCGGCCTGACATGCATCAAAGGGTATTTCAACGGCAAGATCATGTACGGCGAGGACCGGCTGACCCGGCCGCTGCTTCGGATGAAGGACGGCAAGTTCCACAAACAGGGGAACTTCGTCCCGGTGAGCTGGGAAACCGCTTTCGACGTTATGGAAGAACGGTTCCGCAAAGCGTATGACGAGCTCGGGCCGGCCGGCGTCGCCGTGTTCGGCTCCGGCCAGTACACCGTCCAGGAAGGGTATGCCGCCGCCAAGCTGATGAAGGCCGGTTTCCGCAGCAACAACATCGACCCCAACGCAAGGCACTGCATGGCATCCGCCGTGGTCGGCTTCATCCAGACTTTCGGCATCGACGAGCCCTCCGGAAACTACGACGATATCGAAGCCACCGACACCGTCGTCGCCTGGGGCGCCAACATGGCGGAGATGCATCCGATCCTGTGGTCCAGGGCGACGGACCGTAAACTGGGCGAGCCGGACAAGGTCAAGGTCGTCAACCTGACCACCGTAAGCAACCAGACTTCCGACCTGGCCGATCTCGAGATCGTCTTCAAGCCGGGGACCGATCTTGCGATCACCAACTTCCTGGCCAGGGAAATCGTAAGTCGGGGAGCGGTCAACGAGGACTTCGTGAAGAAGCATTGCGTATTCGCCACCGGTCCGTACGACATCGGCTACGGCATGCGTCCCACCGACAAGTTCGCGTACGAATCCGAGAAGGACACCCAGGCCAAGGAACTCCGGGTCACCCTGGACAAATACGAGGCGATCGGCCAGCGCAAGGAACCGGGCGCCGTGGTGGAGCAGAACAACGCCAAAAAGCCGATGGCGCACTGGATGATCGGTTTCGACGAGTTCAAGAAAGGTCTGGAGCCGTACACCCTGGAGTTCACCGCCGAACTGGCCCGGGGCGATGTGGACGAATCCATGGATTCGTTCAAGAAGAAACTCATGCAACTGGCCGACCTCTATTGCGAGACTGATCGCAAGGTCGCCAGTTTCTGGACCATGGGGTTCAACCAGCACTACCGCGGCAGCTGGGTCAACGAGCAGA
>CALZKF010000004.1 GCA_945787955.1 uncultured Acidobacteriota bacterium | reverse complement strand
CATCACCTGCTCCGCAATTTCGGAGACCCTGATGGAATCCGAGCTGTTCGGCCATGAGAAAGGGGCGTTCACCGACGCCCGCCAGCAGAAGAAAGGCCTCCTCGAACTGACCAAGGACGGCACCGTCTTTCTGGATGAGATCGGCGAGATGGGGCTGGCCTTGCAGGCCAAGTTGCTGCGATTCCTGGAGGAGAAGACCTTCATGCGGGTCGGTGGCGCCCGGGACATCCAGGTGGATGTGCGGGTCATCGCCGCCACCAACCGCGACCTTCAGGAAGCGGTTGCCGCAGGCGAGTTTCGCGAAGATCTCTATTTTCGTCTCAAGGTCATCCCTATCCACCTCCCGGCTCTCAAGAACCGGAAAGAGGACATCCCGGATCTGGTGGCCTATTTCATCAACCGCTATAACAAGGAATTCCGCAAGAACACCCAGGGTATCAGCGACGAGATGATGAACTGCCTGATGAATTACGACTGGCCGGGCAATGTCCGCGAACTCAAGAACATCCTGGAACGGGCCATGATCCTCGAGACCAGGGACCAACTGGACCTGGACGACCTGCCGGAAGAGATCGTGCAGTTCGACGGGGACCGCAACCGACGGTCGAAAACCGCTGCAACGAACCAGGCATCAGGCGTCTCCGGCATCGTTCTGCCCGAGGGGGGCGTTTCCCTCAAGGATGCCGAGTTCGAGCTTGTGCGACAGGCCCTGGAATCCACCGCCGGCAATCAGAGCAAAGCGGCCCGGCTGTTGCGAATCAGCCGGGATGCCCTGCGTTACAAGATGAAGAAATTCGGTCTGAACTGACCCTACATCAGTTCGCTGGCGGAATAGACCGATGGTTCGGGGAAGCCGGCCTCCTTCAGCTGGGAAGTAACCGCCTCCCGATCCCCTACCAGAATCACCAACAGCTTGTCCCAGTCATAGAGGCCGGAGCGCGCCTCCCGATTGGCGCGATCAAGATCGACCGTTGCCAGGGAGCGGAGATAAGTCGCGCTATCGTCCATTGGCCTGCCGTCGGAAGCGAGACCGGAAAACAGGGCCAAAAGCGACCCGGTGGTTCCGGCGCTGTCCACTACATCCTGGCGCGCGGTTTTTACCGCCTTGGTCAACTCATCTGCGGTAACGTCGCCGGCGGCCAGGCGGGCGAACTCGTTACGGTACTCCGTCAGAGCCGGGCCGGTGACGGCGGTCTGCACCCGGGATGCGGAGAACAGCATGAACTGGTCCTTTTCCTGCAGGAACCGGCTGAACGCGCCGTAGGTGTAACCGTTCTTTTCTCTCAGATTCTGATTGAGGCGGCTGGTAAAACTGCCACCGAACAGAACGTTGAGGCTTTCCCGGACCGCACGCCCGGCCGGATCGTCCGCCCGGAGCGGCGGCACCGGCCGCAGGATGTAAACCACGGTCTGTGGCGCGTCAGGCCGGTCCAGCAAAACGAAACGACCGGGAGCCGGCTGCACCAGGGGCGGCAGTGCGGCAACCGCTGCGGCCTTCGGAGCTCGCCATTTGCCGAACCGTTTCTCCAGGCTATTTTTCAGTGCTTCCGTGCTGAAATCACCGACTACCAGCAGCCGGCCATCTCGCGGGTTCAGCATCCCGGGAAGAACCTCCTTCACATCGCTCACAGTCAGGGACGCAACCGTGGCGCCGTACCCTGCCGTCGGCCGGCCGCGGGGATCGTCGGCGCCGAACATGATTTTCCGGGATGCCAGGCCGGCAAGAGTCACCGGGTCATCGGCACGGGCGTTGATTCCGGCCAGCTGCAATTCCTTCTCGCGATTGAAATCGTCTTCCGTGAGGTTCGGCCGCAACATGGCGTCGGCGAACAGGTCCAGGGTTGGTTCCATCCGCGATCCGATCCCGTTGACGGAAACCGAGAAGGTGGCGCCGGACGCTGTTGCGTCGATCTTCGCTCCCAGCAACGCTACCGCATCTGCGAATTCCGTTGCACTGCGACCGGCGGCACCGGCGGTCAGGAGCGTGGCGGTCAGCACCGACAGTCCGGCTTTACCCGCCGGTACGGTGTACTCGCCGCCGTCAGAGAGCATCTCGGCGGCAAACAGACCGGAGCCGGGCCGGGGCAGGGCGTGAACGGTCAGGCCGTTCGACAACCGGAACGTCTGCGGCGAAGGAGGGGTGAACTCGCCGGTGGCGAACGGCTCCGGCCGGTTGTCCAGGTCGGCGCCTTCCACGGTGGCGTCCCTGGGAAGGATCCGGAGGTCGACCCGCCCCTGGCCGAAGACCTTGCCGGCCCAGGTGCGGACACCGTCGGCGTCGGCGGTCAGGTAACGGTCCAGGTCCCACTGGAAACCGTCGGCGACTCCCAGGTAGTGCCGGTAACGGTTGATGCTGTCGGCCTTGGCCGCCAGGCTCTCCATGCGCTGAAGGAACGACGACTCCATGGCTGCCGACACCCGTTTCAGTTCGGTCTGCGTCGGTCCGTGGGCCTTGAGATCTTCGATCACGGCAAGCGCTTCCGCCTTGATCCTCTCGAGATCGGCGCCGGGAACCGCGGTAATCTCCACATGGAACTCGGATCCCAGTTCCTTGGAGTACTGGTAGGAAGTGACGTCCTGGGCCAGCCGCAGGTCGATCACCAGCTTCTTGTACAGGCGGCTCGATTCACCGGATGCCAGGATATCGGCGATCAGGTCCATCTCGGCGTCGCCGTCCTTGTAACTGGCCGGCGAATGCCACACCAGGTACAGCCTGGGATATTGGACGTTGTCAACAGCCACGTGGCGCACCTCCCGAGACAGGGAGGCGGCAGGCGCCGGAAGCGGTGAAGGGACCGGCCGTGCCGGCACTGCGCCGAAGGAAGCGGCGATGACCTTTTTGACTTCATCCGGATCAAAATCTCCGGCCACTACCAGGGATGCGTTCCCCGGCACATAGTGTGTGTTGAAGAAGTTCTTGACGTCATCCAGGGTGGCTGCCTCCAGGTCTTCATGGCTGCCGATGACGGTGTGCCGGTAAGGATGCCCTTCCGGGTACAACGCCGGCGCCAGGATCTCCTCGGCGATGCCGTACGGCGTATTCTCCACTCCCTGGCGCCGTTCGTTGCGGACCACGTTGCGCTGCAGGTTCAGTTTCTCAACGGTCATGGCATCGGCCAGCGCCGCCAGCCGGTCCGCATCCAGCCACAGCAGGGTCGGCAGCAACTCCGGCGGGCCCCAGCTGTAGTAGTTGGTCCGGTCGGTGCTGGTGGAAGCGTTGTTCGCTCCGCCTCCGGTTTCCATGAGGACATCGAACTGATTGTCCGGCACCCGGTGGGTTCCCATGAACATGAGATGCTCGAACATGTGGGCGAACCCGGACCGGCCCTCGTCTTCGTCTTTGGAACCGACGGCGAACCATGTGTTGATTGTCACTCGCGGCAGGCTGTGATCTTCATGCAGGGTCACAGTGAGGCCGTTGGGGAGCGTGTAGGTTTCCACCTGAACCTCGAGGGCGGATGTGAACGACAGGGATGCGACCAGTACAGCGCCGATCGCCAGCGTTCGGATGATGCGATGATGTTTCATGGATGGGTCTCCTCCGTGGGGAGCCCATTGTATGTCATTTCACGGCTCGGTCCCCGGCCTGCCCCATCATGTAATTCATAAACAGCTCCACGTCTTTCAGCGCACCGGGAACCGCAGCCTGGACCACCCCGTCAGCATCGATGAAAAACAGCGACGGCAGGATCCGTGTCCCGTAACGCTCACCGACCTTGTCGGTGGGGTCCATCAGGATGATCCCCGGCACTTCCACCTGCTCGGCGAAGGCCCGGACCGTGGCGGCGTCTTCCGCCGTATTCACCATGAGGAATTGCACCTCGCCTTCGTACTGCTCATGAAGCCGGGCCATCTTCGGGAACTGGTGTCGGCAGGGACCGCACCAGGTGGCCCAGAACTCCAGGACAACCGGCCGGCCCCGGAACTCGGACAGGCTCACCGGCTTGCCTTCCAGCGTATTCAGGGTGAATTCCGGCGCAGTGCTGCCCTCTTCCTGAAGACCGGCCACCGTGAAAGGTGCCGGGAACAGCATGAGCAGCGCAGCCACCCACAGCACCCGTCTCAATAGCTTCATCGACTCTCCACCGGGTTATGATCATTCCCTGAATATGAAACAAAAATTGTACACCAGAGATTCCCCGGAAGCCCGAGCAGGGTTTTTCCGCGGGGTGATTCAGGCATTTTGCTCGTGGCGGACCCTGTCGGTGTCCCTGCTTTCGTTCTCTTCCGGGCTGCCCCTGGGGCTGGTCTGGATCGCCATTCCGGACTGGATGCGGGACAACGGCGTGGATATCCGTCTGGTCGGGATGATGACACTGACCCAGGCGCCCTGGTCGTTCAAGATCCTGTGGTCGCCGCTGATGGACCGGTTTTCCCCGCTCAGCCTGGGGAGGCGGCGGGGATGGACCCTGCTGGCACAGATCGGTCTTCTGGCCCTGACCCTGGCAATGGCCGGCCTGGGAGACAATCCGGACACTCCCTGGGTCCTGTTCGCCCTGGCCCTGGCCATGGCCCTGTTCTCCGCCACCCAGGACATCGCCATCGACGCCTACGCCGTGGATGTCCTGCGTAAGGAAGAGCAGGGCGTAGCGGTTGGATTGCGGACTGCTCTGTACCGCGGCGCCATGTTCGCAGCCGGAGGGCTGGCCATTACCCTTACCGGCCTGCATTCCTGGCCGGTAGTCTGCATCGGACTGGCGGCGCTGTACGTCCCGATGATGCTTGTCACCGTGACGGCGCCGGAAGCGGAGGAACGCGTCATAGCGCCGCGATCGCTCCGGGACGCGGTGTGGCTCCCGTTCCTGGAACTGCTGTCACGACACCAGGCACTTCCGATCCTGGCGTTCGTGATCATGTACAAGCTGTCGGACAACCTGGCCCAGTCCCTTTTGAGACCGTTCCTGAACGACATGGGGTACAACGAACTCCATCGAGGTGCCGGCCTGGCCACCCTTGGGTTGGCTTTCACCCTGAGCGGCACCTTCCTGGGCGGAGCCCTGACCAACACACTCAGCCTGGGCCGTTCCCTCTGGCTGTTCGGATTCCTCCAGATATTCTCCAACATCGGCTACATCCTGGTGGCGAACCTGCCGGTGAACCTCCCGTTGATGTACGGCGCCATGGCGTTTGAAACCCTGACCACCGGCCTGGGAATGGGCGCGTTCGGGGTGCTGCTCCTGCGGTTGACCCACAAACGGTTCTCCGCCACCCAGTACGCCCTGTTCTCCAGCCTGTTCGGTCTACCCAGGATCCTGGCCGGCCCGGTTTGCGGTTATACCGTCCATGCCGTGGGCTGGACGAACTTCTTCTGGTTCACCATGGTGGCAGGGATCCCCGGGATGATTTTGCTGGCCCGGTTCGTGCCCTGGTCGGTTCGGGAGCCGGAGTTCGACGTCAAGGCACCGGCACTGAGCGAGCCGCTGACCAGGAACGTGCTGCTGATGCGGAGCTCCCTGGGATTCACAGCCGGATTTGTCTTCGCCCTGGCAGCCCTGGCGCTGCTGAATGCCCTTGGCGATCCGGAAGCCGGCTTCGCTTTCCTGGAGGCGGTAGGACGTACCCTCAGACCGGAATCTGTGACCGGCTGGGTCGGGCTCGGCGGTGTTGCAGCTTTCGCTGCATTTGCCGGGCTGCTCACCGCCGCCATAGCCATGGCGCGCAGTACCGGGTGCAGGGACGATTTGAACTGACGGCAAGGAGAGAGACCATGTCCACCATTGATCTGCCCCTGGACAATTTTACCAGCGTCTGGAGCCGGGCTTACCGCATCGGCCGACGCCTGCTGTGGGCCGCCGCGGCAACCGTCACCATCCTGGTGATCCTTGAAGCGGTGCACCTGTTCGACCTGGTGGCTCGCCTGCACCCGGCCCTGGCTTGGGCCGTGACCGGGTCGCTGGCCGCCATCGTGCTCGGCTGGACCGGATACCGCTTCCTGCGGTACCTGCGGAACCCGACCGTGCTCTCCCCCCCTCTCCTTCCGGACGTGAATGAAGGCTGGAACCCGGCGCACCAGCGGAAATTCCTACGGTTCGCGCGCCGTTACCTGCTGCGGCAGGAGCGCAACCCCCGGCTGCCCGCCGAGGCACGTGACGCCATCCCCTCCGCCCTGGCCGAACTGGAATCCGGCCTGGAGGCTGAAGACGCCGCCGACCCTGTCCGGGCCGCCCAGGCACTGTCTCGGAGGGTCGAGACGATTCTCAACCAGGTCACCGCCCCCCTGGACCGGGAGGCGAACCGCCTCATCCGCCGGGCGGCCGTGGAAGTGGCGGTGGCCACCGCGGTTTCACCCAGCGTGTTCATGGACTTTCTGATCACCCTGGGGCGAAACATCGATCTGATCTCCAGGCTGGCCGATCTGTATTACGGCAGGCCGGGCCTGCTCGGGACCATGAAGGTCGGTCGGGATGTCCTGGGCACCGCTGCCATGGCCGGAGCCCTGGAGTACGTCAGCGACCACGTCGCCTCCGCCCTCTCGGAGATGACCGGAGCATGGAGCGCCAGGATCCTCGGTCCTCTGGGCCAGGGCCTGGTCAACGGCGTGGTCACCCTCAGGATCGGGGCGGCGGCCAGGATGCGTTGCAGATCAACCGGTGGTTCCAGGCCGCGCTGGCGGATCTGGCGTCCGACGGATTACTTCCGCGCCCTGCGGTCCCTGCAGAGCATGGTCCAGGAACGTTTCAGCACCCTGGAGATCGAACCGGAGGAAAAACCAGGCTGGTTCCGATCGATTTTCCGCCGCTCGGCCGGTTCCGAACGGCCCGGAAGTGCGGGGGTCTGGGAGTCCGGGTACGATCCTCTACTGGACAGCGACATCCTGAAGGAGGAGTGAGTGCAGCCACCGGCCCGGCAGGTGACGTATCCGGTTGGCGGGATGACCTGCGCCAGCTGCGCCCGGCACGTGGAAGATGCATTGCGCTCCACTCCCGGCGTCGACGAGGCGGTAGTGAACTTCGCCACCCGGAAGGTCTCCCTGGTTTACCGGCCGGACCGGGTCACGGCGGAACGGCTGGACAGCGTGGTCCGGCAAGCGGGGTACGAGCTGGCCACCGGGGAAACCCCGGGACGCCCGGCCCGGTCCCTGGAGGATGCGGAGACCGCAGAATTGCGGCGCCGGCTCATCGTCGCATCCCTGTTCGGCATTCCGGTCATCGTACTGGGCATGTCTCACGGGGCGCTTCATCTCCCGGGGGAACGGTTCATACAGCTTGCTTTAACCGCCATGGTGCTGCTGTTGGGCGGCGGTCCGTTCTACCGGCGAGCCTGGGCAGCCCTGCTGCACCGCAGCTCCAACATGAACTCGCTGGTGGCATTGGGGACCGGCGCCGCCTTCCTGTACTCCCTGGCCGCCACGCTGGCGCCCGACCGACTGGGTGCCGCCACCGGTGTGGACAAGCCGCCGATTTATTTCGAAGCGACGGCGGCGATCATAATCCTCGTACTGTTCGGGAACCTGCTGGAAGCCCGGGCACGGAAGAAAAGTACCGAGGCATTGCGCAGGCTGGCGTCCCTCCAGCCCCGCACCGCCCAAGTTACTCGTGACGGAACCGAACGGACGGTTGCGGTGGAACAGGTGGTTCCCGGGGAGATGGTCCGTGTCAGGCCGGGGGAAGCAGTCCCTTTGGACGGGGAGATCGTGAAGGGCGAGACCGTCGTGGACGAGGCGATAGTCACCGGGGAGAGCATGCCGGTGGCCAAGGGGCCCGGCGACCCGGTCACCGGCGCCACCATCAACGGCAACGGATCATTCCTGTTCCGTGTCACCCGCACCGGGGAGGATACGGTCCTGCAGCAGATAATCCGGCTGGTGGAGGACGCTCAGGCTTCGTCGGCTCCTATCCAGCGGCTGGCGGACCGGGTCAGCGCCGTGTTTGTCCCGGTGGTGCTCCTGGCCGCAGCAGCTACATTCCTGGGATGGTTGTTCCTCTATGACGGCGACAACCGGATGGCCTTTGCCGTGATCAACGCCGTCTCGGTCCTGATCATCGCCTGCCCCTGCGCCATGGGCCTGGCCACACCGACGGCGATCCTGGTGGGAACTACGCGGGGAGCCGAACTCGGCATCCTGATCAAGGGCGGCGCCCCGCTGGAAGCGGCAGGGAGGATCGACACCATCGTGCTGGACAAGACCGGTACCCTGACACTGGGCCGGCCGGAGGTTACCGATCTGTTCGTTGCCCCGGGCGGCCCGGACCGCTCCCGTTTGCTTCAACTGGCGGCCGGTGCCGAGGCGCTCTCGGAACACCCTCTGGCCGGAGCGATCCTGGCCGCCGCCCGGGAGCGCCACATCGATATTCCGCCTGCAACCGGGTTCGAGGCCCGCCCAGGCTTCGGTCTGGTGGCCACGGTCGACGGCCACCGTGTCGTGGCAGGGACCGGTCGCCTGTTGCGTGATGAGGAAGTCGATACTTCGGTGCTGGAGCCGGAAGCCCGGCGGATGGAGGCGCTGGGACGAACCGTGATCCAGGTGGCGGTAGACCGGACCCCCGCAGGCCTTGTAGCGGTGGCCGATCCGCCCCGGAGCGAGGCGGCGGAGACGGTTCGCCGCCTGCGCGAGTCGGGACTGCGCGTGGTCATGCTCACCGGGGACAACCTTGAAACAGCCCGGGCCGTGGCCGGGAGCGTCGGCATCGATGAGGTCGTGGCCCAGGTCCTGCCCCACCAGAAGCTGGAAACCATCCGAAAGCTGCAACAGGAAGGCCGGGTCGCCATGGTCGGAGACGGTATCAACGACGCCCCGGCCCTGGCCCAGGCCGACCTCGGGATCGCCATCGGCACCGGCACCGATGTCGCTCAGGCGGCCTCGGACATCACCCTGGTGCGGCCGGGACTAACGGCGATCCTCACCGCTCTGCGCCTGTCCCGGCAGACCCTGCGGACGATCCGGCAGAACCTGGCCTGGGCTTTCGGCTATAACATATTGGGCATTCCTGTTGCTGCCGGATTACTGTACCCCTGGACCGGCTGGTTGCTCTCACCGGTGATCGCCTCGGCGGCCATGGCGGCCTCCAGCGTATCGGTGGTGGGCAACAGCTTGCGCCTGCGCCGGTTTCGCGACCAGGAGGACGGAGCGACGATGGATCCTGAAAAATCAGAAGCAGAGACCGTATTCAACGTCGGGGGCATGACCTGCATGAACTGTGTTGGCCACGTAGAGCGCGCCCTTGGTAAACTTCCCGGGATCCTGAACGTGGAAGTTGTCCTGGAACCGGGGACTGCCCGGGTACGTTATGACCCGAAACGGACCGGACCGGAAGCGATGCGAACCGCTGTAGAGCAAGCCGGTTACCGGCCTGAATGAGTCTGGAGGCGAGATGTCCATATCCGAGGCCGTAACCGATGGAATCCGGGTCGAAGTACGGGCGGAGTATGTTCCGGAGCAATCCGAGCCTGAACAGAAGCGCTGGTTGTTCGCCTATCACATCAGGATCACGAATGAGAGCGACCGAACCGTGCAACTAGTCAGCCGGCACTGGATCATCACCGACGCCGACGGCCAGGAGGAACACGTCCGTGGCGAAGGGGTGGTCGGGCGGCAACCGGTGCTGGAGTCCGGTGCGGCACACGAGTACACGTCGTTCTGTCCCCTGCCGACCTCCTTCGGCACCATGTCCGGCAGCTACCTCATGAGGGATACGGACGGAAACATGTTCGAGATCGCCATCGGCACCTTTACCTTGAGCGAACCGTTTGCCGTCAATTGAATACACGCTCCAAAATATTCATGGAAAAAGCCTCCCAATCAGTGACCCGGCTGAAGCGGACGCACCTCCGGGCCCGCGGCTGCTACGTTAGACCCGGACGGCTTGAACTGGTAAGTTGAAGGTCATATGGACGACGCGGCAAAGAAACAATTCCGGAAGATGGTCGACTCCCATCACCACAGGGACGACCCGACCGGCTGGTTCGATTCGGTTTACCGCAACGCCGGCGACGATCTCTCCGCGGTGCACTGGGCCGACCTTGCGCCCAGCCCCCACCTGGTGTCCTGGATGAAGGATCATCCTGCCCCGAAACCGGAACAGCAGGCGATCACCATCGGCTGCGGCCTGGGAGATGACGCCGAGGCGATGGCCGGCTGCGGTTACCGGGTGACCGCCTTCGATATCGCACCAACCGCCATCCGGATGTGCCGCGAGCGTTATCCGGACAGCCGGGTCGATTACCTGGTCGCCGACCTGTTCGAACACCCGCCTGAATGGAAAGCGGGGTTCGACCTGGTGTTCGAATGCAACACGATCCAGGCGTTGCCCGGTGAATACCGCTTGCGTGCACTGAACGCCATCGCAGGCATGGTTGCACCAGGCGGTGTGGTACTGGTTTCCTGCCGCAGTCGAAACTCCGGCGAGAGGGAGGATGAGTTCCCTCTGCCGCTGGACCGCCATGAGCTCGACGGTTTTGAAAAAGCCGGTCTTGTTCGGCAGCATCTCGTGGAGTACGACGACGATCAGGACCCGCCGGTGCCGCATTACTTTGCCTGGTACCGCCGTCCCCGGGAGACGCCATGAATGACGGGAACTGCTTGTGCGGGGCGATCCGGTTCGAGGTCGAACCTCCCGGCCGTTTTTGCGCCCACTGCCACTGCCAAAACTGCCGCCGGGCTCACGGCGCCGCTTTCGTGACCTGGGTCGGTTACCCGGTGCAGCAGTTCCGATTCACCGCCGGTGAGGAAAACCTGGTGCGTTACCGGACCGACACCGGCGCGACCCGCTCCTTTTGCAGGCACTGCGGCACGACCCTGTTCTACGAGGGGCCGCGCTGGGAATCCGAGATCCATATCGCCAGAGCGGTGATCAACGGCGACATCGAGAGGTCGCCCGGCGCCCACGTCTACGTCGATCACAAGGCGGACTGGCATGAAATTACCGACGATATGCCCCGGTATGGAGGCAAGACCGGCATGGAGCCTCTGGCATGACGTAATCCGCCATTGTCCCGGCTACTCCTGTAGAGTATATTTCCAGCTTAAGCATTGCATATCCATTTACTAGGAATTGAACATGCAGGAACTGAGCTTTTTGTCGTCGGGAGAGCCGCTGGCAATCACCGATCTATTGATCAACCTGGTCATCGGCGCGATCCTCGCCGGCGTCCTCAAGTGGCACTTCGGCAAATTCGCATCCACCCTTTCGAACCGAGGCGCCTTTGCCCAGGTTTTTCCGTTCATCCTGCTGACCACGATCCTCATCATCAGTGTCGTGAAATCCTCCCTGGCCCTCTCACTGGGCCTGGTCGGTGCACTGTCGATCGTCCGGTTCCGGACACCGATCAAGGAGCCGGAAGAACTGGCCTATCTTTTCATGGCGATCGCCGTAGGACTGGGACTGGGTGCGGACCGAAGGGGAGCGACGCTGATGGCCGCCGCGGTCATCCTCTTGATCGTAGCGGTGTACAAACGTGCCGGGCGGCGGATCGACCAGAAAAGCATGTTTCTGTCGGTGCGGTACAGCGAAAAAGTCGGCGAGGGCAATTTCCTCAACCTGGTGACCGAGATCCTGGGTAAGCACACTCTGTCCCAGGATATGCGCCGGGTCGATACGGCGGAAGGCCAGGTTGACGCGACTTTCTTTGTGGACATCGAGCATGAAACCAGCCTGGTTACCATGCTGGACGAGCTGCGGGTGGCGTTCCCCGGAATTGATCTGACGTTCATCGATCAAAACCGCCTGCCAAGCGTTTAGATCCATGCTGATCCGATCCCGAACGAACAAGCAGCGCCCCATGCTGCCGGGACGTCGACGATATCGACTGGTGATCCTTCTGGCGCTTCTGGCTGTGTGGTCCGGCGTGATGTTCGCAGCCGGATTCGCGTTCCTCGATTTCATCAGGCCCAACCTCCAATCCCTGACCGGCCGCGCTTCCGTCGCATCCTCCGTTGCGGCGGTGGCCGGAGCGCCGGGGCGCTGGCTTGCGGCCGCAACCTCAGGGAGCGAGCCCGAAAAACTGATCCTGGATATTCCGTTCGAGAGCCTGCAACAGATCCACCGGAAACGGGACGAGGCCCTGGCCCAGGGCCTGCTGGTAACCGGCTCCGATGACCTGGTGCGGGCCGAGATCCGGCACGGATCGGCGACCCACCGGGTGCGGTTGCGGCTGAAGGGCGACCTGCCCGATCACCTGGAAACCGAGAAATGGTCCCTTCGGATCCAGGTCCGTGGCGGTGATGCGATCCTCGGTATGAGGCGGTTTTCCATCCAGGCACCTGAAACCCGCGGTTTCCAGGCCGAGCCGCTGTTTATGGACTCGCTGCGGGATGAGGGCATCCTGGCGCCACGCTACAGCTTCGTGAATGTGGTCAGGAACGGCAAGGAGTTGGGTCTGATGGCCCTGGAGGAGCATTTCAGCAAGGAGTTGCTGGAATCCCAGGATCGCAGGGAAGGGGTGGTCCTGAAGTTTGATGAGTCACTCTTCTGGGAAAACATGCTGATCAACAAAGCCCATGGACCTTACGAGAACTACAAAACCGCCACCATTTCAGCCTTCCAGACCGGCCGGATCGCCAAAAGCCCGGCGCTGACTTCAGACTACCGTGAAGCGCGAGCCCTCCTCCGGGGATTTGTGGACGGGCGGTTGCCGGCCTCCGACGTATTCGACGAGAAACTTCTGGGCCGTTTCCTGGCTCTCTCGGAGATCTGGGGCTCCATCCACGCCGTCCGCTGGCACAACCTGCGGCTGTACTACAACCCTGTGGATCGGGAACTGGAACCGATCGGCTTCGATGCGAACCTGCAGGCCCATCACATCGACCGCAATCTTCTGCTCGAGAACGAGCCGATCTGTCACCGCTTCCTGGCGGACCCCCGGGTCCGATCCGAGTTTGCCGGTGCTCTGCATTCGACCCGATCATCCAGCGTGCAGAGGCTCTTCAGACCGTTGACAACGACGCACTGTTCGGGTTCGGCAACGCCCTGCACACCGCCGACACACGTTACCCGCAGGTCGTGCAGGCCCGGCTGATCCGGACCGGTGACCGGCAGTACCTTGAGCTCGCCAACCTCCTGCCTGTTGAGGTCTCCGTCGGTGAGATCCGGGTTCAGCCGGAAGACCTGACCCTGCCGGACAGCCTGGAACTTCCGCCGACACCGTTCGGCGGCTCCCCGGCCTACCGCCGTGTGGAACTGCCGGTCCAGCCTGCCGACCCTGGTCCGCTCCTGATCGAAGGGCTCGCCTCAATCGTCGGGCAGGACCGACAGTACCGATTCATCGCCATGGAGTATCCGGAAGCGGCCGTATCCCCGGCCATACCGCATCCGACTATCGACGAGGTGCTGGCCGACCATGGCCTGCTGACGTTCGATGCGACCACCGGCATGTTCCAGGTCGGCCCCGGCAACTTCGAGATAGACCGCCCCCTGATCCTGCCCCGGGACACGGGACTCCGGGTTGAAGCCGGCACGACCCTGAGATTCGGACCTGAATGTGCGGTCCTGGTACGTGGCGCTGTCGTCATGAACGGCACCGAAACCGAGCCGGTCATCCTCAAACCTTCCGGTGGCGGCGAAGCTGGCTGGCCCGGCATCCTTGTGCTGGGTGATGGAGCGACCTCCAGCCTGGCCTGGGTGCAGATCACCAACACCTCGGGATTTCGACTGGGCGACTGGACCATGACCGGAGGGCTTACGTTCCACGACAGCCGGATCGACCTGGATCACGTATCCTTCCTCGGCACAAAAGCCGAAGACGCCCTCAACACGATCCGGAGCAGCTTTTCGCTCAGCGACTGCGATTTCAACGACACTCGCTCCGATGCCTTCGACGGTGACTTCTCCGACGGCAGAATTACAGGTGGCACCGTGGAGCGCGTCGGAGGGGACGGGATCGATTTCAGCGGTTCCGACATCGAGGTGGAAGGGACGGTCTTCCGCGAGATCAGAGACAAGGCGATCTCCGTCGGCGAGGCCAGTACGCTTTCCGCGAACCTCATCCGGATTGAAAACGCCGGCACCGGTGTGGTCAGCAAGGATCGTTCTACAACAACAATCCACGATTGCGTCATGACCGGCATTGTCCATGTCGGGCTGATGGCGTACGTAAAAAAGCCGGAGTACGGACCGGCCGAACTTGTGGCCGACAAAGTCGACGTATCCGGCGCCGGCGAGAAGGCTCTCGCCCAGACCGGCAGCAGAGTGGTTGTGGATGGGCGGGAGATCCCGGCGGAAGATCTGGACGTCGATGCCCTGTACAAAGAGGGGTATATGAAAAAATGACGATTCCCCTGGATGATCTGCGGTACGAGATCAAATTCGTCGTGCCCCGCCCCGAAGCTTACAGAATGCACGGCTGGGTGAAGACACACGCCGAGGGTTTCCGTGTAGCCTACCCGCCACGGCGGGTCAACAACGTCTATTTCGACAACTTCGACCTGGTGACTTACGCCGAGAACCTGTCCGGTGTGAGCGAACGCACCAAGATCCGCCTGAGATGGTACGGTTCCGACAAGCCGGCCCTTGACGGCAAGCTTGAATTGAAACAGAAAAAGAACCGTCTCGGCTGGAAGACCACGTATGCGGTTCGGGGACTGCCGTTCCTCGGCCGGACCTGGCGGCAGATCGGCCGCGATTTGCGCGACCGCCTCCCCATGGAGGCACAACAGTGGCTTGACAACCATCCTGAGCCGGTGATCATCAACCGCTATCACAGGGAGTATTTCGTCTCTCGGGACGGCCGGGTCCGCATCACGCTGGACACCGGCCTCGCCGTACTGGACCAACGCCTGTCCCGCAGCCCCAACCGAACCGCCAAAGCCAACCTGCCGGACGTGATGATTGTGGAAGCGAAGGCTGTGGACAGATCGTTCCGTGACCTGGGACGGGTCGTCTCCGACATCCCGGTCCGGGTCGGCCGATTCTCCAAGTACGTCAACGGCCTGCAGACCATCCTGACTTCATCCTGATCGACCGGAAGCACCGTCCTTCCTCCGAAACGCCCACCACACGCCGAGCAAAACCAGCCCGCCGCCGACGGCGGTAAACGGTCCGAACGGCTCACGGAGGTACGGCACCGCAAGAGCTGTAGTCGCCAGCGGCTCCAGGAACAGGTAGATTCCGGCCCTGGAGGCACCCAGGGCTGCAACACCGCGCTGCCAGAACAGGTGGGCGGCGGCGGTGCCCAGGATCCCCAGGAACAGCAGCGCCACAACCGCTTCGGCAGGCAGTTCCAGCCATCGTGCCGTGTCGGACCGAACGAAGGTCCAGGATGTCATCACCACCGCAGAGGGGATCATCAGCAACAGGGTCACAACCAGGGGGTCCCGCCGCCGAGTCAGATCCCGTGTGGCGATTGTGAACAGCGCCCAGGTATGACAGGAAGCAAGGATGAGCCAGTCCCCGGTGCTCTTCAACCAGGCCAGATCCCCGACCCGTCCCCGGGAAACCAGCAGGATGATCCCCAGGGTTGCAATGGCGATGCCGGCCAGCTCCCGCTTCCCGAGCCGTTCGCCAAGGATCAGGAACGACAGCACCGCCATGACCAGCGGTATGGCGGCGATGATCCAGCCCGTATTGGTGGCCGATGTGTGCTTCAGCCCGGTGATCTGCACCAGGAAATGGGCAGTCAGCAGGGCGGACCCGGTCAGCAACGGGCCGAGCTCGCGACCGGTTACGGACAGTCTCTTTTTCCGGACTGTGGCGATGACCGCCAGAACCGGGATGGCGATCCACAGACGGAGCGTCAACACTTCCGCCGGTGTCAGAACCTGCAGGCAGACCCGTGTCGCAACAAAGGTCCATCCCCAGATGACGACAGAAGCAAGGAGATCCAACCGCAACGGCCTGCCCCCCGATACCGGACAAAAGGGGTACAATCATGCCATGATGCAAAAACAAACGCTCGCCGTTCTTCTATCGCTGACATGCCTTCTGACCGGCTGCGCCGGACAGGACAGCCCCGGCGAAATACCGGAAGAAACCGTCCTGGAGGCTGCCGGTCTGGCGGCCGAATTCAAGTCCACCCTCATGGCTGCTCTCAAGGAAGGTCTGGCCGACGGGCCGGGACAGGCGATCGGGGCCTGCAGCATCCGCGCACCGGAACTGGCGGCGGAAATGTCGGTGGACGGTGTCGGGATCGGGAGGACCGCCCTGAGACTGCGCAATCCGGTCAATGCGCCGGAGCCGTGGCTTGAACCGCTCCTGAAGGAGTACCTGGAAGCCGGCCCCGGCGCGGCGCCCCGAGCCGTCCGGATCGATGATGCAACAGTCGGGTATGTCGAACCACTCTACGTGGGCAAGCCGTGCCTGGCCTGCCACGGTGAGATCATCGCGGAAGAGGTCCAGGTTCAGATTGCCGAGATGTACCCCGACGACAATTCAGTCGGATTCCGAGAGGGCGATTTCCGAGGCCTGCTGTGGGTGACCCTCGGCGGCTGACGCCGGTCCCAGGGTCCTCCTCATCACCAGTACGAGCACCGTGCGGGCATCGTCGAAAAAGGTGTAGAACACCGGCACCACCAACAGGGTCAGCAGGGTCGCCGTGGTCATGCCGCCGATCAGGGTCAAGCTGAAACTGGTGTAACTCAACCCGTCGTCGCCTCCCCCGCTGCCTGCCAACGCCAGGGGGATCATGCCGCCGATGGTGGTGATGGCGGTCATCATGATCGGCCGGAACCGCCTGTCGGTTGCCTGTGCCAGCGCTTCGGCCCGGGACATCCCGCCGGCCCGCAGCCGGTTGACGTAATCGATAAGCACGATCCCGTTGTTCACTACGACGCCAATAAGCAACACAATGCCGACGATTCCCAGCATGTCCAGGTCTTTTTGGGCCGCGAAGTGCATCCAGTAGACGCCGATGATGGAGAGCGGGATGGTCAGGATGATCGACAGCGGCAGGATGAAGCTCTCGAACAGGAAACCCATGAGCAGGTATATGAACACCACCGACAGCATTGCCGCAAAGATCATGGCGCTGACGTCGTCGTTGAAGGAGATCCTGGTGACGTTGGCCCCCAGCGTCACACCCTCGGGCAGGTCGATCCTGGAAGACAACGCCGCCAGACGGGCGGTGGTTTCTTCTTCCGTGCCCTCTTCCAATTCCAGGGTGATCCGGCGCAGCGCCCGTTTGTCCAGGCGGAAAATCCGGTTCCTGGCCGGCAGGAACCTGGCATCGGTGACGGCGGACAACGGCAGAGCGCTTCCGGTCTGGGTCGGAACCAGGAAATTTTCCAGGTTATTCAGGTTCTCGCGATCTTCCTCCTGGAAGCGGATGCGGACCGGTATCTCCTTGCCGTCGTCATAATATTTCGGCAGGTCGGCGCCGCGGAGGGCGTAGCCGACCACACCGGCCACGACCTGGGGGTTGACCTGGTAGCGCTGGGCCAGGTCCCGATCCACCACCAGCCCCAGTTCGTTGGGCGGAGGGTCGGACCGCCGTTGCAAGCCGAGAACTCCGTCGATCTTGATAAACATCGCCTCCAGCTTGCGCGCCGTTTCCTCCAGGATATCGATGTCTTCGCCGTACAACATGACCGGGTACGTCGCGATGCTGTTATCGTCTTCGGTCTCGCTTTCCTGTCCGGTGAACAGTTCCATGCCGGGAATGACGTGAAGTTCCTCCTTGACTTTTTCCGTCGCTTCCCGGGCCGTGATCTTCACCGAATGGGGGCTGTCGAACCAGCCATGCAGCTCGCCGCCCTCCTCATCGTGAGACAGGAACCAGCCTTCCAGCCCCAGTTCCTCCTGCATGCCCTCGATCGTCTTTTCCGCACCCAGGAACCAGGTCTCGGCTTCATCCAGGGTGGAGTTGGGCGGCATCTCGACATAAAGCGTAAATCCCCCGGCTTCCTCCTCCTGATTCTCCACCACCTTGACATCCTTCATCGGCAGGGCGGCGGTGGCTGCAAAAACCACCAGGAGGCAGATGACCAGATCCAGGCGGCGGGCCAGGAAGAATCCGAGCATCTTGTTGTAGTTACGATTCAGGCGTCCGAACACACTCTCATAGAACCGCCTCAGTACCCGATTGAGGCGGGTGTGGAACCGGCGGACCAGGGTCGGCCCCGTCGCCTGCCCTTCCCCGGCTGCGGCAACCGCTTCCGGCAGGGTCAGGTAGACGCACAACGGGATGAACACCAGCGCCACCAGCAGCGAGGCGGCCAGGGATACGCAGACCGGGATCGCCAGCCGGGTCAGGAAGAACTGGCCCGGGCCTTCCACCAGGGATACCGGCAGGAATACCACGATGGTCGTCAGGGTGGACATGGTGATGGCCAGGGCGACTTCTCCGGCGCCGTTGATGCACGCATCACGGCGTTCGGAGCCGCTGCGGTGCAGCCGGTAGATGTTTTCCGCCACCACCACCGAGTTGTCCACCAGCAGACCGACGCACAGCATCAATCCCAACAGGGTCAGGAAATTCAGAGTCTCGCCGGCGAAAAACATCACCGTCAGCCCGATCAGAAGGCTCAGGGGGATGGACAGCGAGACGATCAGAGTCATGCGGAACCGGCGCAGGAACAGGAAAAGGACCATGCCGGCGATGACTCCGCCGATCATGCCGCTTTGCAGCATGGTGGTCAGGGATTCCTCGATTACAGCCCCCTGGTTGAACAGAACGATCGATTCGAATCCGCTCAGGCGAGGGTCGGATTGCATCCGTTCAACCTGGGCCACCAGCTTGCGGCACACTTCCGTTGCGTTGGCGTCACCCTCCTTCATGACGATCAAGGCGAACGCCGGCTCGCTCATGGCTCGAGCACGGTAATCCTTCTCCTCTTCCTCGTATCGGATCGTGGCGACGTCCCCGAGACGGACCGACGGACCGACCTTGCGATTGTTCAAGGCCTCCACCGATTCGTACCGGGCGATGGAGCGCAAGGCCAGCTTGTCGGCTCCCTCCAGAACCGTACCGCTGGACATGGTGAAATTGTCGCCGCCCAGGTCCTGGGCCAGTTCGTAGATATTCAGTCCGTTGGCCGCCACCTTGCGGCGGTCCAGCTCGATCAGGATTTCCTTCTCTTCCATCCCGTCGAGCTGGATATTGGCCACCCCATCGATCCGGGACATCGGCTTGACGATCCGGTCCTGGACCAGGTTGTAAAGATCCGACACTTCGGAATCCACTGCGATGCCGACAACCAGGACCGGTATCCCGGAGCTGTTGAACTTCTGTACGAACGCCCGGTCGACCTCGGCGGGAAACTCCACCTTGGCCCGCTCCACCCTGTCCCGGACCTCGCGGTACGCCACATCCATGTCCGTGGACTGCTTGAATTCGATAAAACTGACGGCGGAACCGTACCGGGAGACCGACACAAGCTGGCTGATGCCCTTGACCGTACTGATCTCCGCTTCCAGCGGTAACGTGACCTTCTGTTCCACTTCCTTGGGAGGTGCGTCGTTGTAAGGAATGTATACCTGGAGAAACGGAGCGGAGAACCCTGCCGGGAACAGTTCCAGCGGAATGCCGATAGCGGCGATCGCTCCGACCACCAGGGTGGTGGCGAACAGGACCAGCACGGTGATCCTGCGGTTCAGGGAGAACTTGGGAAGCGCGGTCTCCCGAGTTACGTCATGGGGGCTCACGACGTCGCTCCTTCAACACCGGTTTTCCGCAGGTTGTCCCGTCCGGTCTCCTGCGGTTCGACGCCCCTCCCCAGGACGACCTGCTTCATGGAATCGAATATGGCATAGACCGACGGTATCAGGAGAAGCGTCAACACGGTGGAGCTGAGCAGGCCGGCGATGACCGTCAACGCCATCGGCGTCCGGATCTCCGCGCCGTCCCCCATACCGAGGGCCATCGGCAGCAGGCCCAGCACCGTGGTGGCGGTGGTCATGAGGATCGGTCGCAACCGGACGGATCCGGCCTTCACGATCGCCTCGGTGCGCTCCATCCCCCGGGCCCTGAGGGTGTTGATGTAGTCCACCAGCACAATGGCGTTATTCACCACGATACCGGCAAGCATGATCATGCCGAGAAACACCACGATGGACAGGGAGATATTCAAGGCCCAAAGCAGGGCCAGGGAGCCCAGAAACGCCAGGGGGATGGTGAACATGATCACCAGCGGGTGGATGAGTGACTCGAACTGGGCCGCCATGATCACGTAGACCAGGAACATGCTGAGGCCGAGTGCGAGCCACAGGCTGCTCCGACTCCGTTCCCATTCCTGATTCTGGCCTCCCAGCGTATAGCTCATGCCGTCCGGCCATTGGACACGGCTCCTGAGGGCATCCTCGATACGGGCGGAAGCGGCGCTCAGGGATCCACCGGCCAGGTTGGCCTGAACCAGGGCGACACGCTGGCCGTCCACGCGGCGGACTTCGCTGGGCCCTTCGCCCAGAATGACGTCGGCAACGGCTGAAAGCGGGAGGGGACGTTCGCCGCCCGGATTGACCACCAGACCCCGGACCTCTTCCACGGTTTCACGATCCTCCATTCCCAGGCGGACCACGATCGGGATACGGCGGTCTTTCAGGTTGTACCGGGTCGCTTCATAGCCCTGCACCTTGTTCCGAATCAGCCGGGCGACCTCGTTGATGTTGAGGCCGAACCGGGCCAGCAGGTCCCGATCATAAATGATCTGGACTTCAGGTGCTCCCGAGCGCAGGCTGGTTTCCACATCCGCCAGTTCCGGAAGGGTGGCGAGGACGGCCCGGGCCTCCTCCGATACCTTGCGCAACAGCAACAGCTGGTCGCCCTCGATCTCCACTTCCACGGCGGTTCTCGAGCTGAACAGCACCGGCCGCAGGATACGAACGTCAAGATCCGGGATTGCCGCGAAACGGTCCCGCATCCGACCAATCACCGCCTCCTCGGTGGCCGCGCCGCGGGAGTTGTCGTCCAACATGATTTTGAACTTTGCCGTGTGCTCGCCCTCATCCGATCTCTGGGAGGTAGCCGAGTCGTAACCCAGGGTAAGCAAAAGGCTTTTTATGTTTTTCTTTTCGGTCAGGATCGCCTGTTCCACCGGAGAGAGCACTTCACGGGTCCGTGGCAGCGGCGTCCCCACCGGCAATGCCACCTCGACGGTAAATTCTCCCTGGTGAACTTCCGGGAGCAGTTCGCTGTTCAACCGGGTTCCGATCTCCCAGGTTGCCCACATGCAGCCGGCCATCACCAGCAGTACCAGACCCGGGTGGGCCAGAACGGTGCGCAGGGTGCGGGGGTAGGCTGAGCCGAGACTGCTCAGCAGCGCCTTGGTGATCCGGACCGGCAGCCACATCAGGGCGCCGAACACGATCCCCAAAAACGGAGCCAGGAAACGGGTGACCGTCAGGACCAGGAGAGTCCAGACCAGCAGGACGATCTTGCCCATCGCCTCGAACAGGATTCCCAGGACAAAGCGGATGGCAAAATAGGGTGCACCGAATATTTTCAGCCATAGCCGCGCGTTACCGAAGGCGGCCTTGACCACATTCCAGGAATGGAAACTCTTCAGACCCTCACCGAGCTTCTGCCCACCGATCAGCCCGGAGCGATCCACGCCCTTGCGGCTGGCCAGCATCGGAATGAACCATAGCGCAACCGCCGCCGCGGCCAGCAGGGAGATCACTACCGCCATGCCCAGGTCTCCGAACGCCTGTCCGGCGATGCCCTCCACGAATACCATCGGCAGGAAGACGGCGATGGAAGTCAAAGTGGATGCCAGGACGGCGCCCTTGACCTCGCGAGTGCCCCTTACCGCGGCGGAGACGATATCGTCACCTTCCTCACGGCACCGGAAAATCGATTCCAGCACGACGATCGAGGAGTCCACCAGCATGCCGATCCCAAGGGCGAGACCGCCCAGGGACATGATGTTCATGCTGACGCCCAGCAGATTCAGGGGCGCGAATGTGATCAGGAGGGAAATCGGAATGGAGACCGCCACGATGGTGGTCGCCTTGACGTTGCGCAGGAACAGGAAGAGGATGAATATCGCAAGGAGGCCGCCCAGGATCGCCGTATTGCGCACTTCCTTGATGCTTTGCTCGATAAAGATCGAGCGATCGGCGACCAGCTGAAGAAAAACCCCTTCGGTCTTGAACAGGTCGGCGGCCAGACCGGCGATTTCCTTGACCTCGGCCTTGTCCTCACCTTCCGGAACGGTCTGTGTCTGCGCTTCCGACCACGCCAGCATATCTTCCCGGGTATCCTCGCCCAGCATCGTCTTGACCCGCTTGGCCAGATTGACGATGTTGGCGTCCCCTTCCTTGAAAATCTCGATCTGCACCGATTCGCCGCCATCGGTGCGGGTGATGATCTCCCGGTCCTTGTTGGAATAAACCACCCTGCCCACGTCCTGGATACGGACATTTCGGCCGTCGAAGGAGGCGATCACCGTTTCCTCTATCTGCTTCAGATCCTCGAACTCGTTCATGGTCCGGACAAGGTATTCGGTCCTGCCGTCCTTGATGGTTCCTCCGGCCAGGTTGATGTTCTCCTGGGCCAGTCGATCAATGACAGAGGACATGAACCTCTTCCTCGAGACCTCCGCGGATACGTACGGCGGCTACGCCTTTCACAGGCTCCAGAAGCCTCCGCAACTGGATATCCGCGATCCTCCTGAGGCGGCGCAACCCCGACTCACCTTCGTAGAGCTCCCCTTTGCCGGACAGACTCAACTCCAGAACAGGATCGAGGGAGGGGTCGTAATGCAGGATCAGGGGACGTTCGGCCTCCACCGGCAGGAACACCCGGTCCAGCTTCTCCAGGACCTCCTGGCTGGCATCATCCATGTCCATGTCCCAGGAAAACTCCAGGACCACATCGCTGATGCCGGCACGGCTGATGCTGCTGATCTTGGCCAGCCCGCCGATCACCCCCAGGGCCTCTTCGATAGGGCGGCTGATATCCGCTTCAACTTCCTCCGGAGCCGCTCCCGGATAATCGGTACGAACGGTCAGGGTCGGGTAACTCAGCTCCGGCATCAGCATCAGGGGCAGCCGGCCGTAACTGAGCGCGCCGAAAACCACCGCCGCCAGGAAGATCATGAGGATCGCCACCGGCCTTGATGTGGGGAAGCTGTGCAGCGAAGCCTGTCCGGGCTCCTTCGGATTCACCGGCTCGCCCTTTCGTCGGACTGACTGGCCAGCATCGCCTCGTCCCGAGGTTCTCCAGCCTTTTCCACCTCGGTCTCCACCGCCTCGGCCGCCTCCGGTTCACCATCCGCCGGTTCTCCGGCTTCCGCCACCGCTTCCTCCGGGGGAGCCGGCAGTTCCACCAGGGTGCCGTCCTTGAGACCGGTCTGTCCGGCGATGATGATCGGGTCACCGGCGTTCAACCCTTCCAACGGTTCGATATTGTCCTTGTCGGTCAGCACCGCCTCGAGCAGCACCCGCCGGACCCGGTTTTCGCCCTCCAGGGTGTAGACGAACATCCTGTCGTTGTCGTATACAATCGCCTGTTTCGGTACCAGCACCACGTCTTCGTGGGATGCGGTCACCAGGTCGACGTCCACATACATGCCGGGACGCAGGCCGGTCTGCCCACCCAGCGCGACGGTAAGCTTCACCGTGCCGCTCTTGGGATCCACCACCGGGGCGATGCGATCGACCTGACCCTGGTAGGTGCGGGTTCCGAGACTGGGGGAGCTGACACGGGCCAACAAACCCTTGTGCAATTCCGGGAGGTGCTTCTCCGGCACATACACCCTTGCCACGATCGAATCGAAATCGACGATATCGAACAGGTGCTGTCCAACCGTGATCTGGTCCCCCAGGTTCACCAGCCGGGAGGTGATGGTTCCGGCGATCGGCGCCCGGACCTCGGTGTATCCAAGTTCCCGCTCGGCATTCTCGACTCGGATTTTCAGCTGGTCGATTTCATAGGTCGCATCGTTGAACTGCTGCTCGCTGATGAGGTTTTCCCTGAACAGGCGCTGGCTGCGCTCGTACTCACGGTTGGCCTTGTCCAGCTCGCTGCGGACCATGGCCAGGTTGTTGCGCTGCTCGTCATCCATGAGGCGTACGAGGACCTGGCCCCGGGCGGCCCTATCCCCTTCCTCCACCAGCAGCTTGACTACCTGTCGCGCAGCCTGGGCGTGGACTTGCACCTGGCTCTCCGCCTCCAGGTTGGTGGAATAGCGCAGGACCGATTCGATCTGGCCGGTGGCAAGGTTCACCACCTCGACCGGAACAGCCTCTTCCTTGTCGTCTTCGTCCTCGCCTTTACCTTTCGCTTCCGCATCAGCGGCAGGATCGGTGGAGCCGTTGGAGGCTTCGGAATCGGAATTCCCGTCACAGCCGGTGGTGATTACCCCCATGCCTGCGAGAAATAAAACAGCCAGGAACACCACCAGCCAAGACCAAGTCCTGCTATTCACGGTTGCCTCCGTCTATGTCGTTCGCCCCCCGGAGGGCAAATGTTCTCCGTTCTACAGTACAAACGGCCAGGAACACCCGATGGTTCCAGAATGACCCCAAACGAACCCGGATATCTGTATTAACGGTCAGTCCGGGATTTGATTTCACGGGCAACAGTCCACTATACGGGAGCGGCCCGGGCAGGATTTGTATCGATCCGGTAAAATTTCTCCATCATCGGAAAAAACACCGCTATTGGGAGCGATTTATGAAGCTTATCGAGTGCGTACCGAACTTCAGCGATGGCCGGAACCCGGACGTGATCGACGCGATCACCGCGGAGATCAGGAACACCGAGGGGGCGCTCCTGCTGGACGTGGATCCAGGCGCCGCCACCAACCGAACGGTAGTAACGATGATCGGAACCCCGGATGCCGTGGAAGAGGCTGCGTTCCGTGCGATCCGGAAGGCGTCGGAACTGATCGACATGTCCGGTCACACCGGGGAGCACCCCCGGATGGGAGCGACCGACGTATGCCCGTTCGTGCCGGTGCAGGGCGCAACGATGGAAGACTGCGTCGAGGTGGCCAGGAAGCTGGGCAAACGGGTGGGAGAGGAGTTGGGGATCCCGGTCTATCTCTACGAAAACGCCGCCAGCCGACCAGAGCGCAACTCGCTGGCCGACGTCCGCCAGGGCGAGTATGAAGCGCTTGCGGTCAAGCTCAAGAAGCCGGAATTCAAGCCGGACTTCGGACCTGCGGAATTCAACGCCCGTTCCGGCGCCACCGCCATCGGAGCCCGGGAATTCCTCATCGCCTACAACATCAACCTGAACACCAGGGACAAGGGGCTGGCCAAGAAAGTCGCCATGGAGATCCGGGAGAAGGGCAAGCTGAAACGGGACGCCGAAGGCAAGATTGTCCGGGACACCGAAGGCAAACAGGTCTGGGTTCCCGGTCGTTTCAAGAACGTTCGTGGAGTCGGCTGGTACATCGAGGAGTTCGGCCGGGCCCAGCTGTCATTCAACCTGACCAACTACAAGGTTTCTCCCGTCCATGATGTATTTGACGCTTGCCGGGAGGAGGCGGCCAGGCTCGGCCTGCGGGTAACCGGAAGCGAGTTGGTCGGCCTGATCCCTCTGGATGCGATCCTGGCGGCCGGGGACCATTACCTCAAACTGCAGGGCCGAACCACCGGTGTCGCCGTCAAGGAACGGATTCATACAGCCGTTCTCTCCCTTGGCCTGAACGAACTCTCCCCCTTCGACCCGGACGAGAAGATCGTGGAATTCAAATACCGGGGTGCGGCAGGCGGCCTGAAAAAGATGCCCTTGACCGAGTTCGCCGATGAACTTGCGTCCGACTCGCCGGCACCTGGAGGGGGCAGCGTTGCCGCCCTGTGTGGATCGTTGTCAGCCGGTCTTTCCGCCATGGTTGCCGGCCTGACCTGGTCCAAGAAAGGTATGGAGGCGGCTCGTCCCGCAATGCAGGAACTGGGCTGCCGCGGCCAGAACCTCAAGGATTGGTTCATGGATGCGGTGGACCGGGATACCGACGCGTTCAACCAGGTCCTGGCGGCCATGCGTCTCCCCAGGTCCAGCGACGCCGACAAGGCGACCCGGACGGCTGCCATCGAGGCGGCCAATCAGTTTGCAACACAGGTCCCCCTGGACGTGCTGGAGCGGTCGGTTATCGCAGCCGAACTGGCCCTTGGCGTTGCTCGGGACGGTAACCCGAACTCGGTGTCCGACGCCGGCGTGGCAGGGGCCTGCGCCCTTGCGGCGGCGGAAGGGGCGGCCATGAACGTGCTGATCAATGTGCCGGCCCTGACCGACCGGGCGGTTGCCGAGCGGATGCTGGCCCGCCAGGCCGAACTCCTGGAACAGGCGCAACAAACGGCCGCCGAGGTTCGACGGACGGTACACGCCAAGCTTGAAGGCTAGAGCCTGCTTACAGGTCGGTTGGTATACGGTACCGGGTGCCCCGGCGTTTCCCCAGCCGTTCCAGGTTGCCCCGGTCCACCAGGCGGCGAAGGTTGTCCTTCAGGGTGTTGCGGTTGGCGCCGGTGGTCCGCATCAACAGACCGGCTTCCGCGCTGCCGTGTTTCTTGACGATTTCGACGATCTTACGCTGCAGCGGCGAGTACGAAGTGGAATCGTGCTCCACCTCGGCGATTGCCCGTACTCGATCGGCATGCCCGACCAGGGTCTCCAGGAAGAACGTCAGCCAGGGGCGCAGGTCGGCATCGCCACTCCAGATCCGGTTCTGGGAACGGTCCAGGGCATCGTAGTACGCGGTTCGCTCCCGCAGCTCTCCGGTGAGCAGCCTGGCGTACGGCACGTAGGCATAACCTGCCCGCTCCATGAGCCGGGCGATCATGACCCAGACCAGGCGGCCGTTGCCTTTGCTGAACGGGCTGGCGGCGGTCATGGCCAGTGAAACGGCGCCGATCACCAGGAGCGGATGGTTCTCTCTACCGTGGAGTTCCAGCTCGAGCCAGGTCACCAGATCTTCCATGGAGTCAGGCACGGCGTGCGGTGGCAGGGTGGTGAACACCCGTCCCAGGGCGTTGCCGTCGGAATCAAACGCTTCCCGGTCGTACGGCGTTGTCCGCCAGTCCGAGGGCATGAAAGCATTGTCAGGACAGCCCAGGATAATGGCGTGGTAATCCCGCAGTGTCCGGGTGGTCACCATGGCGGCGTTATCACTATGGGCCCGTTTCAGAGCTGTGAGGAACCCCACGACCTGCTGGTGCTTCGGTGATGCAACAACTCCGTCGGCCCCGGCATTTCGAATTTCCTCCTCGGTCACGGCAACCCCGCCCATAGTGCAGGCGGTTAAAGTGGACAGAACCGTGGCCTCCTCACGGAGCCGGGCACGCCGGGTGGCGGGGATGCCTGCCCCCCCGGACCAGACCCCCCGGAAATGATCCAGGTGGGCCACCATCTTGAGAATGTTCTGGTCGATGTCGATCTGGAAATTCATGCTCGCGAAAATACACCCATAACCACCATAATCAAAATAGGATAGGAACCCGCGTTGGTCTACTTTCTCGGAGCCCGATTTCAGGTAGGATATTCAGGGAGCTGGACAAAACCATGGCACCTGACCGAAAAGTCAGATTCAAGGCCGGTATCCCGGCGGTGGTGCATTACCGTGGCCGGGATTACCCGTGTACGGCCAACGATCTCAGCCGCACCGGCGTGATGCTTGTAGGGGGGATCCCCTGGCCGGCGGACGAAACGGTGAGCTTCCGGCTGGAAGCACCCAGCGGTGACCTGCAGGCGGAATTGTCCGGTCGGGTCGCTCGAGTGTCCGAGCATGAGGACAATTCCAGCACTGCCCTGGCGCTGGAGTTCGACTCGATCACTCAGGAGGAACGGCTCCGTCTGGAATCAATTTTACAGCGTCTGATAGAGAGGAACCCGCCTGGACCGTTATCCCACATTAATCCGGGCTCCCCGGCAAGAGAGATCCGGAACGCCCTCGGATTGATCCCGGTGCCTCTGCGGACCACCATAGCCATACGATCTCTCAGCTCATCGGAGCGAGAAATTCTCCTTCACGAAGTACATCCCCTGGTTCTCGATTCGCTTGCTAGGAATCCACATCTGCGGGAATCGGAGCTTCTTGCTCTTCTCGACAACATCCACCTGATGTCTCGGACTCTCGAACAGATCGCCGCCAGCCAGCGCTGGAAGGACAAACCGGATGTGTTGCTGGAAATTATCTGTCATGTCCGGACGCCTCTTCCGCTTGCCGAGCAGATGGTGCAACTGCTTCCTCTGCCCGCGCTCAGGCTGCTCAACCGGAGACCGAATCTGCACACCGTCATCCGGAACAAGCTCCGCCATATGCTTCTCTAGTTTCGGGGACAGGCACCTTAACCCGGGTTTCGGGGACACCCATCGATAATCGCAGTCAGCCCATACGACTGTTCGCATGAAGGCACAGCCTGCTCTTCGATTGCAGCGCCCTTGAACGGCCGTCGGAGGATGTCGATTTGGTATATCCCGTCAGGAAGGGTTATTCCAAATCGACATCCCACGACGGCTAGTGATAAGACAGGAGATCAGGCAAGCGTGGAGGTTGAGACCTGCCTCCTCAGCTCAGAAGTCTTGCTCTTGGCTGCTGGAAGGGTGTCCCCGAAACCCGGGTTAAGGTGCCTGTCCCCGAAATTAAATTTCGCGGAATACCATGCCTGAACGGGCTTTCGGCTCGAACCATGTGCTTTTAGGCGGCATGACCTCCCCGGCGTCGGCGACGGCCATGACCTCCTGAATACTGGTGGGGTACAGCACGAACCCGGCGGCGAACCGGCCAGTACTCACCTGGCGTTCCAAATAATCCGCTCCCCGTATGCCGCCGACGCACTCCAGCCGGGGGTCCGATCGGGGATCCCCGATCCCCAGCACCGGTTTGAGAAGGTGCTCGGTGAGGATGGAAACGTCCAGCAGATCCACCGGGCCGGTCCCGTTGACCATGTCCGGCGATGCCTGCAGCAGATACCACACCCCTTCCAGAATCAAGCCGAAGCAGCCCCGCCCGGGTGGCTTCCTGCCGGCCTCGGAGCGTTTCAGCGAGAACCCGGCCTCCACGACCCTGCGGCGAAAACCGCCTGCGTCCAGGCCGCCCAGATCCCGCACCAGCCGGTTGTACTCCAGAACCTGCATCCGTCCTGCCGGAAACTGGATGGTCAAAAAATACTGTGAAGCAGACTCCGGTCCCTCGCCCAGTTCGCGCCGCGCCGCGGCAACCCTGGACGAAGCGGCGGCCCGGTGATGGCCATCGGCGATGTAGCTGCCGGGCACGCAGGCATACAGTTTTTCGATCCGGTCAACCAGGGAGCCGTCATCCACATGCCAGAGCTGGTGCCGGATACCGTCCGAAGCTACGAAGTCGGTTGCCGGCGCGCCGGCGGTGATCTCATTGACCAGGTGATCCATTTCAGGATTATCCGGGTAAGCGACCAGCACCGGCCCGACCTGGGCCGATAACGCCTCCATGTGGCGGACCCGGTCATCCTCCTTCTTCGGCAGGGTGTGTTCGTGCTTCCTTATCCTGCCGTCGTCGTATTCCGCCACCGACGCCGCCCCGACCAGCCCGGTCTGGACATGCGCTCCCATGGTCATGCGATAGATGTAGAACGACGGCGCTTCATCCTGGACAAGCCACCCCCGGTCCTGCATCCCGCGGAGATTCACACCGGCCATGGCGTAGACCTGATCGTCGTAGGGTGAGACCCCTTCCGGGAGATCGATTTCAGGCCGGACCACATGCAGGAAGGAATACGGATTATCCCGTACCGCCTCACGGGCCTCGTCCGGCCCGACTACGTCATACGGGTAACTGGGAATCCTGGAGGACAGCTCCTCCGCCGGGCGCCAGCCACGAAACGGCTTCAGAATCATCGGGGCCTCCTGTTCTGGCCATACATTCTTGCATGGCATAATGATCTGTCGCACACGGGAGGACTCATGCAAGCAATAATCGTACTCCTGGCCGCGTTGCTGGCCATGCCGCCGGCGACCGCCCTCGGGAACGATCGGGACAGGACCGCCGCAGAACGCATCCTGGAAGCCGCTCTGGCCGATCATCACGCCTACCACCGGCTGGCCTGGCTCACCGACCGAATCGGTCCCAGGATCACAGGTTCCGCCAACCTGGAAAAGGCGATCGAGTGGGCGACGGAGGAGTTTCGCAACGACGGCCAGGAAAACGTCCACACCGAACCGGTCGCGGTCCCGCACTGGGTGCGAGGCAAAGAGACAGCCCGGGTGGTTTCCCCGACGGTCCACCCGGTGGTCATCACCGCACTGGGGGGCAGCATTTCGACTCCGGAAGGGGGGATCACGGCAGAGGTTGTGGCGGTGGACAACTACGACGAGTTGAAGCTGCTGGGCGAAGAGGTCCGGGGCAAAATCGTCCTGTACACCCGGCCGATCGTCCGGAACGGCGGCCGGGAGGCGGGATACGGCTCGGCGGCAACCTACCGGGTCACCGGCGCCACCGAGGCGGCGAAGCTGGGGGCGGTGGCCGCCATGAACCGTTCCCTCGGAACCGCAGCTTACCGCCTGCCACACACCGGCATGATGCGGTACGAGGACGGTATTCCGAAAATTCCAGCCGCCTCGATCTCGGCGGAAGACAGCGAGTTGATCCAGCGTCTGCTGGCGGCAGGCGAAAAGGTCACGCTGCATTTCGAGCTCGGCTGCCGCAACCTGCCGATGGCCGCATCGGCCAATGTAGTGGCGGAAATCCGGGGCCGTGAGAAACCGGAGCAGGTGGTCATCCTGGCCTGCCACTTCGATTCCTGGGATCTGGGCACCGGGGCCATCGATGACGGTGCAGGATGCATCATGGTGATGGAGAGCCTCCGGATCATCCGTGCAGCAGGCCTGACGCCGCGACGCTCCCTGCGGGGGGTCCTCTATACCGGAGAGGAGAACGGTTTATGGGGAGGGAAGGCCTACGCCCTGGCCCACGCCGCGGAGACGGGGAACATCGTCGCCGCACTGGAGTCGGACGCAGGCGCAGGAGCCCCCCTCGGGTTCGGTGTCAGCGCCGGTGCAGGCGCAGTGGAACTGCTCACGGAATGGGCGGCGCCCCTTGCCGTCATCGGAGCCGATGCTGTCCGGGACGGCGGCGGCGGCGCCGACATTTCTCCGCTGAAACCTTACGGCGTTCCCCAGATCGGTCAGCGCCAGGACACGACATACTACTTCGACTGGCACCACTCCATGGCCGATACGCTGGACAAGGTCGACCCTGATCTTCTGGCGAAGAATGTGGCCGCCATGGCGGTTCTGGGTTTCGCCCTGGCTGAAGCGGAGGAGACCGTTCCAAGGCTGCCGGAAGCCCTGGAATGACCTCCTCCTACGCAGGCGACTGCAATAGCGTTCGGACCTTTTCCAGGAGTTCTTCCACAACAAACGGTTTGTACATGTAGGTATCGGCCATGGAAAACAGGTGCATGGTGTTCTCCCTGGCCGGGTCGTGGCTCAGGTCCCGGGCCGTAAGAAGCATGATCTTCGGCTCCCGGAGGGTGTGGCATGCCCTGCAGGCGGTTTTCATCCGGCGTGCCACACGGTAGCCGTTCTCTTTCGGCATCATCACGTCCATGATGACCAGGTGGGGGCGGAATTTTTTGAAGGCGGTGACAGCGTCATGGCCGTCGTAACTGGCGATGACTTCAAAACCTTCCTTTCGCAGGATATCCGACACCACCCGGTTGATGACCTTCTCGTCATCCACGACCAGAATTCGCTTCATCGGTTGGGACTCAGTGTTTGGTTCAGTCAACATAGGCCGGTACTCCGTTACGGCAGGATTCCTCAACCCTGTTCATTCATGGCGCCTACCTGAAATATTGTTATTAACGTTTTAAGAAGCTATAAAATTATCTTGAGAACTGGGCCAAAAAGGTCAATTAATCCAAAATATCCCTTCGGGACAGGCTTTTACCGTTCTCAGGTCAAACCGGTTCAGCACGCCCTCCAATCCACAATGCTCCCCCGGCCCCCTCTGCCCCAGCAGCTCCAGCAACTCCCCGGCCAGTTGCCCTGCGGTCCAGCCCGAAGCCCTCAGTTCCCGAACTGTCACGCCCCGGTGCCGCTTGGACAATCGAACGCCATCCGGTCCCAGAATCAGCGGTACATGGCCATATACCGGCGGCTCGCCTTCCAACGCCTGGAACAGGAGGATCTGCCTCGCCGCCGACGGCAGGAGGTCATCACCCCGGACTACCTCGCTGATGCCCATCTCCATGTCATCCACCGTCACCGCCAGGTGGTAGCTGGGCGTCCCGTCAAACCTGCGAACAATGAAATCACCCGGCGGCGAGGTTCCCGGTCCGCCCTGCTGACCGTGGACCAGGTCCTGGAAAGGTGGAGCGCAGGGCGCCTCCACCCGAAAACGCCAGACATGGCGGTCACCGTTTGCGGTTCGAATTTTCGCCTGTCCCGGCGGCAGGTCACGGCAGGTACCCGGGTAGCGTGTCTCATCTCCCGGCTCCTGAGGCGCACTGGCGGCGGCGGCCACATCCTTGCGGCTGCAGAAACAGGGATAGACCCGGCCGGCTCGCTTGAGCTTCTGGAAGGCTGCGTCGTACCTGGAAAAACGATCCGACTGGGACACCGGTCCCTCATCCCAGTCCAGGCCGAGCCATCTAAGATCTTCCAGGATCCGTTGCGCCGAGCCTGGCCGGACCCGGGGCAGGTCCAGGTCCTCCATCCGCATGACCATGACGCCTGACCGGGCCCGGACCGACAGCCAGGCCAGCAGCGCGGAAGAAGCGTTGCCCACATGCATGTCCCCGGTAGGGCTGGGAGCGAACCGTCCGCGAACCGGCCTCATTACGGGACCAGGAACAATTGCGTGAAGTAGTAGCGGCCGTCGTCGGAAACCGCCAGGCCGACACCGGTGATCTGGAAGCTGCCGTCCAGGATGTTACGGCGGTGTCCCGGGCTGTTCATCCAGTCCTGCACCGCCTGTTCCGCCGGGGTGTCCGGGTTGTTGTTCATGGTCAGGTTCTCCGCCACACCCCGGAATTTCATACCGGTCGCCCGCACCCTGCCGACAGCTTTCTTCCCCGATCGGTCGGCGTGGCCGAAGAAATCATTCGCCACCATATCCCGGGAGTGGGCCCTGGCCGCTGTGGCGAGGTCCGCCGTCGGCAGCAGTTCGAAGAGGCCGCGCTCCTTCCGGATCCGATTGATCCGCTCCAGCACCGCCTGCTCCATAGCCGCGATCTCCTCGGCGGAATTCCGGATCACCATGTCCCGGACCATGATCGCAACGAACACTATCCAGCCGTCATCCGCACGGGCCGTGCCGTAACCGACAGCGTCAAATCTGGCGGTGGTGACTGTTTGCCACGCATCGCTATCGGCCTCCCACCTCTCCATGACACCGGTTACCTGGTCAATGTTCCGGATCAGGATCAGCCGTTCCACCGCCTGGCGGTAACTGCCGCCGCCATCCTTCAGGATCTCCCCTACCGGCCTCGACCCGCCCAGCCGCTTTTTGGCCGGTCTGGCCGCAATTGCCCCGGCCCGGGCCCGGGCCACGGCATCCAGTTCATCCCGCCGCTCCAGAGCGGAAAGACCGGCCCGTTCCCGTGCAGTGGACAGTTTGCGATGGATCTGTTCCTCCGGGGACGGGTAATGCGGCCTGGTCGCCCCCGCCGGCAGGGAGACCACCACCGTCAGCAACGCCAACAGGAACAGCTTCCTTGTTAATAACATCCGGCTTCTCCCACCCCCGCTCTCATTCTATCCGGGGGCCGGGCTCTTGAACACAGGGCCGGACGGCCCTACATTCTCCGTATGAGAGGAAAAGGTAGCGGGGTAGGGATGGTGGTTCTGCTGGTAGTCCTGGCGGTGGTTCTGCTGCTGGCGGCGAAATCCTGGAAATCGGTCACCCCGACCCTGGCACAGCTCCCTGGCGCGGAAGGGGCCGGTCCGGTCTCCGACCATGGCCAGACCGATGCGGCGGGAGCCCTCCGGGAAACCGGCCTGCCCAACCTGCAGCAGATGCAACAGGCGACCTCGGAGTACAGCGATCTGGTCCAGGAAACCCTGAAGGAAAGCGACTGATCCGCTCCCCCGCCCGGCGGCAAATCTTGCCCGAAACAGCTAGAATGCCACTCATTCTTTTATCCAATCCGTAGGAGATCGAGTGATGGCGAACGGTATCTTCGACGTTCCCGAACCGTACAACGAACCTATCCTGCCGTACACGCCGGGCAGTCCGGAGCGCAAAGGGCTGGAAGCCTGGATCAAGCGTCTCTCCGGCAGGGCGATCGAGATCCCTGCCCGTATCGGCGGCCGCAAAATACGCACCGGCAAGCTGGCGAAAGCGGTGATGCCCCACGATCACGGCCACGTTCTGGCTCACTGGCACAAATGCGGCAAGAAGGAGGTGCAGCGGGCGATCGATGCAGCCCTGGATGCCCGGGAAGCATGGGCCGCCACACCGTGGCATCACCGGGCCGCCGTCTTCCTGAAGGCCGCGGAACTCCTGACCGGGAAATACCGCCATGTGCTCAACGCCGCCACCGTCCTGGGCCAATCCAAGACATGCCACCAGGCGGAGATCGATGCGGCCTGCGAATTGATCGACTTCTGGCGCTTCAATCCGCTGTACATGCAGCAGATCTACATGCAGCAGCCGGAGTCCGGCACCGCCTGCTGGAACTACCTGGAGCATCGTCCACTGGAAGGGTTCGTGTTCGCGGTGACGCCGTTCAATTTCACCAGCATCGCCGGCAACCTGCCGACGGCGCCGGCGTTGATGGGCAACACGGTAGTCTGGAAACCGGCATCGTCGGCGGTGTACGCGGCGCACTTCATAATGGAGATCCTGGAAGAGGCAGGCCTGCCGGCCGGTGTCATCAACATGGTTCCGGGAAGCGGCGGCGACGTCGGCGACCCTGTGATGGCCAGCCCCGACCTGGCCGGTGTGCACTTCACCGGCTCCACTGCGGTGTTCAAAGGGATGTGGAAGACCATCGGCGAGAACATCGACCGCTACAAGTACTACCCGCGGATCGTGGGCGAGACCGGAGGCAAGGATTTCGTGTTCGCCCACAAGTCGGCGGACGTGGACCAGCTTGCCACCGCCCTGATCCGTGGCGCGTTCGAGTTCCAGGGTCAGAAATGCTCCGCAGCCTCCCGGGCCTACATCCCCAAATCATTGTGGCCCAGGCTGTGGAAGCGAATGCAGAAAGATCTCGATAGGCTGGAGATGGGCGACCCGGCGGTGTACACCAACTTCATGGGCGCCGTCATCGACCAGCACGCCTTCAACGACATCCGGAGCTACATCAACTACGCCAAGCGGTCCAAAGACGCCCGCATCCTCCATGGCGGCGGCTGCAACGCCCGCAAGGGATTTTTCATCGAGCCGACGGTGGTGCTGGCGAAGAAGCCGGACTTCAAGCTCATGCGTGAAGAGATCTTCGGCCCGGTGCTGACGATTTACGTATACCCCGACAACCGGCTCGATAAGACCCTGCAGCTGTGCGACCAGGGCTCGGATTACGGTCTCACCGGCGCCATCTTCGCCAAGGACCGTGACGTCATCGTGAAGATGACCGACGCTCTGACCAACTCCGCCGGCAACTTCTATATCAACGACAAGCCGACAGGCGCCGTGGTCGGCCAGCAGCCGTTCGGCGGCGGCCGGGCGTCGGGAACCAACGACAAAGCCGGTAGCTACCTCACCCTGGTCCGCTGGGTCAACCCGAGAACGATCAAGGAGAACCTGGACGCCCCCACCGACTTCCGGTACCCGTTCATGCAGGAGTAGGCGGGAAGTTCACAGCTCGATACGGAAAGGGCGCCTCAACAGGCGCCCTTTTTGTTGAGCGAAATAATAACACTTGACGTTATTAACGCATGACGTTACTATTGGCCATGATCAAAAGCTTCCGCTGCAAGGAAACAGGGAAGATATTCGGGCGCAGCCGCTCCAGTCGACTCCCGGCAGACATGCAACGGACCGCGCTTCGAAAACTCGTGGCGCTGGATGCTGCCGCAGTCCTGGCCGACCTGCGAATCCCGCCGGCAAACCGACTGGAAAAGTTGACGGGCAGACGTGAAGGGAGATACAGCATTCGTATCAATGACCAGTGGCGGATCTGTTTCAGATGGCAGCGGGGCGATGCCTACGAAGTAAAGATCGTCGATTATCACTGAGGGAGCGCCGACTATGGCTTACGGAAAAATGAAGCCGGTACATCCGGGAGAGGTACTCCAGGAGGATTTCCTCGGGCCGATGGAACTCAGCCAGTACCGTTTGGCCAAGGATATTTCCGTCTCTCCCAGGCGGATCAACGAAATCGTGCATGGTAAAAGGGCGATCAGCGCCGACACGGCTCTCCGCCTTGCCCGGTTCTTCGGCACCAGCGAACAGTTCTGGCTGAACCTGCAATCCCGATTTGACCTGGAGACCGAACGGGATCACCTGGGACTCAGGCTGGCCGAGGAGGTGCAAGTCTACAAGCCCGGGAGGTAGAGGCCACACTCACCAGTTGGTTCCCTTGGGATGGATCGGCTTGTTCTCGGGCCGGTCGTTATCCGGAAGGTCGATCTCGGACCGCTTGTCCTCGGCGGCGTAGTAATCCTGCTTTTGCTTCCGCTTCTTCATATACCGGCCTGCCATGATCAGGATCCAGATCAGGGGCACCGCCAGGGCGGCCAAGTCATCAAAGAAGTTCATACGGCGCTCCGGTTCGATATCATCGTACAGATAGTATCCTGATTCGATGCTCGGCCCCAGGAATGGAGATCAACATGTACGAGCAATACTCACGGGAAGAACTGGAAGGGATGCTCCACGACGGGCTGTGGTTCCTGGCGGCTGAAGGCAGGTTCGACCAGAGGACCGCCATCGATCTGGACGGAATCGCCTGGGAGACGTTCACGGTCATCGAAGCGAAGCGGATCACGTAAAAAAGGGGACATTGCACTTTATATTTGAATACTTATCTCCCTTGAGGCCACTGGAATAAGTATTGAAATATAAAGTGCAATGTCCCCATTTATTCAGGGGTCCAGCGCGGGACCCGGCCGGGAGTCCAGGGGCCACCGGCCGATTCAAGATCCTGTTCCAGTCCCTTCAGGTCTTCCTCGATCAATCGTGTCAGGTCGGCCAGGACCGGTGCGAACGCTTCGGCGGCGAAGCGATAACCGTCCCGGCTCGTACCGGTGGGAGCCGATGTGGAATCCCACTGGGCCTGGATGATCCGTTGCACACGGTCGGTGATTGAAGGTGGCGTCGGTTCGCTCCGGCGGCTGATCGTGCCGTCACCGGTGAGGAGAACCTGAACGTCCTTGAGCTCCGATTCCAGTTGCCGGACCCTGACGGCCAGCTCTCCCGAGGCGACCGGTGTGTAGTCGATCCCTTTCTTGAGGTGCTTGATCCGATCCAAGGCTTCGGAAAGGGAACGGTTGGCGCCGAGTACTGCGCGGTTGAGCCGGCCGGCCTTCAGCTGGAATGATTCCAGCGCTTCCCGATCTTCCGCCGGCAGGAGGGCGTTACCCAGGGGAACCGCCTTGAACGGCCGGCTCTCCGAGAGTTCCGCAACCTCGCCACGGACACGCCTGGCGAGGGAAACGGTGTAGTTACCGGGCGCCGCCATCGGCCCCCGATCCGGACTTCCGAACGGCCCGGGATCATCCGGTGTCAGATCCACCGGCTCGGTGGCGGGATAACGGAAGTCCCAGGCCACCCGGTGGAAGCCGGCAGTCACAGGTCCTTCCACTCGGCGAACCACCCTGCCGTCCGAATCCCGTACGGTGAGCAGGATCACCGGCTCCTCTTCCCGGTCCTCGGCTCGCAGATCATCCCAGGACGGGTAGTGCACGTCACCGCCCTGCTCCTTGATCTCGCTCTCTTTCGCCTTGCGGGTCTCTGCAAGGGTCTTGATCTCATCGGCCAGATAGTAAGTAAAGACCGCCCCGTACGGCGGGTTCGGCGCCGTGAAGAAGCCGTCACCCTGGAACGCCTTCCCCCGGATGCCCATCGGTACCGCCGGGATGTACATCCAGGCGTCTTTCACCGGGAACAGTGTCGAGCCGGCCTTCAGCGTTTCTTCTGAGATAGTCCGAAGCGGCGTGTAATCATCCAGGATCAGGATCCCGCGGCCGAAGGTGCCCAGCACCAGGTCGTTCTCCCGGCGCTGGATTTCCAGGTCCCGCACAGCCACCGTAGGCATGCCTCCCGAGAGGGCGGTCCAGACCTTGCCGCCGTCCACCGTGAAGAACAGGCCGAACTCGGTGCCGACGAACAACAGATCCGGGTTGACGTGATCCTGGGCGAAGGCATAGGTCGAGCCCCGCTCCGGCAGGTTGCCGGTGATCGAGCTCCAGGTCCTGCCCCGGTCCGAGCTCTTCATCAGGTACGGCTTGAAATCGCCCATCTTGAAGTTGTTGAACGAACCGAACACCACCTTGGCGTCGTGGAGGGAAGGCTCCAGGTCGTATACGTAAGCTCTGGCCGGCACCCCGGCGATGTCGGCCACCCGTGTCCATGTCTCGCCGCCGTTTTCGGTGACCTGCACCAGCCCGTCGTCGGTTCCGACGTAGATCAACCCTTCCAGCAGGGTGGATTCGTTCAGCGCCACGATGTTGCCGTAAAACGAAGTGGAAGCATTTTTCGCCACCGCGTCTACCGACCACACTCTGCCCATGACCTTGAGCTTGTTGCGGTCCACACCGGAACTGAGGTCGCCGCTGACCGGCTTCCAGGAGTTGCCGCGGTCGTCGGAGCGGTACAGCCGCTGGGAAGCAAAATACAACCGTGTATTGGAATGAGGAGAGATGATCACCGGGCTGTCCCAGTTCCACCGGGAGCCGTCCACGCCAGGCGCCGGCTGGGGCTGGATGTCCACCAGTTCACCGCTGTTGCGATCGAACCGGGCCAGGCCGCCGTACTGGTACTGGGAATAGAGGATATCCGGATCGGTGGGGTCGATGACCGTCTTGTAGCCGTCCCCGAAAATGGTGACGAACCAGTCCTGGTTGGTGATGCCGTGGACGGTAGCCGTCCGGGATGGTCCGCCCAGGGTGGCGTTGTCCTGGGTGCCGCCATACACGTTGTAGAACGGCACATCGTTGTCCGGCGTCGCCCGGTAGAACTGGGTTACCGGGAGGTTGGCCTTGAACGCCCAGGTGGCGCCCCGGTCGAACGTCTCGTACACACCACCATCGCAACCGGCCAGCAGATAATCGGTATCGGCCGGGTCGATCCACAATGCGTGGTTGTCCACATGCTTGGTGACTTCCCCCACCTTGTGGAAGCTTTTGCCGCCATCCTCGGTGACATGCATCCAGGTGTCCATGGAGTACACCCGGTCCGCACGCTTCGGGTCGGCGATGATTTCGTTGTAATACTGGGGACTGCCGGCGACATAGTCGCTGCGTTTTTCCCAACTGGCCCCGGCGTCCACGGAGCGGTAGAACCCACCCTCCTTGTCGGCCGCTTCGATAATGGCGTAGACCGTGTCCGGCTGCACCGGTGAAATCGCCAGTCCGATCCGGCCGATATCACCTTCGGGGAGCCCGTTGCTCAGCTTGTTCCAGGTCTTCCCACCGTCTTTCGATTTGTACAGCGCTCCTTCCGGACCGCCGTTGATCAGCACCCAGACGTGGCGGCGGCGCTGGTAGGACGAGGCGTACATTATCTCCGGGTTCCGGGGATCGATAACCACTTCGTTGATCCCGGTGTTCTCGGAAATCTCGAGAACGTTGCTCCAGCTCTTGCCGCCGTCCTCGGTCAGGAACAGGCCGCGATCACCACCGGACCGCCACAGCGGACCATGGGCCGCCACGAATACCCGGTCCGAGTCCCGGGGGTCGACCACGATGCCGCCGATGTGCTCCGAGTCCTTGAGGCCCATATGGGTCCAGCTCTTGCCTCCGTCCACCGACTTGTAGACGCCGTCACCGTAACCGACACTGCGCTGACTGTTGTTCTCCCCGGTCCCGACCCAGACCACCGACGGATCCCCCGGATCCAAAGTCACGGTGCCGATGGAGTACGAGCCCTCTTTGTCGAACAGCGGCGTCCAGGTGGTGCCTGCGTTTTCCGTTTTCCAGACGCCACCGGATGCCACCGCCACGAAGAACCGCTTGCGGTTACGGCGGTCCACGGCGAAATCGGCGATCCGCCCGGAAGTCAGTGCCGGGCCGATGTTGCGCAGGGCAAGGCCGCTGAAAGTGGACGCTTTCCACGGACCCTCGTCCGCCTTGATCTCCGCGGCCGGTTTCTTTTTCGCCATGGCCGGCCCCGCTGCCAGCGCCAGCATAATAACGAGCAGGGAGCACAGCTTCTTCATCTTGCGGGCCTCCATCGACTGCTGAATGCGGCAGTATATCCGCAAATAACCCAAAAGCCGCAGCCCCCCCGTTCCACAATCCCTATTCCGCCGGTATGATTTGAGGAACATGATGGGAATGGTGACAAGGCGGTCCATCGGTTGTCTGCTGGTTATGGCGGCAGTTGCAGGGGCGAATGGAGCCCGGGACAACCGTCCGGAGCCGGAGCCGTACCGGGTCGATTTCATCGAAGAGACCGGCATCGATCTCATTCTTTTGGACGTGGAGGTCTATGACACAGAGGGGCTCCCGATGCGTGGTCTGACCCTGTCGGATTTCACCCTCAAGATCAACGGCAAGGTCCGCACCCTGTACTCGGTGGACGACCTGTGCACCTGCAGCGATCCGACAGCCGACGAGACCCTGGTGGTTGAGGAGGCAGAGCTCCCACCGGAACAGGTCACCTCCCTGCCGCCGGTCCCGGCGGAACCGATGCTGTACATCCTGTACCTCAACTTCGGCCAGCTGGACCAAGGCGGGCGGTTCAACGCCCTGGCCGAAGCCGAACGCTGGGTTCGGGAGGTCAAGCAGCCGGGTGAGCGGGTCCAGATCATGGCCTGGACTTCCGTCAAAGGCCTGCAAGAACTAACCGAGGTTACGGACAGTAAGGAAGAGCTGCTGGCAACTCTCGACGCCGCCCGGACCGACCCGGTACTTTTCGACCCGTTTCCCACTCAGCGGGCACTCCGCCAGGACGAGTGCGAAGCGTGTTACGACCGTTGTGTCGGACTGGACACCTTGTCCATGAGGAGTTGCATCAAGTCGTGCCAGGTCAAATGCCGAGGTTTTGCTCGGGAGGAATACTCCCATGGCTCCTGGTCCATGGGAGCGCTGCAAAGACTGCTGTACCGGCTGGAGCAGGTCCGGGGCCGCAAGACGGTCCTGTATTTTTTCCAGAACGACGCACTGTACCCGGCGAGACTTTTTTCAGGAGTAAGTGACACCGACGTCCGGGACCTGAACCAAGAGATCGAACAGGTCGGCGCCGACGCGGTGCTGTCCCGCACCACCATCGCCGCCGCCTTCTCCGGGTCCGACGCCAACGCAGCCGGGATCAACGTCGGCGCCAACCTGGCCGACTATTCAGGAGGATCCTACAACCGGGCGGCGCACCTCCTGCCTGCAGTGACCGGGGAGGCCGGCCGCGGCTGTCGCTGCATCTACCGTATCGGCGTCGAGCCGCCGCCCTTGAGACGTAACGACCTGTACCACGCTGCGGTGTTCGTACACGACCGGAGGATCCCCCGGGGGATTCGGCTTCAGCACCTGACCCGTTTCGACCGCTGGCTCCGGGAAGCCCAGGCGGTGCTGCGCTCGCCGGAGGATGTTACCGACGTACCGCTGGCTGCATCCCTCCACCCCATAGGGCTCAAGAAAGGACGCTGGGAGGTTGCGGTCCGTGTGGCGATGGAGGCTGAAGGACTGCTTCTCCTGCCGGCTGCCGGGGGTAAAACCGGAGCCTGGGAAACCGGCGCCCTGATGTACCGCGACCCGGGTGTGGACCCTGTGGAACTGCTGGCCCACTCCCGACTGACCGTAGAGACCGGGGCCGTTGCCGGCAGTTATATCGTCCACGAGCGGGTTCTCGATGGCCTCAAACCAGGTGAGTGGCATCTGGGGGCGTTCATTCGGGATCGCAACGCCCGGACCTTCGGAGGCGGCTCGCTCGAAATGACCCTCCCCGAACCTGGTGAAGCAGGATTATCCACCCCGGTTCCGTTCCGGAGCGGACAACCCTGGATCCGGACCGCACTTCCGGACATGACCGACAAAGCGAAGCAGGTCGCCGGAGCGACTCGCAGTACGGAGATCCTGAGCGCCGCTCTGCCACTGCCGCAAAGGCCGGTGCGGCGTGGAGACGGCCTGGAGTTCAGAACATGGGTGTGCTCACCGAAGAAGGGCAAGTCCGTGGATGTAGTCCGGTTCGTAGCCCGGGACGGTGAGCCGATCTTCCGGTTCGATACTGCGAAACCACCTCGGGCCGGATCCTGTGCCGAACTTTCCGACCCGGTGGACAGCCGGTTCCTCCCGCCTGGCGAATACGTCTACCACATCCGCTTCTCACCGGAGGTCGCTCCCGAAGCACTGACAGCAGAACAGGTGTTCATCCTGGAATAGGAAGGTACAATCCTCCTCCTGGAGGGAACACCATGGCCGACGACGCATCCCGTGACGGCACCCGGTACGGCAACCCCGACATCCACGAGCTTCTGGAGTCGATCTACGGAGATCCGGGCCCGGCATTCGCCGACGCCCTTGACACACTGGAGCGAACCGGGATGCCGAAAATCCAGGTCTCGCCTACCGACGGCAGGATCCTGAAACTGCTGATGCACCTTGCCTCGGCAAAGAAGGTCGTGGAGTTCGGCACCTTGTCCGGCTATTCTGCGCTTTGGCTTCTGGCCGGCATGGGACCCGAAGGCCGTCTCTGGACGCTGGAACTGGAGCAGGCCCATGCCGCAGCGGCGGGCGGCGTTTTCCAGAGAGCCGGCGTGGCGGACCAGGTCACCCAGTTGACCGGCGACGGCAGGGAGTTCCTCGACAGCCTTGCCGAACAGGGACCGTTCGATGCGGTGTTCGTGGACGCCGACAAGGAAGGTTACGAGACCTACGCCCGCTGGGCACTGGATAATCTCAGGCCGGGAGGCCTGGTACTGGCGGACAACGCCTACCTGTTCGGACTTCTTGCGGACGACGATCAGGAACATGCGGCGGCGCGCGCGTCGGTCATCGAGACCCACCGCCTGCTGGCGGAACATTGCATCGCAGCCTGCATCCCGACTCCGGACGGCCTGGCGGTCGGCGTGAGGACATGACCATGGAACAGGTCGATTTGGCGGTCATCGGAGGCGGCGGCGCCGGTGCTATGGCGTACCTCCGGGGCGTGCTCAACTGTGACAGGACCGTATTGTTCATGGGAGATAAAAAAACCAGCCGCCGGGGACGGGCGATGTGGGTCGGGGAGGTGGACAACATCCCGGGGATGCACGACATGAAACGACCGATCCTCGGCACGGTGAAGTCGACCCTGGCCTGGATCGACGGTCAGGAACCGCTGCAGGGGATCGGAACCGCAATGAAGGATATCGCGACATCCCTGGAGCAGGACGGAGAGGAATTCGTCGTGAAGTACGGCGAGGGCCAGGCGGTGCGTGCACGGTATGTCATCCTGGCCACCGGTATTATGGACGTCCAGCCGGAGATCAACGGCTCCATCGACCCGATATTCCCGTACGCCAACCGGGGCGAGGCGATCTATTGCGTCCGGTGCGACGGCCACCGCACATTGGGGCATACCCTGTCGGTCATCGGCCACAACTCCACAGCCGCATCGATCGCCGCCATGATGATCCAGCGCTACCGCCACAACCAGGTTCCGATCCTGACCAACGGGACCGACCCGGATTTCAGCGAGTCGACCGAGAAGCTGATGGCGGTCTATGACATGCCGGTCCATACCTCACCGATCGCCGAGGTCCTGGGGACGCCCCGGACCGGGCTGGAGGGGTTCGTGCTGGCCGACGGCACCCGGGTCGACTCCAGCAGAACCATCGTCTCCCTGGGCATCATCGCCTACAACCAACTGCTCACCGGGCTGGGCGGCGAAGTGGACGGCTCCGGCAAGGCGATCGTTTCGGAGAAGTACGAGTCATCCATTCCAGGGCTGTTCGTTGTCGGGGATCTTGTGGCCGGGAAGAAGATGCAGATCTACACCGCGTGGGACGAGGCGGTGGATGCCGCAGACGAGATCAACCGCCGGCTGCGGACCCGGGCGTTCAAGGAGAAGCTGGGTCAGTCCCTGTCCAGCGGGTAATAGAATTTCCGGTCCGCCAGCTCCGGGAATCGGTCCGAAAGCAGTTCGCCGTCCACACCGACATTTTCGTACGGGTGCTCCTGGATATGGATAACCGGCCGGCTTCCCGCAAGGTCGAGGCTGTCGCGGAGCCCGGCGTTGATCCGTCGGACGATGCGCTGCTTCACTTCCCGCGTCTGCCGCGGACAGTACAGCACCACGTGGACGTACGGCCTGCCGCCGTCCCCGCCTTCATCCAGGACGCCGGCATAGGCGGCCTGACCCTCGCCGTATTCCAGGAACCGGATGCCGATCCGCTCCCTGTCCATGCCGGTACTGTCGGCGTAGGCATTCGTGAGCACCCTTGCCAGATTCCGCTTCACCTCCACACCCAGCCTGGGCAGCGTCACTTCCATGCAGGGCATGTCATTCTCCGATCAGGTGGGCCGCCACACGGCGGCGATGAGGCATGGAACGATGTTCGTAAAGGTAAACACCCTGCCAGGTTCCCAGGGCCGGCTCACCACCGGCAACCGGTATCGAAAGCGATGTGGCGGTCACAGCCGAGCGGATATGGGCCGGCATATCGTCGGGACCCTCGGCGGTGTGCCGCAGCATCGGGTCGCCGTCGGGGATCAGACGGGCCATGAACCGCTCCATATCCCGCTGGACCTCCGGATCGGCGTTCTCCTGGATCAGCAGCGATGCGGAGGTGTGCCGGACATGCAGGGTCAGAAGCCCCTCCCGGATGCCGGACTTCCGGACCCAGTCCACAACCTCGTGACTGAAGTCGATCATGGTCCGGCCCGGTGTCCGGACCTGGAATTCGGTGCTGGTCTGTCTCATGGCGTCTGCCAGTTTACTTCAGCGCTCCCTCTTCGGCGCAACCGTTCATGGCGGACACCCGGTACCCGGTCAGTCCGGGGGTCAGCGCCCCTCCCGCATGACGGAAGCTCTTGCCGTCGCTTGTTCCGATCAGGGTCGGGACGGAGAAGTCCGCGCCGTTCAGGGCGTAGACCTTGAACCGGTCCGCCGTCACGACATCGGCGGTCCAGTCCAGAACGATATCGCCGCCGTCCAGGTTGAGGAAGATCGTCCCCACGGTCTGTGGCGCGGCGCAATCGTCGCAACCACCTGCCAGGTCCACGGTCTGGAAATCATCCAGCTCCGCCTCCACCAGGGAGCCGTCAGCCAGATCCGCGGCGGTGAACTGCAGTCGCATGGTGTCGGTGGCGGTCATCCCGCCCGGCAGGGGCAGTTCCACCTGAGTGTGGACCAGGCCGGAATCGGACTGCATGGTCTGTTCCAGTACCGTCCAGTTACCGCCGTCGTCGGACGAAATCTCCACTGTCCAGGTGTCGGTTCCCGGAGTCGAGCCGGTATCGTTGGAGTAGTAGCGCATATACCGCACCGCCGGCTCGGCCATACCCAGCAGGCTGAACGGTCCGGACAGCAGGGTGGTCGTACCGGTATCGATATCGTTGTCTCCCAGGCCGGGGCCGGCCAGTCCGGTGACCCAGCAGGAAACGCCTGAAGCGCAACTGTCCGGCTGGGCGGCGGTACCTGCCGGATCCCCCAGTTCCCACAGGCCGGACACGGCATCATTGAGACCGGTCCGGGACCAGCCGGCGGCGCCGCCCTCGAAGTCTTCGAGGGAAAGAACTTCAGGGAGCACGGTGGCGGTCACCGGCCGCTCCAGCACATTCCCGTCGGCCAAGCCTGTCGAATCCACCGCCTGTACGATGTAGTGGTAATCCTGGTTCGGGGCGAGTCCGGCATCCACCAGTCCCAGGCCGGATGTTTCGGCCACCAGGGTGGCCGGACCGGGTGTGAACCCGGCGGTGGTCGACCGGTAGACCCGGTACTGCACCGGCGTGGAACAGGTCTCAAGGGCCGCGTCCCACACCAGAACGGCTTCACCACAACCGGCGCCGGAACCGGCGTTGACCAATCCATTGAATACCGGCGCCTTGGTGTCCGGAGCGACCGGAGAGGCGACCTGCACCCGGACCAGGTTGGAGTCTTCACCTGATCGGGTATCCATCGCCCTCGCGATGTAATGGTAGGTCTGCCCAGGCTGAAGGAGATTATCCGTGAAGCTGAGACCGGTGATCCCCTCCGCGATCCGGTTGGCCGCGGACGGCTGGAACGCCGGATCGGTGGACCGATAGATGCTGTAGCTGATCTCTGCGTTCTGGCAGTTGGTGGACGCGGCGGACCACGACAGGGAGACCTCGGCGCAATCCGGTCCGGGACTCACCCCGTCGAGTCCGGTGAAGGCCGGCTCCACGAAGCAGGGCGGCGTCAGGTCGCAGACCGGCTCGGTAATTTTGAAATCGTCCAGAGCGCCTTCGATCAGGTTGCCGTCCAGGGTGCCGTCGGAGACCCGAACCCGGAACCTGACCTGGCTGGTGAAGGAGATCAGCCCTGCCAGGTCGAAGGAAACCGCGGTCCAGGCCGGAGCGTTGACATCCGATCCGAGTTTTTCCACGGTGACCCAGGTCGATCCGTCATTGTCCGAGGCCTCGACCCAGAAGTAATCATCCGGGTCTTCCCCGATATCCCGGTTGGCATACCAGCGCTGATAACCGACCCGAGGCCGGGTCATGGTGCTCAGGTCGATCTGCGGTGACAGCAGTACGACTTCGCCGTCGTCCACGTCATCGACTCCGTCACCGCCGGCGTTGGGGGCGGTGAACCATGCCAGGGTCCCGGCATCATCGGAATCATCTCCGGGCTGGTAGCCGGACGGGTCCGGGTCACCTCGTGTCCAGGCGCCGCTGGTTGCGGTGGATCCGACGGCGTCGAACACCCATCCGTTATCGGTGTCGAAGGTGTCGGACTGGCGGATATCGTCCACGCCGACCTGAATCCCGAACTGCTGCGTATCCACTGCGCAGGCCGAATCGTCGGTGGCCGTGAAGGTGAAATCCAGTGTGTCGCCGCAGGTCACTGTTTCATCCAGGGAGAACCGCAGGCCGGTGTCGTTTTCGGTGACCGCTCCCGGCGCCAGGTCGTTGAATCCGTGGCTGGCGATATCCAGGGTTACGCCCGGCGCGGTTGTGCTCATGGTACCGGTGATCCCGGTCCCGCCCAGTGAGGAAATGTTTTCCAGCGTAAAAAACAGGTCCACCGCTTCACCCGGGTCCACCGTTCCGGATCGGTTTCCGGCCGGCAGGTCGTCGGTGCGCAGGGCGGTGATGCCGATCAGCGGTTTCTGGGGACCTGTAACCGTCTGAACGTTTTCGATGGTGGATCGGCACTGACCCGGGTCCAGCGCCTCAACAACGTAGTAGTAGGTGGCGCCGGGGGCGACCTGGTCGTCGGAATAGAAGGTTTCGGTGACGGTGGCAACCGGCAGGAACGCCTTGGTATCGGACAGCGGCTGCCGCATCACCCGGTACTCTACGGCGCCTGGCACGGCATCCCAGGACAGTTCCAGTGTGCCGCAGGTATCGTCCACGGTGACTACAGGCTCGGCGGGCCGGGAGCAGTAGGGGGACGATCCGACCGGCGACCCGGCGATTTCGTGAAGGTTATAGGCATCGTAGATCTCCTGGCCGTTGGGAGTGCCGTTGGCCAGGTTACCGTCGTCGTCATCGGCCGCCAGCATGGCGTCGTAGATGCTGTTGGCAAGGTTCGGCTCGTAGGTGCCGGACTGGGCCAGGGACGTATAGAACAGCCGTTCGAACTCCTGCCAGCCGGTGTGGTAACCGTGCCTGGCCACCAACAGTTGGGCCAGGTCCCAGCCGGCCTGGCCGTAGATCTCGCCCTCACAGTGGCATTCCCGCCCCAGAGGGCCGAGGCAGGGACCGGTGCCGCACTTGGTCAGGACGTTGGAATAGGTCATGAGACCCCGGGGGCTGGTGTCCTTGTTCACATCACGGACACCGCCACCGGTAGTCCGGAAGTACGGCCCTATGACCGAATGATGCTGCAGGATGAACGCCACATGGTCCGCGGTGCCCTCGCCGGTGGCCGAATCGCCGCTCAGCGTGTTGCCGTCCAGCCCGTGGCCCCACTCGTGCTGCATGACGTCGGCGATCTCGCCGGTGTTGTTGCAGCCGCCGCCGGAACGATAGAAGTTGGCCGTACCGTTCCAGAACGCGTTGCAGGTGTCGGCAATATTCACATTGGTGGTGATCGTCGTGTCCAGCCAACCCAGAGAAAGCCACTTGGTTGCCTGAAGGCGGATCATGGTGAGGTGGTAGAACGCGTTGCGCTCCGCCACGGTGGAGATACCGTTTCCGACTTCGTCCGCACCGCCTGTGCCGAGGCGCAGCCAGCCCAGCCCCAGGTCGGTCTCGGTCGAAACCGCTGCCGGGTTGGTGCAACCGTCGCACGCCATCCGAAAGTACCGGCCGCCCAGGACGGTTGAAGCCGTTCCCCCGCCGAAGTCAAAATAACCGGCACGATCGGTCACCGTACCGTCGCCCAGTTGCGCGTCGAAGAACGGACGGACTACTTCCGGATCGGTGACGGTGCGTTCATAGGTACCGCCGGTCACTTCGCCGTAGAGGTTGGCGTCGAAAAACTCCAGAACCTGGCCGTCCACGGCGCCGACCCGGCCGGTCCAGGTCGCCGCCTCACCACCACGGCGGAAGGCGATCTCGTAGACCAGGCGGTATTCCAGGCCGGAGCCGGAGCGAACCGGGAGGTAATACAGATCTTGCTCTCCGAACAGTGCGTCCAGTTCCCCCTTCCCACCGACGTATTCAAACAGAGCAGCGGTTGCCTGGTCCAGGCTCAGCACCGGCTGGTCCGTATCGAACTCGCCGCCGACCAGCACGGTCCCGAACTGGATGACCCGTCCGTGGTTGATCCGGGCGAAAACCTGGGCGCCGTGGACCGGACGGCCGGCGTGCTGCAGGTCGAAATCGACATAAGCCAGGAGGCCGCCGTTGTGAACTGCGCTGCGCCTGGTGGAGAGCACCAGTTCAGCCGCCCCCGGCGCCAGCAGCTCCGGCCAGGTGGCTATGAAGCTGCGCACACGCTGTTCCAGGTCCGGGAGGCCTGCGGTTGAGTCCCCGCCGATCGGCAGGATCTGCATCCCGCTTCCGGATATCAGCCCTGCCCGCCCGGAACCGGCCACCAGACTCCCCCACCAGATACCGCCGGTGCGGGAGCGGAAGCGGTCCAGTCCGGCAGTCGGCGATGCGGCAGCCTCGACGGGTACCAGTTCGTCCACCACCGGCGCTAATCGACGGACACGCTGGTCCAGGCCGGCTGGGGCCGGTGGCTCGATTGCCTTAACGAACAGCCCACTCGAAACGGCGGTCAGGCAGAATACGCATAGGAAGGCACGGGAAATCTTGGACATGGGGGGCTCCTGTCGGCCGGACTCCCCTCCGGCCGGAACGACTTTTATACGGCGCTGTGCCGGTCTGCGCCAGAAGCGGCTCAGGTTTTTTACGGTTTTTCGAAGATTATCGGGTAGTTTTCATCGGCCAGCCTGATAAATCGGGGGATATCCGCTTCCCAGGTCGCCTGTACCTCGAGGGAATAATTCAGGTACAGCTTGCCGTCCACGATTCTCCAGGCCTTGGGGTCGGTGCCCTTGATCGCGATTCCGCCCAGCGTCGACTGATTGACCGGATCCTTCGCAACGGCGGCTCCCGCCGACAACAACAGGATCAGACAGACCGGAACCGCATTGTTCCAGCTTCTTGCGAGCATTTTGTTTCCTCCAGGGAATAACCAACAATGGCCGGTCGTTTTTGATTCCCCGGGATGCAACTCCGGTAGGAACACAGTATGGTACCTGGAGCGGGTATCGGGAGGTAACATCATGAAAATCGGCCTCGGTTGGGCCCTGATAGTAATTTTGACAGTCGGCTGTGCGCCGGTGGAGCAGGCGGGAGCGATGGATAAAACAGGTTCCGGTAAAAAGCAGATCCCCGAAACGGCCGCCACGGCGACTTTCGCCGGCGGCTGTTTCTGGTGCATGGAAAAGCCGCTGGAAAAAGTCGATGGCGTCTACGAGGTCGTATCCGGCTACACCGGCGGCGAAGAGAAGAACCCGACCTACAAGCAGGTCGGGAGCGGCATGACCGGCCATACCGAAGCGATCCAGGTGTTTTACGATCCGGAGCAGGTCTCCTACGCGGACCTTCTGGAGCTGTTCTGGCGCCAGATCGACCCTACCGACGCCGGAGGCCAGTTCGTGGACCGTGGCAGCCAGTACCGCCCGGAGATCTTCTACCACGATGAAGACCAGCGAACGGCGGCTGAACGATCTCGGGAAGCGCTGGCCTCATCCGGCCGCTACGACAAACCGATAGCAACCCCGATAACGGCATTCACAAGGTTCTACCCCGCCGAGGACTACCACCAGGACTTCTACAAGAAGGATCCGGATCGTTACCAGGCATATCGATCGGGATCGGGAAGGGACCGCTATCTGGACAAGGTCTGGGGCGAGGACCGCAAGTACAAGGCGAAATACACCCGGCCGTCGGATGAAGAACTGCGGGCGAGGCTGACCCCGCTGCAGTACAAGGTCACACAGAACGAAGGCACCGAACCGCCGTTCAGCAACGAATACAACGACAACAAGCGGGAGGGGATCTACGTCGATGTGGTCTCCGGCGAGCCGCTGTTCAGCTCCAAGGATAAATACGATTCCGGCTCCGGCTGGCCCGCTTTCATGCGACCGCTGGACGAATCGAACATCGCAACCGAAGAAGACTTCAAACTGGGCACCAAGCGCACCGAAGTTCGAAGCGCCCATGGTGATTCCCATCTCGGCCACGTCTTTCCCGACGGCCCGGAACCGACCGGACTGCGCTACTGCGTCAACTCCGCATCACTGCGATTCATCCCGAAGGAAGATCTGGAGAAAGAGGGCTACGGCCAGTACCTGAAACTGTTCGAATGAGGCACCGGTAATCTTGCAGGACCGGCCTATTCCGTCGCCCGCCGATCCCGCTTCAACCGGGAGCGCTTCTTCTTGTCGTCCAGGCGTTTCGCTTTTTGCCTGCGACTGATCCGGGTCTTGCGCCGCTTCTTCGGCACGGCCAGGGCTGCTTCGATCAGTTCGTGAAATCGGGCCACCGCCGCATCCCGGTTCATGGCTTGGGAGCGGAACCGGCGGCAGCTGACCTTCAGGATCCCTTCCTTGTTGATCCGGGTGGCAAGCTTCTCCATGATTCTTGCCTTCTCGAAATCTTCGAGACTGGGAGAAGCTTCAACGTCAAACAGCAGGATCGCCTTGGTGGCGACCTTGTTGACGTGTTGCCCGCCGGGACCGCCGGCGTGGGTGTACTCGAACCCCAGTTCGCTTTCGGGGATCATGCCTGCTCCATCCGGGCCTGTTCCACCGTTTCCATCGCCTTCAACAGCACCTCGGGGCCGGCGCCCGGCCGGCAGCCTTCCACCGTGAGGATCCGTCTCCAGGCCCTGGCGCCACGGATCCCGGCGTACAGGCCGAGCATGTGTCGCACCACCCGGCTGAGGTAGACGTCACGATCCCTGCAGTCCTGCACGTAAGGGACCAGCCTGCGGACGATCTCCTCCCGGCTCGGAACCGGCCGGTCCTCCCCGAACAACCTGCTGTCGGCCTCCGCCAGGATGTACGGGTCGTCGTAGGCGGCACGGCCGATCATGACGCCGTCCACATGCTGGAGATGGGACTCCGTTTCCTCCAGGGAAACGATGCCGCCGTTGATCTCGATGGTGAGTTCCGGGTTCTCTTGCTTCAGCCTGTAGACGTCCTCATACCTCAGAGGCGGGACGGTGCGGTTCTCTTTTGCGCTGAGGCCCTTGAGCCAGGCCTTGCGGGCATGCACCGAGAACCGGTCGCAGCCTGCGGCGGCCACCGCTTTCACGAATGCGGACATGTCTTCGTAGCGATCCAGATCGTCGATCCCGATGCGGTGTTTCACCGTCACAGGCAGGTCGACCGCCGTCCGCATCGCCTCGACCGCCGCCGCCACCTGCCCCGGTCTTGCCATCAGAGCGGCGCCGAAGGAGCCGCGCTGCACCCGGTCGCTGGGGCATCCTGCGTTGAGGTTGATTTCGTCGTAACCGTATTCGGATCCTATCACCGCACACCGGGCCAGGTCGGCCGGGTCGTCGCCGCCCAGTTGCAGCGCCAGCGGCTTCTCGGCCGGGTCAAAGGCGAGATAACGATCCCGGTCGCCGTGAAGGATCGCGCCGGTGGTGACCATCTCACTGTACAGCAGGGTCCGGCTGGTGATGCGGCGAATGAAGTACCGGAAGTGCCGGTCGGTCCGATCCATCATCGGGGCCACGCTCAGCGGTCTGATTTCACCTCGTGTCATGGCCCTGGGGGAGGACCCGTTCCGGCTTGCGGAAAGTGATTCCTTCCCATTCTCCCTCTTCCATGATCTTGAGGTCAGGGTTCCTGTCGGAGAACCAGGCCACCACATCCTGCACCAGATCCTCCGGTGTGGATGCGGCTGAGGTCACTCCCACCGACTCGATGCCGGCAAGCCAGTCCTCACGGATGTCGTTGACGCGCTCGATGCGGCGGGCGTTCCCGGTGACCTCTTCCGCCAGCTCCAGCAGCCGCATGCCGTTGCTGCTGTAGCTGCTGGTCACTACAAGGAACAGTTCCACGTCGGAACCGATTTTCCGGACCGCATCCTGGCGGTTCTTGGTTGCATAGCACAGGTCGTCCCGGCTGGGGACCACCAGGTTCGGAAACCTTCGTTTCAGAATCTCCACGGTCTGCATGGTCAGATCGACGCTCAATGTAGTCTGGGTCAGCACCACCACACGGTCCGGGTCCGGCACTTGCACCGTTTCCGGGTCGGCCAGCGCCGGGTCTTCCTTGCGGTTACCCATCACGCTGACCACCGTAGTCCGATCCGGGGCCTGCCCAACGGTGCCGATCACTTCCTGGTGCCGGGTGGAATCACCGATCAGAAGGATGTGGTAACCGAGGGCGGCGTACTTCGTCGCCTCGCTGTGGACCTTCGTGACCAGAGGGCAGGTGGCGTCCAGGGTCGCCATCCCCAGTTCATCGGCCCGTTTGCGCACCTCGGGGCTGATGCCGTGGGCGGAAAACACCACAGTGTCCGACAGCCTGGAGCCGCGCCGTTCCACCTCCCGTGCCAGAGCCTCGGCTTCGTCCAGATCTTCCAGGAAATGTACGCCCCGCTCCCGCTCCAGCCGGTCCACCACCGTATCGTTGTGGACGATGGAATGGTAGACCACCAGTTCGCCCTTGCCGGAAGCCTTCATGGCGTCCGCAGTTTCTTCCACAGCCTGGATCGCCATGACCACACCGGCGCAGAACCCACGGGGACGCGCCAGATATATCTTCTTTACCATGGTGATGATTGTACACTCCAGGCATGGAAACAATCACGGCCGCCGCCCTGACCGAGACCGAAACGACTCTGCGCCTCACGGCGGAGCGGCGGCAGGATACCCTTCACGAGCTCCAGGCTCTGGAGCGGATAGGTCCGTACCGCCTGCTGAACCCCCGGCGGGAAACGGTCCGGGACAGCTACCTGGACACCCCCGGCCGGCGGCTGCGGAACTCCCGTTTCGCCGTCCGGATCCGCAAACTCGAACAGGAAACCCGGATCACCCTGAAGGGCCCTTCCACCAGGAACCCCGGTGGCTCCCGCACCCGCCTTGAGCTTGAATTGCCCTGGACCGCAGAGTCCACGGCCCGTGTCTTCAGTGAACTGGCATCACGAGGTATCACTCTCCGCGGCGACTGGAACCATTCCGAACTCCCCTCCCGGGAAGACCTGATGGCCGCAGCCGGCCTGGAACCGTTCCAGAACCGGATCATGGTCCGAGAGACCCGGGATGTGCTCCGGAACAAGGCCGGATCGGACCGGTTCGCCGAGATGGTTATCGACCAGGTGGCGTACAGCCCGGGCGGTCACGAATGCCGGCATGCCGAGATGGAGCTGGAGCTCATGCCGGAAGCCGACCCGGCCCTGCTGGAACCGGTAGCCAACCGGTTCCTCGACGCCTTCGAAGGCCGCCTGGTGCTCTGGCTGCACGGCAAGCTGGCCATCGGCCTGGCCCTTCGGAAGCTGATGCAGGACGGCCCGGCGCCGGACCTGCTGGACAGCCATCGTTGGCTCACCGAGGAGGGTTACCGCAGGATTCGGGAGATCCTGAAGCGCTAGCCGCTGTGCTACTATCGCTTGTCCCGTTTTTGAAGCAGAGGCACGATGCAGAGCACACGCGGCCACGTCCCGCCGCCGATCAAGGCACGCCAGAATCTGGGCAAGTACCGGATCCAGCGCAGGCTGGGCGCCGGCGGCTTTATGGAGGTCTGGCAGGCCCTGGATACGGTGGAAGGGATCAAGGTGGCCCTGCGGGTACCCCACCAGCATCTGGTGAGCCAGGAAATGCTCAAGGACCTTCGCAAGGAGGTCCGGCTGACCGCCGGTCTGGACCATCCGAACATCCTGCCGATTAAAAACGCCGAGTTCATCGACGGCCGCCTGGTCGTGGCCTACCCCCTGGGGGAGAGAACCCTGGGCGACCGTATGCAACACCGCATGACCCAGCAGGTTGCCCTGGAACTGGCGGAGCAGTTGCTGGAAGCCCTGGATTACGCCCACACCCGGCGGATCATCCACTGCGACGTCAAACCGGAAAACCTGATCCTGTTTCCCGGAAACCGGCTCTGCCTGACCGACTTCGGGATCTCCCGGGTCGCCGCCCACACGCTTTACGCCTCCGGATCCGGCACCGTCGGCTACGTCGCACCGGAGCAGGCCATGGGCAGGCCGTCGTTCCGCTCCGACGTCTTCTCCTCAGGGCTGGTGATCTATCGCATGCTGTCCGGGTCGCTGCCGGAATGGCCCTATACCTGGCCGCTCCCCGGGCATTCCCGCCTGCAGAAAAAGGTGCACCCGGACATGATCGCCTTCCTGCACCGTGCGCTTCAGGTCGACCACCGCAAACGGTACCGGGACGCCTGCCAGATGCTGGCGGCATTCTGGAAGATGCTGCCGCGGATGAAACGGTTCATGAACATGCAGAGCCGCGGGAGGAGAACGGTTCCGACTTCATCCCAGCAGCTCGACTGGCGCCAGATTCGCATCCGGCAGTTCCAGGCCCAGTTCCGGAAGGTCCTCAGGCTGGAAGGCAGTTGCGAACAATGCAAAGGCCCGGTGGCCGACAGCATGAACCACTGCCCCTGGTGCGGCTCCTCGGAAAAACTGATCCGGGCCAACACCCGGTTCCCCGACACATGCCCTCGCTGCCGGCGTGGGCGGAAGCTGGATTGGCAGTACTGTGCATGGTGCTACGGACCCCGTTTCGATGACCCGTCGGCCAGGAAATACACCGACAAGCGCTATGAAGGCCGCTGCGGCAATCCGTCCTGTGAACGCAAGGTGCTGATGCCGTTCATGCGTTACTGTCCGTGGTGCCGCACCAAGGTCAAGAAGCCCTGGAAACTGGGCCGCTCCCGGGACGAGTGCCCGCGATGCGAGTGGCCGGTGGCCAAAGGGTTCTGGGAAGCCTGCCCCTGGTGCGGCAAGAAACTGGCGCTGCACTGATCATGCGGCTGATTTTCAACAACGACAACCGGGATCCGTACCTCAATCTGGCGCTTGAGGAGTATTGTGTCCGGAACCTGGACACCAGCGAACCGTTCCTGCTGTTATACATCAACGATCCTTCGATCATTATCGGAAAACACCAGAACACACTTGAAGAGATCAACCTGCCGTATGTTCGGGAAAACGGGATCCCCGTCGTCCGCAGGATTTCCGGAGGCGGCGCCGTGTTCCATGATCACGGCAACTTGAACTTCAGTTTCATCACATCCTTCGCCAAGGGCCAGATGCTGAGGTTCGAGGAATTCACCCGGCCGGTGATCCGGGCGCTGGCCGGACTGGGCGTACACGCCGAGCTGGGCGGCAGGAACGATATCACCGTAGACGGCCGCAAGATCTCCGGAAACGCTCAGTTCACTACCGTCCACAGCATGCTCAGCCACGGTACCCTGCTGTTCGATTCCGGGCTGGACCGGGTGGCGGAAGCGCTGAGTGTCAAGACGGATAAAATCGCCTCCAAGGGAGTCAAGTCGGTGCGGAGCCGGGTAGCCAACATCACGGAATTCCTGCCGCAACCGATCACCATGGAACAGTTCCGGGAACACCTGGTCCGTTCCATTTTCGACGGCCAGGATCCGATCCCGGCTTACCACCTCGACAACCAGGAGTGGCAGCAGGTCCGGACCCTGGCCGACAGTGTGTATCGCAAATGGGACTGGAATTACGGCAGGTCCCCCCGGTTCAACATCCAACGGGTGCACCGCTTTCCGATCGGAAAAATCGATGCCCGGATCGAAGTCCATGAAGGACGGATCAAGACGATCCGAATCTACGGTGATTTCCTCGGCTGCGGTGATCTCACCGGATTGGAAAGCAGCCTGATCGGCGTGCCTTACGACCCGGATCAACTGGGCTGCGCCCTTCTGGGGACCGACCTGGCGGGCGTATTCGGTGGCCTGGACCGGGACGAGTTCGTAAGGTTTCTCCACGATTGACCCGCCCCGACCTTCTCATGATAGTGTTAGCCCGATACCGGTCCGGCCATAGCGGAACGGGAGGAAATAGTCGTGTCGGCACAGATGAACATGACCCTGGCCAAAGCTGTATGGGACGCCCTCTCGGTAGGCGACGTGGAGGTGCTTGATGAACTCCTGGCGGACAACCTGCTGTGGCATGTTCCCGGCAAACACCGGCTGTCCGGAACCAAGACCGGCCGAGACCAGGTCCTGGATTACCTGGGCACCCTGGGCGAGGAGACCGAGGTCTACGACCTGCAGCTGCGAGACATCCTGGTCAATGACGACCGCGGACTGATTCTGTACCACGTCACCGGCAAACGGGACGGCAAGGATCTGGACACCTACCAGATGCTGCTGTTCCAGGTCGAGGACAACCGCATCACCGAAGCATGGTCCAACCCGTTCGACCAGCACTCCGTCGACAACTTCTGGAGCTAGGACCGGTTCCAGCCCACCACATACGCCAGCCAGCTTTCCTGATTTTCGAAGCGGTCCTTGCGGGTGAATATCCCGTCGGACTCGTCGGCCTCGTCGTCCCAGCCCTCGATATAGACGTCGCTTCGGGCAAAGCCGGCCTCGGACATCAGTTCCCGGATCTCCGGGATGGTCCACAACCGCCAGTCGTAGGAAAACGCCCGTTTGAGCTTGCGTCCTCCGGATAGTTTGAAGTGGATATGGCAGTGCAACTCATGGGTGACCGGGTTGAAATCGGCCTGCTCCCAGGTGTATGTAAATTCGGGGGTGCGGATCCCGTCCGGATGGGTCATGGCGTCCTTGCGCTCGCTCTCCACCAGATCACCCATCGCCTCGGTGCCCCCAAACAGATCCAATACCAGGGCGCCACCCGGCGCCAGTGCGCTTAGCGCGGACCGGAAGTAACCGAGCAGCGCCTCCCGGGTTTTGAACACGAAGTACGAGAAATTCAGCGCGGCCACCAGGTCGGCCGGCGGGCAATCGGCGGCAAGCACGTCGTCACACAGCAGATGAACCCGCTCCCGTGCCGTCGGTTCCATCGGGGCGATGCGGTATTCCCGCCCCCAGTCCAGTGTGTCCCGGTCCAGATCGACTCCCCAGGACTCACGTTCCGGCGATCCGGAAACCCAGGCGCATGCCAGGGTTGCGGTACCGCAGAAATCCTCCCGCAGGACCCGGAACGGCCTGCCGTGCTCTTCCAGGTAAACCCTCTCGAAGAACTCGATATCGGCCTCGACGTTCTGCACCGCCGCCTCATACAAGGCATGCCGGTTGGGAATCGATGCGGTCGATTTTTTCTTCTTCTTTTCCTTTCCGCTCATCTTCCCTCCGGGCGCGGGATAGTACCCTATGCATCCTGGCTGATCAATCGGAGGCTGTAAAATGCTGCGACGCACCCTGACCTGCTTCCTGCTGTCCGTTTCGGCCATCGCCGTTCCGGCCGCTTCATCCCGTCCCGCCCCGCAGGGGCCGTCCACCCCGGAACAAGGCCAGGCCGCCTGGCGGCGACACCAGGCCATGGCCGGGAGCTCTCCGTTCAAGGGCCTGCCGTGGCGCTGTATCGGACCGCTGCAGATGGGCGGCAGGCTGGTGGATATCGAGGTCGTCCCGGGCAGCCCGTACAGTTTCTACGTCGCCTTCGCTTCCGGTGGTCTGTGGAAAACCGAGAACAACGGAGTAACCTTCGAACCGTTGTTCGACGATCAGCCGACCATGATCATGGGCGATATCGCCCTGGATCCGTCCAACCCCGCCACCGTCTGGGTCGGGACCGGAGAGAACAACTCTTCCCGCTCCTCATACGGCGGCCTCGGCCTGTTCCGCAGCCGGGACGGCGGCGCATCCTGGGAGCCTGCGGGGTTGGCCGGGACCGACCGGATCGGCCGGATCCTGGTTGACCCCAGGGACGGGAACCGGGTGTATGTGGCGGCACTGGGCAAGCTGTATACCCCCGGCGGACAGCGCGGGATCTACCGCACCGACGATGGAGGCAAAAGCTGGAACCTGGTCCTTCCCGGCGATGACCAGACCGGATTTGTGGACCTGGTCATGGACCCCTCCGATCCGGATACCCTGTACGCAGCCTCCTGGGAACGGATGCGCCGGCCGTGGAACTTCGTTGAGGGTGGTCCGGGCAGCGGCATCTACAAAAGCAGCGACGGCGGCGGGAACTGGGTCCGGCTGGAGGGCGGCTTCCCTCAGGGGGATCATGTCGGCCGGATCGGCCTGGCGGTGGCCCCATCGGCGCCTCGAACTGTGTACGCCTTCCTGGACAACCAGGAACTGCTGCCCGAATCGATGTGGGACTTGGGCGACGGCGCGGTGACACCGAAACGGCTCAGGACGATGACACGGGAGGAATTCCTGAACACAGATCCGGAGGAGATCGAGGAATTCCTGAGGTCCAATGACCTGGATCCGAGCCTGGACGCCGACAAGCTTCTCAAACAGGTGCGAGAGGGCGACCTCGACCTGGATACGATCCGTAACGCGCTGGACGACGCAAACTCCAACCTGTTCAACCGCGATCTGAGGGGCGCCGAGGTCTATCGCAGCGACGATGGCGGCAAGAGCTGGAGGCCGACCCACGACAAGCCGATCTCGAAGATGGTCCACACGTACGGCTACTACTTCGGCCAGATCCGGGTCTCTCCGGAAACCCCGGACCGGATATACATCCTGGGTGTGCCGCTCCTGACGTCAGACGACGGCGGCAAAAGCTGGCGGAACATCAACGAGCCGAACGTCCATGGCGATCACCAGTCGTTCTGGATCGATCCTGAATTCCCCGACCGGGTTCTGGACGGTAACGACGGCGGCCTTAACATGTCCTACGACGGCGGCAGGTCGTGGCTGAAACTGAACCCGGTGCCGGTGGGCCAGTTTTACACCGTGGCGGTGGACATGGCCGAGCCGTACAACGTCTACGGCGGTCTGCAGGACAACGGGGTCTGGAAAGGGTCCAGTCGCACCGATCTCCGGGCCGGATCCGACTGGACCAGGATCGGCGGCGGCGACGGCATGTACGTGCAGGTCGACTCCCGGGACGACAGCACTACCTACCTCGGGTACCAGTTCGGCAATTACCGCAGGATCGGCCGGGCCGGTGGCGCCCGGGTCAAACCGCGGAACGGTATCCGTGAACCGGCGTTGCGGTATAACTGGAACAGCCCGATCGCCCTATCGTCCCACAACCAGGACATCCTCTATTTCGGCAGCAACCGATTGTTCCGATCCATGGACCAGGGTGAGACCTTCACGGCGGTCAGCCCGGACCTGACCCGCTCCAGCGAACGGGGTGACGTCCCGTTCGCCACGATCTCCTCGATCTCCGAATCGAAGCTGAAATTCGGATTGTTGTGGGCCGGAACCGACGACGGCCAGGTTTGGGTCAGTGCGGACGGAGGCTCGGAATGGAACGATGTCGCCGGGGTTCTTCCCGGGGATCGGTGGGTCAGCCGCGTGGAGGCCTCCGGCTATGAGGACAAACGGGCCTATGTCAGCCTGAACGGGTATCGCGACGACGACATGACCGCCTACGTCTATGCCACCGAGGACCTGGGCCGGACCTGGTCTTCTATAGCCGACGGCCTGCCGGCGGAGCCGGTGAACGTCGTCCGCGAAGATCCAGTCAACCCGAAGGTGTTGTACGTCGGAACCGACCGTGGCGTCTATGTTTCCCTCGATCGCGGCAGGAACTGGGAAAGCCTCCCGGGCGGAATCCCCAACGTGCCGGTGCACGATCTCGTGGTCCATCCAAGGGAGCGGGAACTGGTGGCCGGCACACACGGCCGCTCGGTCTGGATCCTGGATGTTTTGCCTGTTCAGGAACTGACACCGGAGATCCGGGACTCAAGCGCCCACCTGTTCCCGCTGGAACCGGTTCAGGCATCCCGGTCGTGGAAATCCCGCCGGGACCCTTGGTGGCACAGGCCGGAATACGATCCTTCAATTCGGATCCCGTACTGGTCCCGTGAAGACGGCGCCGTCGAACTGGCGGTGCTGGATGCCGACGGCCGGAAACTGTGGTCCCGCAACCTGCAGGCGGTGGCCGGCGTGAACCAGACCGAATGGGACCTGGTTCTGGATGAGAAGCCGGCCCTGAAGGCGGAACGGAAACGTCTCGGCGACGACGGCGATCCCAAGGACCGGCCCTGGGCGGAGGCGGTTCGCCTCAAGCGACCACTGTACGTCACCCCGGGAACCTATTCCGTGCGGCTCACCATCGGCAAAGACACCCACACCACCGAACTGGAGATCACGGCGCCGGAGCCCAGAAAACCACGAATGAAGACGAAACCGAAGATCCGGGGGAAGAAACAGGAATAGAAGACAAATTTGGGGGACTGCACCGGTTCGAGCACGGAATAAACGACCGTACAATCTGCGTGGACGTGTTTGCGGGATGACGAGAGGTAGTGTGCGATGCGTCCGAGCCTTGTATTCACTCTCCCGGTTCTGCTTGCCTGCTCCGCCGTTCTTGCTTTCACCCCTCCCGGCGATCAGGATGAATGGACAACCGGCGCCATCGAGGTCGTCCTTGACTCGGCGCCCTTCCACCTGGTCGATGTACCGGGTGGACAGCAGCTCGTCATGGAGGGCTTCGACTACCTCAAGGAACCGGGACGGCCGTTGCTGCCCGAGATTCAGGCGCTGGTCCTCCTCCCTCCGGGAGCACGTGCCGTCTCGCTGGAGATTGAAGAGATCGGCGCTGAAGTGCTGCCTGGAAAATACGCCATCGTGCCCTCATCCTCGCTGCTGCCCCTGTCCGGCGCATTAAAAAAAGAGAAGGAGCGGTTGGAGGCAGCCAGGGTTGCGGCCTACGCCGATGACGGTGCCTACCCGCCGGAGGCAGCTCGCATCACCGGCCATGGCAGCCTGCGGAAGTTTTCCTACGCCAGAATCTCCTTCCGTCCGTTCAGTTATCACGCCGCATCGGGGCGTCTGGATCACCGGAACGGTGTCCGGCTGCGGGTGATCTACTCGGCTCCCGCAAAAGGCAGCATCCGGGAACAGACCGCCAGGGAGCTCCTGGCGGATACGGTTGCCGATAACAGGGCTGCCGGTCTGTTCGTCAATTACGGCGAAATGAAGGATCAATACGAACCGGAAGCGGCGGCCCCGGGAGCCGATTTCGCGGTCCATGATTTCGTTGTCATCACTACGTCCGGCCTCGCAGAGGCGGTTGCGGCCTCCGACTTCGTGAGCTGGAAAACGTCCCTCGGCTACAACGTCCGGACCGTTCTGACCACCGATGCCGAAGTATCCGGTCAGAGCGGTGTCGACCTGGCGGCGCGCATCCGTAACTTCCTGCGGGCCTACTACGGTGCATGGAGCATCGAAAACGTGCTGCTGGTGGGGAACTACCTGGATGTGCCGATGCGCTATTGCTTTCCGGATCCTTACAACCATCTGCACAATCCGGCCGACCCCGGCACCGGCCCCGGCTCCGTTCCCACCGACGCGTATTACGCGGACCTGTCGTTTGCCGATGCGGATTCCTGGGACTTGGATGGTGACGGGTTCTACGGGGAATACGGCCAGGATATGCCGGACTTCCTGGCCGAGGTCAACGTCGGCCGCGTCCCCACCAGCATCGCTTCCCAGGTGACCTACAGCCTGAACAAGATGGTGCGGTACGAACAGGATACCGGAGACTGGAAGAGAAGCGCCCTCCACGCAGGAGCGGTGCTGTTCTATGAAAACCAGGACTACAGCGGGATTCCGTTCCGGGACGGCGCCGTCTGTGTCGACGAAATCGAGCAGAACTTCATGCAGGGCTGGACCATGAGCCGATACAGCGAACAGGAGGGTCTTGTCGCCTCTGTTTGTCCGTGGCCTCAGATCTCCCTGACCGCTTTCATCACGGACTGGAGAAACGGCGCCTACGGGATCGTCAACTGGTCCGGGCACGGCTGGCCGGATTCCGTCGCCAGAACGGTCTGGTCGGCGGACGACGGCGACGGTGTGCCTGAAACCGACGGTTCGGACTCCTTCTGGAGCGATCCGTTCATCTCCGACTATCCGATCTTCGATGACGACTATCAATCGATTGTCTGCGCCGTCTCCTGTAATGTCGGCTACCCCGAACCGAATGCATACGGAAACCTGGGGATCCATCTTCTTTCCGATCCAGGGGCCGGCGCCGCCGCAGGTATCGTGAGTTCGTCCCGGTACGCAGCCGTCACCAGTGACTGGCCGGCACAGCCCGGCGGTGCCGAGTCACTGTGTTACGAGTTCAACCGCTATCTTATCGCGGCGCCTGGAGGTCTCAGGACCCTGGGTGCGGCGCTGTACGAGTCGAAGTTCTACAGCCACATCAACTATGGCTGGGAAATGAATTATGAGTACAGGAATCTCTACAACTACAACCTGTACGGTGATCCGTCCATGGACTGGCGGGGAGCGGGAGTACGCACCGGAAACCTGCTGCGCAACACTGAAGTCGGACAACTCGACCCGGTGACCCCTCCCCTCGGCGGCATCCTCCCCATGGATCCCGTGGATGATCAGTACGCCGTCGGTTTCGTATCGGGAGCCGTGGATTCCGACCCGGCTGCCGGCTCAGCGCTCGTATTCTACTCCGTGGACGCTCCGGTGTGGATTTACCTCACTCGAACCCCCTCGGAAAAAGGGAACAGATCTGCCACCTTTTTATCAGAAGCTGGCGGTTGCCACGAGCCAGAACTTGGTGGTATCGACGCTGTAACCGTCGGAGCTGTAGTCGGCGAACTTGATCATGCCGGAGTAATGTTCACCGAACTTCCTGGCGACCATCAGGTCGATCTCCGAGCCGTAGTCCATGCCGCCGAAATCGGACGAGAAATCGTGGTACACGCCGGTCAGCTTCAGGCCGACGACATTGGCGGTGACGTTCAGGTAGGTGTCTTCCAGACCTTCACCGGGAGTACCCAGAAACTTGTCGGCCCAACCGTTAAACCCGTGCAGGGTGGCGAACGGCGTGGACAAGCCGTACATACCATCGTTGCTCCCCAGAAGCTCGTAGCCGACCGTCACAGCCACCTTCCGCATACCAACACCGATGAGGCCGTGGATATACTCGGCGTCAATTTCGGGCATGCCATCCTTGTAGTCGGACTGCCGGGCGAACTCTGCCGTATACAACAGGTCCATGCCTTCGTTCAGGCCGGTCTTACCGCTGAAGCGCAGTCCCAGCGTCTGGTTGGACAGGCCCGGAGCGTCTTCCATGTCGACGAAATAGCCGTAACCGGTCAATGTCCCGACTCCGAACTGCCATGAACCGTTCAGAATCTCTATGTCGGCATTGACATCGGTGGGACGCAGGGGGTTGTGCTCGCCCTGGACCTGGTTGGCGTTGGTCAGGTGGGCGAAAAAGCCTGTGAATTGCTCAACGGGTGCGGTGGTGACCGACACACCGTCATAGGTTTGCTCCAGCTGTCGCCAGCCAACGTTTCCGATGAAGCGGTCGTTATTCAGTTTGAGGCGCTGCCGCCCGGCCTTCACCGTGGTGTGGTCGGCAACGGAATAGGCCAGATAAGCCTGGACCATCTGGGTATCTTCCGGGTCGGCGATAAGCGGGTACTGGCCCATGCCGTTGGCGGAACTGTTGTAGTCGTCGATACCGGCGGCGGTATTGGCTGCAAACTCCACCTTGGAAGAGAAGTTGAACCAGCTCCCGGTGGTGTACCCGAGACGGACGCGGAATGTCAGCGCCTCGGCTTTTTCATCGATATCTTCCTGCTCGACATTCTCGTATCGCAGGCGGAGGTCGGCGTTGACCTTCCCGCCTATGAGAGCTTCGGCCAAGTCGTCGCCTGCAACTGCGGGAACCGCCAGCAGCACGATCGCGGAAACGGTCAGGATAATCTTCGAACTTCTTCTCATCGATTAACTCCCCTCGGACCATCTTCTACAAATCGAACCCACAATCACTCAAATCAAGGACCGATGCTAGCACCCTTCCATGATTTGGAACGAGCGCCCGGGAGGCCAGGAAATCACAGAGGGTGTCCTCAATAAAAACGCCCCGGTATACCTTGGCGGCACACCGGGGCGGAGAATGAAGTGAATCGTTCTAACTTATAGGAACGCAGTGTCTTGTCCGGCGTGGACGAACACCCACCGCAGCAGGTAACCGCCGACCAGGATCATGACCGGCACGATGAAGTGCAGTCCGCGCGTCAGCCTTGCCGGGAGTTTCCTGGCGCCGCCGGCCGCTTCAACCAGTTCGATGGAAGCAGGAATCAGGATGCCGACCAGCACCACGCCGATCCAGAACGAACCGCTGTACGGCCCTCCCAGGATCATGTTCAGCGACTCTTTGGCCGACAGCACGCTGAGCTCGCCGTGGATGATGTACGGGATGATGATGAACAGTTCCAGGAAGATAAAGATCAGATCGGCTCGCAGCAGCGAGCGGTGCGCCAGTCCGGACTGGCCGGCGTCCCCTTTCCAGACCAGCGGCGTCACCAGCATGAGGAGGGCGGCGGCGGTGGACAGGGCGGAGAACAGGAACAACTGGGCAACCATCGGCGTGTTCCAGAACGGTCTGGCCGGTATCGCTCCCAACAGCACACCGGTGTAGATCCCGACACCGATCCCCAGCGGGATGCCGATCCCGGCCATGGCCGAACGCAAACGACGGACACCGCCCGGGCTGTGGGGGAAGTTGATGTCGATCTGGTCCCTTTCGATGGATATACCTTCACGGACCGCCACATGCGCCGGCTTGTTCCACAGGGCCAGGGTCTCGAAGGAGGCGCCCAATTTCGGGAACCGGGCCGCCAGGCGGCGGAGCCACGACGGCGGCAACTGCAGCACCGCGAAGATCGAGGTGATCACGCTGAACCCGACCAACAGCCAGGATCCGATGGACATCGGGCTGGCCGGCTGGAACGTGACGAACAACCGCCAGAATCGCAGCGGGCTGCCCAGATCGAAAATCAGGAGGCCGGAGCCCAGGCCGACCAGGACCGGCGCCAACAGAGCTCCTGCCCGGGCTATGCCCTGGTAGCGGCCCCGCCTGCCCAGATGGGCGGCGCTGCTCAGCACCATGCAGCCGGCTCCCAGCCCGCCCAGGAAGAGGTAAACAACGATCATCCAGCCCCATTCGTGATGTTCCATTGCCCGGCTCCTAATCAGTCGATGATGTAATTGAGGTTGGGGGCGGTGCCGGCGTGGGCCAGTTTCTTCTCGGTGTTCCGGGTCCGCATCAGACGGGAGACTTCCGATCCCGGGTCGTCCAGATCACCGAACACCCGGACCTTGGTAGGGCAGGTCTCCACGCAGGCCGGTTCCTGGCCCAGCGCCAGACGGTGGTCGCAGAACGTGCACTTATCCACGATGCCGGCCGCTTCATCGAAGAACCTTGCGTCGTAGGGGCAGGCCAGCATGCAGTAGCGGCAGCCGATGCACTTTTTCTCGTCCACACCGACGATCCCGCCGGCTGCATTGATGTACGAGGCCCCGGTGGGACAGGACCGTACGCATGGCGGGTCGTCACAATGCATACATTGACCCGGCTCGATCTGCATGGACAATTCCGGGAAGGTCCCCTTGACGGCGGCGCGAACCCAGTTGCGGTGGTAACCGATCTCGACATCGTTCTCCGCCGTGCAAGCCACCATGCATGCTTTGCAGTCCACACAGCGGGCCCGATCCAGAACCATGGCGTACCGGCTCATGCCTGTTCCTCCTTGCGGCTACCGACTTTTTTGACGGTAACAAGGGTCTCGTGGAGGGCGGCATTGCCGGAGATATGATCCTCCCGGGAGATCAGCAGATCGGAATCGCAGGCGCCGACACCGTGCACCCGGGACATCATTGGGCTGAGATGGTCGAAACCGTGGGGCAGGTGGACGCAGTCCGGGCGGATCCTTTCGGTGACGATGGCACGCACGGCCACTTCACCCACTGCGCTCTTGACCTGGACCATGTCACCGTCCTTGATACCACGCTGGGCGGCCGGCTTGGAATTCAGCCACAAGCCGTTGTCCGGCATCAACTCGTGCAGCCACTCGTTGTTCTGGTTGGACGCGTGGGTGAAGTAAGCGTTCTTGCCGACCAGCAGCCTGAACTGGTTGCCCGGTATGGCGTCCTGGGGCTTATATGCAGGCACCGGATCATATCCGCGGCGGCGGAAGCGCTCGGAGGCCAATTCGATCTTGCCGCTGGGTGTCCTGAAGCGGTAACCCTCTTCAAGGGTCTGGCCGTAGGTCCGCTCCCGGCGGTCGGACCACATGCCGGTCGCCTCCAGGGATTCCGGCTCCAG
>CALZKF010000003.1 GCA_945787955.1 uncultured Acidobacteriota bacterium | reverse complement strand
GCCGTCAGCGGGCAGTTATCCACGCCGTCGTCCACACCGTCGCCGTCGTCGTCGGCATCGCAGGCGTCACCGGCGCCGTACAGGTCGGAATCCAGCTGGGACGGGTTAGCCGTCAGCGGCCAGATGTCCAAGCCCTCGTCCACACCGTCGCCGTCATCGTCGGCGTCGCAGGCGTCTCCTGCGCCGTCCAGGTCGGTGTCGAGCTGGGAGGCGTTGGCATCATTCGGACAGTTGTCCACATCACCACAGACACCGTCGGAATCGATGTCATCGTCCGGATCGTTGGGACAGGTGTCACAGGCGTCGCCGGCGCCGTCCAGGTCGGTATCCAGCTGGGACGGGTTGGCCGTCAGCGGACAGTTGTCGAGCGTATCCTCCACACCGTCGCCGTCGGTGTCGCTGTCGGTGTCACAGGCATCGCCCATGCCATCCATATCCGTGTCCAACTGGGACGGGTTGGCAACCAGCGGGCAGTTATCCACGCCGTCATCGATGCCGTCACCGTCATCGTCGGTGTCGCAGACGTCGCCGGCGCTGTCGAGATCGGTGTCGAGTTGGGATGCATTGGCATCCACCGGGCAGTTGTCACAGGCATCTCCGGTGCGGTCCTGGTCACCGTCCCACTGGCCGGGGTCGGCCACGACAGGGCAGGAATCCATGTAATCGTCCACTCCATCCTGGTCGGCGTCCACACCGGTCTGGATGGCGCACTCGTTGTTGTTGGGGCGCTGGCCGCTGATCCCTTCTCCCAGCAGGCCGGATCCGCACGCATTCCGGGCCGCCAGCAGGAAGTAGCGTATTTCCCCGGATGCGCCGTTGGTCGGATCGACGTAGGCATTCCCGGTCAGCCCGGCCGCCAGGCAGGTGTGGTTGTAAACAGGAGTAATACCGGTCCAGAAGCTGCCGCGGTACAGGTCGTAGACGGCGCCCTCGACGACGTGATCCCAGGTCACCGTGCCGCCGTCGGTATCCAGAATGTGAATCAGCACCTCACCGGGGAGAGCGGCCATCGGCTGGAGGTCCGGAGCACAGTCGGTTCCGTTGTCAACACCGTCATTGTCCCGGTCGCTGTCGCATACGTCACCCAGACCGTCGCCGTCCAGATCGTCCTGGGTTTCGTTGTCGATACTCGGACAGTTGTCGCAGGCGTCGCCCAGGCTGTCGGTATCGCTGTTGGTCTGGCCGTTGTTGGGGACGTTCGGACAGTTGTCCGTATCACCGCAAATGCCGTCGGAATCGATGTCGTTGTCCGGGTCGTCCACACATGCATCGCAGGCATCTCCCAGGAGATCGCCGTCGGCATTCTCCTGGCCGGCGTTGATGTCATTGGGACAGTTGTCGCAAAGATCGCCGACTCCGTCGACGTCGGCATCGGCCTGCGCCGGGTCTGCCACCGTTGGACAAATATCGAGTTCGTCAGGGATGCCGTCGCCGTCGGTATCCAGCGGGGGCGTGATAATCAGATCGTACGAACCGTAAAAGGTGCCGTCGTTGGCATCGGTGACCTCAACGTAGAACGTATCGGTGGCGGTGGCGACCCATTCAACGAATGAAGATGGGTCGCCGACCTCCCGGTCGTCGTTGCTGGCAAGAGATCCGCCGCCGGTCGCCCCGGTGATCCGAACGGTCGTGTCCACATCGGACAGCAGGTTCAGGGTCTCGACCTGGTAGCGCCAGTCCTGCACGGCCTGGAACGAGTACCAGTCGTCCTCGCGGGAGCTGTCTCCGGCGCCATCCGCCTCAGGATCCAGGAAGAAGGTGCCGTGGCTCACGGTGCCGTCGGCCAGGCGAGGCGTCGCCTCGGGGCGGGTGGCGTTCGATTCGTTGCCGTCCTCGAAATACTCGATCTCAACTCCGCCGGACCAGATCGATATCATCTCCGTCAAATGGCCTTTTGACAGCGGGGGCAGGAACCAGGGATCCCAGTAATCTTCCGCGGTGATGAACGTTCTGCCCGCGAGTCCGTTGACCATGTTGTCCCAGTGGTCCGAGTCCGGCAGGGCCAGGGTGTCCATCGGGCCGTCGTCGGTCCCGGGCGTGTCGTCCTGGGTGGCAGGCCCGTCGAACATGTCCCAGAGTGCGGTGTAAATCGCCACCTCGCCGGTGCTGCCGCTGCACTCGAATCGGACCTCGGTTTCAAGATCGAACCAGGTCCGCATGTGGCCCGGTCCGACGCCGCCGGTTGTCGCGACATAAATGTGCGGGCGAGGCAGGCCGAAGTGCCGCATGATCGAGTTTCCGAAAAACGACGCATGCCCTTCGTCCCAGGCCAGAGCCGGGTTTTGATTGCAGTCCGCCAGGGCATGGGAGCCCCCCGGGTTGTCGTTGTCGGCCCAGTTGTATACGGCATAGTGCCCGTATTCGTGGAACAGCACCGTATCGTCGTAGGCCCCGGTGTCCCGGATATCCAGGCGACTGACCGAAGCGCTGGAGACGGTCCATCCCCGGGCCGCTTCCCAGACCATGCGGAGGGAGTGTGCGGCGTCGGGCCGGGAGCCTTGCAGGTAGGCGATGTAGTCGGCGCCGTAGACACCCATATCGAAGCTGTTGAACGGCTCCCCCCCGGCTCCGACCAGGGCGGTCACGGCACCCATATTGATGTCGGTCCCGGGATCGTGGGAGATAATAACGTTGCCGGCGATGGCGTACGGAACACTCAGGACATCGGTGACCTGCAGGAACAGATCCGGGGTCTGATTCGAATCGGTGAGGATCCGGACATAAACGTTCCGGACTTCGGCATCCGTGACCAATATGGAGAAGCCTCCGCCGCTATCGGTGGCTCCGGCGGCCAACACCGCTCCGGTGCCGTCATCCACAATCTCCACATCGGCGAACCGGACCGGAAGTGACGGTTCGAGGCCGGTGAACCCGGTTTGATCGAACTCACGGTCCTGGTAGGAGACCGTGCCGGTGGCGGTCCAGTCCGCCCAGGCGGGCGCGCAGAGGGCCAGCAGGCATAGCCCGATAATCCACCGTGCCCCCTCCTTCCGGATCATTGGGGCTCTGCCGAGAGGGGTACTGCCGGGAACTCCAGGGCGCCGTGGCGACGGACCGGCCGTTCACCCGGATGTCCCACCGCCACTCCGATCGCTTCCCGAACCTGTTTTCCCTGGACGGTTTCCCCTTCCAGGATGAAGGCGACCACGCCACCCCGGAGCCGGTGGGCCGAAGGCCTGAAGGACAAGCGCAGGATGGAACGTGCGGTGAGTTCTCCCAGCCCCGCTTCCAACGCCCTGTGACCCTCCTGGGCCACCCGTTCCACGAAGCGGTCCTGGAACGGCCCGGCGCCTGGCTCCAGGGCCAGTGATCCGGGGATTTCAAGACGCAGTGTCGCGTTGACGAGGGCCTGATCCGGGATGATGGACAGTCGCAGGGTCTCCCCGGTCTCATCCCACTCGGGGAGAATCCGGGCCATCACATAGGGCTCGGTGGCTGCCAGGCCTGTAAAAAAAAACAGCCCAAGGGCCAGAATCCCGAGTACCTTGGCTGGTCCTGACAGCGACACCCACATCCCTCCTGTTCGAGAGGCGTTTCCCGATGCTTGTTCCCGGGTTACCGGTCGGACAACCGCTCAGCCAATCCATACGGTGTGCCGCAACCGGTTACGGGGGCAGATGTTCCAGACCTAGATACGGAAAACAGGCCCTTTTTTCAAGGAGTTTTAAGCCTTCGGGATGCTCTGCATCGTCCGCCATCTTCATTACTTGGTTCCATCGCGGCCCGAGGAGGGGAAATTCTTGCGAATCAGAACTGTAGCCCCCCCCGAACCGCTTTCCATATTTCTTTTAATAATTCTTGCCTATCCCTTGCCCGGCAGGTACCCATGACCTAACTTCGCTATTGAAGGAGGTTACACAATGGGGGTAACGCTGAGGAACGAAATTGGCCATCCCAGCCGCTCCACAGGGGGCCGCTGGAACCGGAACGGCTCGTTCATCATCGACGGCAAGGGCATGGTCCTGGGGTTCGATGAGGGCATGGAAGCTCTCACAGGCTGGAACGCCGCCACGGTGGTGGGGCACGGCCATCGCGCAGGGGCCGCCGGACGCATCTCGGAGCAACGCGGCGCCGATGCACGGCCCCAACTGTTCGCCGGCACGGTGGAAATCCCCAAAGAGCAAGCAACAACACTTCTCCGCATCCATTGCCGGGATGGACGATCCCTGGATGTCGAAGCGACGGTACGTCGCCTTGCGGGCCAGGGCCAGCGGGCCCAGGTCACAATCCAAAGAGTGGTGGCCCGTTCCGGCCCCAACGAGGGCGAGATTTCCAGGGAGGAAATCGATCCCCTCACCGGCCTGCTGCACGCCGACGCATTTTCGGTACTCCTCGAAAAGGAAGTGGAGCATGCAGGCATCACAGCCAATCCGGTGGCGCTGATCCTGGCGGACGTCGATCAACTTCGCAATGTGAACGACAAGCTCGGATACGAGGAGGGCAATACGGTCCTCCGCAAGATAGCGGACATACTCCGGGCGGCCACCGAGGACGACGGCATCCCCGGAAGGTTGGAGAACGATGACTTCGCCATCCTGCTCCCCGGCGCCGGCCGCGGCGACTCGCGGCAGATGGCGGCAGCACTGAGATCAACCGTAGAACGTTACCGTTTCTTTCCACGGAACATCTGGCCCGGCAAGATCACGCTGAGCCTCGGGTCGGCCTCGTTCCCAGCCGACGCCCTGAACCCTCAGGCCCTGATCGGACGCGCACGGGAAGCGCTGGACGAGGCCCGGGCCCTGGGCCGTAACCGTGTCTGGTGCTACCTCAGGCGGCCGCGGGTGCCGGTTCAGGTACCGGTGTATTTCGAGGGCTCGGAATCCCTCCTGGTCGGTTACACCAGGGACCTGTCCCCCAGCGGCGTGTTCGTACAAACGTCGGCCCCGATCGATATCGGTATGCGTTGCGCCGTTAATTTTCCTCTTCCCGGCCACCAGGGCAACGTCCATGTGATCGGGAAAGTGGTGCGCTCCGTACCCCCGGAACTGTCCCCCGATTACACCGCGGTGATTCCGATTCCGGGCATGGGGATGGAGTTTGAACAGTTCGGTGGACCTGAAGACCAATTGGCCATCGATACGTTCCTGCACGAACGGGAAACGACGAGCTATCGCCCTGAATCCGGCCCGCTCAGTTTCTGAGTTTGTCCGTCAACGGGGATCGCCTATAATCCGGCCGTGAACGGCTGGACCTTATTCATAGTAGCCGGCGCCTGGCTCGTGCTGGCACTGTTGTCGATTGCTGCTTATCGCTTCAACCGGTCCCGGGCGGACGATTGACCGGCGACGGCTCCATCCTCGCAGGCCTGCTTGTTTACCTGGCAGTCATGCTGACCGTGGGGATCGTGTCCTCCCGGTACATGAAATCCCTGGACGACTATGTCCTGGGCGGCAGACGGCTGGGCCCCTGGGTTTCCGCCATATCGGAGCGGGCCTCCGGCGAATCGGCCTGGTTTCTCCTCGGTCTTCCGGGGGCGGCCTATGGAGCCGGGTTCGTAGGGTTCTGGTCGGTCATAGGGATCGCCGCCGGAATCCTGTTTTCCTGGACCTTCATCGCCATACCGCTGCGGAGACAAACCGCCGCCATGGGCGCCCTGACCCTCCCCGACTACTTCGAAATGCGGTTCGGCGACGGCAGCCGGCTGCTGCGCCTGTTTTCGACTATAGCCATCCTGGTGTTCTACACCGCCTACCTGGCCGCTCAGCTCAACGGGGCGGGGATGATGCTGGAGGCGACTTTCAATATAAAGGCGGAGTACGGCCTGTTGATCGGCGCCGGCGTGGTCCTGCTGTACACCATGCTGGGAGGGTTCCTGGCGGTAGCCTGGACCGATCTGATCCAGGGTGTATTGATGACCTGCGTCGCCGTGGTCCTGCCGGTGGTCGGACTGATCCACATCGGCGGATTTGGGAACCTGGCCGAGGCGTTGCAGGTTCGCGGCACAGGCTTCCTCTCCATGAGCGGAGGCCAGGCCGGGGCGGCGTTCCTGTTCGGTGTGGTGGTGGCCAACCTGTCCTGGGGTCTGGGGTACCTGGGCCAGCCCCACCTGTTGACCCGCTACATGGCGATCCGAAAAACCGGTGAGCTCCCCAAGAGCGGCCTCATCGCCATGGCGTGGACCCTGCTGTCCTACTGGGGCGCACCGTTCATCGGCATCATCGGCGTAGCGGTCCTGGGGCCGAACCTGGACAACCCGGAACAAGTCATGCCGCTTCTGGCCTTGGCGTTGATGCCCGGCTGGCTGGCCGGGCTGATGATTGCCGGGGCGACTGCCGCAATGATGTCCAGTGCCGACAGCCAGTTGCTGGTCGCATCCTCGGCGGTGGTGGAGGACATCTGTGTCCGCCTGCTCCGGATCCGTGCTTCCCCCGCGCGGCTGGTGCTGATGTCCAGGACCGCCACCATGGGGATCGCCGGCATCGCCCTGTATATCGCATGGGTTTCCATCCACGATTCCCATATCATCGACACCACCGTTTCCTATGCCTGGACCGGGTTGGGGGCATCGTTCGGCCCTCCCCTGCTCCTGGCCCTGTGGTGGAAGCGAACCAGCCTTGCCGGGGCGCTGTCCGGGATGGTCGGCGGCATGGCTGCGACCATTCTTTGGAAAAACTTCGAGGCCCTCGGCTCGGTCCTGGACATGAAGGCCGCAGCGGTGCTTATCAGCGCACTGCTGGTGATCAGCATTTCATGGGTGGGAAATGCTGCCGGGGCGGAAAGGACGACGGGATAGAAAGGGGAGCTTGTTCTTGGGTCTGAGGTTTCCGGTTACATCGGCTTAACTAGTGCACTCACTTCAGATTGAACCACTGGGTATGCCGATCTACCGGCCTGGTTCCATGTCGCGCATCATTCGGTACAAGAACCTCAATTTTCAAGAACGAAGTTTTCCGCCCCGGCAAACTGTAACTACATGGATACTATTACCACCAACACCGGATGCGGAACAGGTATAAGCACCCTCATTGTAGACCGATTTGGGCGACTAACTCGTGAAACGCACCCGCCCGGCGGTGGACTCCACCAGGTCTCGCTTCAAGGAGGGTGCGGCAGACCGCCGCACCCTGATTTCAAGGTGCGGCTCATCCTCAAAACTACGGGCCACACCTGACACCTTCCCGCCGGCCCTGGCAAGGACCGCCTCTACCGTTCCCATGTCGCCCCAGGAACAGGTCAGGGCCACGGTATCTTCCAGCAGGACGGTTTCCACCGGAGCCGGATCCAGGGCCAGGACCGCCGCATCGGAATACGCCCGGGCCAACCCGCCGGTGCCGAGCTTCACACCACCGAAATAGCGTGTCACCACCACCAGCCCGTTGTGCAACCTGCGGCCGGCCAGCGGTTTCAGGATCGGAGCGCCGGCGGTACCCGAGGGCTCGCCGTCATCCTCGGTTCGCTCCACAAGTCGATCCAAGCCTCCGACCCGGGCCGCCCAGCAGTGGTGGGTGGCGGCATGGTAGCGCTTCCGGACCGATGCCAGCCGCGCCTCTACCTGTTCAAGGTCCGGCGCATGGAAGGCCTGCCCGATAAACCGGGAGCCCCGAACCTTGAGCTCAGCTTCCGGGCCGTCCAGGAGAACCAGGAACGCGTCGGACTCCTGCGCTTCACGACCCATCAGTTCACTCCGATGCGATTCTGAGGAAGGCATCTCGACCGGACGATCGGAACTCCGGGGTCAGCATGGACACCGCCCAGATAGTCGCAACATTGGCCACCAGGCCGTACAACCCGGCATGGATCGGCCAGGGTCTGACGTCCGGATAGAGTACGAAAAGAAGGGTGATGAGCGAGCCTGCAAGAACACCTGCGACCACACCCGGTCCGGTGCTCCTTTTGATATAAAGCGCCGCCACCAGGACAGGCGTGAACTGCACCACCGCGCCATACGCCGACAACAACAGTGCCACCAGGGAACCTTTGTAGGAAACAGCCACGGCGTAAGCCAGTCCCATGACAACCACGACCATCCAGCGGATCGCAGCTTTCTCCTTCCCCGGGGTCAGGTTCCTGCCCAGGGCGGCCACCCAGCCGTCCCGAACCGCGACCGAAGCGGCGGCATGGACCATGGCATCCCCGGACGACATGGAGGCCGCCAGCGCGCCGGCGCAGAACAGGCCGACCACAACGGCCGGTATTCGCATATCCAGGATCATGTAGAGCAGGATCTGGTCCGGACTGTCCGGGGAACCCGGATACAGGACGCCGGCGAACCCGATGAAGAACAGCGGAACCAGGAAAATCTGGAAGGTCGGGTACAGCAGCACCGTGCGCCTGATGATGCGGTCGCTCCGGGCGGTGAAAGCCTTCATGAACAGGTGTGGCCAGGCGGAAAAACCGACTATGGAAACCAGGACTGCTGATGTGAACTCACCCCAGGACCAGACCTCACCGGCGGCGTCCAGCCCCGGCGCCAGCAACAGTTCCGGTCTGACTTCGGAAATCTGCCGGAACATCTCACCGACGCCTCCGTACAGTCTGGCCGGCAGGTACAGGCCGAGCCCCCAGGCCATCGCCATCATGAAAATACCCTGGAACGTGTTGGTCCAACCGACACCCAGCACACCGGACCTCAGAACGTAGATAAGTACGACGCCATACACCAGGGCCGCCCCTGCCCAGTCCGGCACCTTGCCCTCGGTCACTGCCGAGAGCACGTACCCGGCTCCTTTCATCTGCAAGGCAAGGTAGGGCACGAACGCGACAACACTGACCACCGCCATGAGGCCGGCCACAGCCGGGCTGCCGTAGCGATGCGCCACCATCTCCGCCTGGGTGACGAAGCCATACTTCCGCGCCACCCTGGCCGCCCGCGGGCCGAGGAAATAGAACGGCACCATCCCCAGCACTCCGTATCCGAGGATATAAAACGCAGCCGCTCCCCTGGAATAGGCCCATCCCGGTCCGCCGAGAAACGCGAAGGAGCTGAAGATGGTTGCACCGGTGATGAAGTACATCAACACAATTCCCAGGGATCGGTCCCCTGCCACATAGCCGGTGGCGCCGGTGCCGGATTTCCGTCCGGGCACCATGCCGAGGATCAGGCAGGCCAGCAGGTAGGCTCCGGAAATCGCCAGGATCTGCAGCCGGGAGTCCATCTCAGCGTGGTCCGGTGCGGTCGTAGATCAGGAGCGCCAGGAACGAAAGGCCGGCCCAGCCGATCATCCAGAACAGGGAAAACGGCACGCCCAGGATGAACGGTTCGATCCGCGAGCCGAGCAGCGGGTAGATCGGCCATCCCAGAGAGGCAACGCATACCAGCAGGAAAAGACCGTAAAGCCGGTTGCGCAACCGTACGCCGGTCATGGCATCGGTTTGGTCCAGCGGTCCAGCCAGCCCAGGACCGTTTCATGCCACAAGGCGGCGTTGGACGGCCGGAGCACGAAATGATTCTCGTCGGGAAAATAAAGAAACCTGGACGGAATACCACGGCGCTGCAGGGCGGTGAAGGCGCCGATGCCCTGTGTGTCGGGCACGCGGTAATCCAGACCGCCATGGATCACAAGCATCGGTTTTTTCCATTTGCCGATGTGAGCGACCGGGTTGAACTCTTCGAAAGTTTCCGGGCTTTCCCAAGGCAGGCCGCCATGCTCCCACTCGTCGAACCACAGCTCTTCGGTCTCGAAATACATGGAGCGGGTGTCGAACACGCCGTCATGATTGACCAGACACCGGAAACGGTCCGGCCAGTTACCGGCGATCCAGTTCACCATGTACCCGCCGTACGAAGCCCCCAGGGCGGCGACTCGGTCGCCATCCAGAAAATCGTACTTGTCCAACGCCGCCTGCAGCCCTTTCCGCAGGTCCACCAGCGGTTTGCCGCCCCAGTCCTTGCTGATGGAATCGGTGAACGCCTGGCCGTAACCGGTGGAACCGTGGAAATCGATCATAACGACGCCGTACCCGGCGGCAGCGTACGGTTGCGGATTCCAGCGGTAATGGAAACCGTTGGCCGACGAACCCTGAGGTCCACCGTGGATGATGAACGCCACGGGGAACTTGCGGCCTTCCATCAGCCCCACCGGCTTGATCACGTAGCCGTAGACCTTTTCATCGTTCCATCCCTTGAACGAGAACTGCTCATACTCTCCCATGAGAACGCTGTTCAGACGGTCTTCGTTGATACGGGTCAGGGATCGGACATCCTTGCCGTTCAGGTCCGCCGTGAAAAACTCCACCGGGGACCGGAAGGTTTCCAGCCCGTACACAAGCCGGTCGCCGGACCTGGCCGCCGACTGGACCTGACCGCCGGAGACCAGACGCTTGACCTTGCCCCGGGGAACGGAAATCGAGAACAGGGAAACGTTGCCCAGATCCTGGGCGGTGACATAGACCGTCTTGCCGTCCGGAGCCCAGAACATGGTTCGCACCGAACGGTCCCAATCCTCGGCCAGAACCTTTGTTTCTCCATCCGGCCAGGATCTCGTCATGATCCGGAGGCGGTCCGCCTCGAATCCGGGGCGCTCCATGGCGAGCCATGCCAGGGCGCCTCCATCGGGCGAGAATACCGGGGTCGTGTCCACCGCTTCGTTTTCGGAGGTCAGCACCTGCGGCTCGGCCGAGCCGTCGGCCTGCACCAGGTACAGATCCAGGTCGGTGGACCATGCTTCACCCTTGCCTTGCCGGGCGGTGAACACAACGCCGGTTCCGTCCCGGGTAAACGAAACCTCTTCCATGCCGCCGAACGGTTTGGAAGGCGAATCTGCGTTCATCCCTGCCATGAGATCCCGAAGCTCGCCCCCTGAAGTCGGCATAATGAAAAGGTGGGACCGGCGGCCGTCCTTCCAGGTGTCCCAGTGCCGCAGGAACAGGCTGTCATGAATCCGGCCGGAAGCCTTGTCGGCAGCCCGGGCGTCCAGACGGTCCACCGTGCATTGCAGGGTGTCGCAGTCGGGGAACACTTCCAGCGCCATCAACAACCGGTCACCGGAGGGCGATTGCAGAAATCCGTTGACCCCTGCCGTAAGGTCGGTAACCTGTCGGGCTTCGCCGCCATCCATCGGGATTTTCCAGATCTGGGAAGACCCTGAACGGGAAGAGAGGAACAGAACAGCAGTTCCGTCCGGTGTAAAGGCGCCGGAATGATCCGCGGCGGAGTGGGTCGTCAGCCGTCGCGGTTCACCACCTGACGTCGGGACAGTCCACAGATCGGTTGTCCCGCCATCCTTGTCGAAGTCCGTGCTCCGAACGGTGAACAGCGCAGTGCTGCCGTCCGGCGAAACCGAGAGACCGGACAGCCGGTCCATGGCATGAAGATCATGGACGGTGAACGGATGGGGCTCGACGGCCGGGGCAAAACCGGCCAGGACGATCACGGCGGCACAACATACGATTCTTTTCATGATGCTATTCCTGTCGAATTCAACGGCCATACGGGATATGTTCACGCGAGAAATAGTCCCGGGTCATCTCCCTGACCTTGCCGGCCAGGAGAACCAGGGCGATCAGGTTCGGGATCGACATGATGCCCAGCGCCACATCCCCCCAGGTCCATACCGCCTTGAGCGGCAGAATGCATCCAAGGAAGAAGAATGCCACGAAGATCCATCGATAGATCGGTATCGCCCGGGGTCCGAACAGGAACTCCACGGAGCGATCACCGTAGTACGACCACGAGATGGCGGTGGAAACCGCGAACAGGATCACAGCCAGTGTGACCAGGATCGAACCGGCGTTACCCAGCATCTTCTCGAACCCCAGGGCGGTCATGTCCGCCCCTGTGAGCAAGGCGTCGCCCTCGATGAAGACCGGCGCGGCCCCCTCGGCCAGGGTCGCAGCGCCTTCGTGGTCAACCAGGATGGTGCCGTTCCAGGATGAGCCGGCCTCGTCCAGCAGCCGGACGTTGTCCACCGTGTTCCTCAGGTATCCCACCGAGACCTGGTCCAGGAGTCCGTCCCGGACCGTCAGTTCCGCCATCGGCGCCGAAGCCTGCTCCAGTGCGGCTGAATGGACGGTGACAGAGCCAAGATCCAGGGTCTGGGGCACCTTGTCCGTCCAGGCGCCGCTGACGATGATCACCAGGCCGGTCATGGTGCAGATAACCAGGGTGTCGATGAACGGGCCCAGGGAGGCGACCAGCCCCTCCCGCACCGGTTCGTCGGTCTTGGCGGTGGCGTGGGCGATCGGCGCGCTGCCCTGCCCGGCCTCGTTGCTGAACAGGCCGCGGCGGATCCCCCACATGACGGTCATCAGGATGGAGCCTGCGGCTCCGCCGGCAAGCGATTTCGGAGCGAACGCCTGGGTGATAATTGTTTCAAAGGCGCCGGGCACCAGGTTCAGGTTCATCATCAGGATGACCAGCGCCCCTCCGACGTACAGGATCGCCATAAACGGGGCCAGGATCGAGGTCACCCGCCCGATGCGCTTGATCCCGCCGATGATCACCAGCGCTACAAGCGAGGCGAAGATGAGGCCGGTCCAGACCGCCGGAATACCGAAATGGGTTTCCACCCGCACCGCCAGGGTGTTGGACTGATTCATGCAGCCGCTGCCGAAGGAGCAGACCGCAGCGCAGGCGGCGAATACCACCCCCATGATCTTCCAGTTACCGCCCAGCCCTTTGGTGATGTAGAACATCGGCCCGCCGGACACCGAGCCGTCCTTGTGGAGATGCCTGTACTTCAGCGCCAGGGTGCACTCGGCGTATTTGAGAGCCATGCCGAAGAAGGCGGTCAGCCACATCCAGAACAGTGCGCCGGGCCCGCCCATCCGGATCCCGATAGCCACCCCGGCGATGTTGCCGATCCCCACGGTGGCCGACAGCGCGGTGGTCAGGGCCTGAAAGTGGTTGAGATCACCGGCATCATTCGGGTCGTCGTAAACGCCCCGTGCGATGTCGATGGCATGCTTGAACCCTTTGACCTGGACAAAGGCCAGCCGTACGGTGACGAACAGCCCGGTTCCCAGGAGCAGGACCGCCAGAAGCGGCGCCTGCTCGGGCCAGTTCCACACGTACTGTTCCAGAAAATCGGCCATGGGACCCAATAGTCCGTTGACCAGGTCGGCCAGGCCGGCGGCGGCGTTTTCGATCCAGTTCATCATTAGGCAGGGTTCTCCCACACAAAAGGATGCTGCATCCGGTTCAGGCGCGAATGCTACCATGAAACCGACTTCAGTCCGGTTGACGGCGCGGGAACGGGAATCCGCCCGAACCGCTTGCCGCAGCCGAGAACCCGGGGGTACACGGCACCATGTCGTCTGTGGTCGACTTCTCGCTCTGGATGCTGGTCGCTCTGGCTTGCGCCGGGGCGGCCGTCGGCTTCGTACTGGGCTGGTTCATCGCCGCTTCCCGCAAGGCGGCGGTCGTGGCGTCCCTCGAGGCCGATCTTCGCCACGAACGCAACGCCGCCGAGGAAAAGCTCCGCCTCCTGGGAGAAGTCGAATCCAGTTTTCGGGATGCGTTCAAGGCGCTGTCCGCCGACTCGCTGAAAGAGAACCAGAGCTCGTTCCTCGGTCTGCTCCGTCCGATGATGGAAAACCTGCAGAAGGAAGCGGTGACCGACCTCAGCGCCAGAACCAAGGCGGTGGACGACCTGATCACCCCGATGTCCGATTCCCTCAAGAAAGTGGAGCAGAAGCTGGGGGAGGTAGAGAAGGCACGGACTGAAGGGTACGCCGCCCTCCGGCAGCAGATCGAGACCATGGCCGACACCGAGAAGCACCTTCGGGACGAGACCCGGAAACTGGTGCAGGCGCTGCGCTCCCCCGTCGCCCGGGGTCGCTGGGGCGAGATCCAGCTCAAACGGGTAGTGGAGATGGCAGGCATGCAGGAGCACTGCGACTTCACCGAGCAGGACTCCGCCGAATCGGAGGGCGGCCGCATGCGCCCGGACATGATCGTGCGGCTACCGGGCGGCAAGAGCGTTGTGGTCGACGCCAAAGCTCCACTGGGCGCCTACCTGGAGGCGATGGAATCCGATGGAGCGATCCGCAAGGCGAAGCTGCTGGAACATTCCCGGCAGGTGCGGGAGCGAGTCCTCAGTCTGTCCAGCAAGGGATACTGGTCCCAGTTCGATCCGTCACCGGAATTCGTAATCATGTTCCTGCCGGGGGAGATGCTGTTCTCCGCCGCTCTGCAGAACGATCCGGGTCTGATCGAATACGGCGTGGACCGTTACGTCATCCCGGCCAGCCCCACGACCCTGATCGCTTTGCTCCGTGCGGTGCATTACGGCTGGCAGCAGGAGAAGGTGGCGGAGAACGCAATGCAGGTCCGGGATCTGGGACGTGAGCTCCACGAGCGCATCCGGAAAATGGCGGTCCATTTCGCCGACCTGAGAAAAAACCTGGACCGGACCGTGGTGTCGTACAACAAGACCATGGCCACCATGGAGTCCCGGGTGCTCGTTTCCGCCAGAAAGTTGAAGGATCTGGGAGCCGGTTCAGGAGATGAGATCGAGTCCCCGGGCCAGGTGGAGCAGTTGCCGCGCTAGAACGGCCGGCCCAGGAACAGGTAGAACGATCCATCCCCGGTGTCGGCCCTTCCATACCCCAGGAAGAACGGTCCGAAAACCGAATCGACGCCGAGGAACAGCGCTGCGGCCGGCCGCAGGTCGTCCCAGGCCGGTTTGGCGCCGATCGGCCAGGCGTTACCGGCTTCGAGAGAGCCGCCGAGATAGATCCCCCGCCCCAAACCGGGAGGCATGCTGCCGATCTGCCGGAACAGGACCAGTTGGGCCAGGGCGGACGACTGCCCCCTCAAGGATTCAGGTGGGATTCCGGAGAGATTCAGGAACCCACCCAGACTGAATTCAGCATAGGGAGGCAAGGTGGTTCCACGGTCCGACCCGAAGGAGATCACTCCAACCATGGAGTTGCGCCCCCAGCTGCCGGCATCCACCAGTCGCGTGTACAGCTGGTTGAACTCCTGCTCCGCACCCAGGCCTTCCCTGGACAGGAACAGTTCGGACTGCAGGAAAAAACCGTGCCGTGGAAAGTTGGCGCTGTCCAGCTGGTCCACCGTGAGCGCCGCCCTGTACCCGCCGGTGTTCACCCTGGACGCGTTTTGCAGGACACCGCCGGTATCGAGATCGGTGTTGAGACGGCCGCGGCTGATCCCGGCCCGGATCTCACCGTAACGACCGAACTGGTATCCCAGGTCCAGCCGGCCTTCAAAGGAGTCCACGAGGAACCGGGACACCGTTCCGTCCTCGTTGAACAGATCTTCTCGTTCACGGCCGGCAATAAACCATGGCGAGACGAACCACCTGCCCTGGCGGTGGAGCGGCTGATAGAACTCGGTCGTCAAGCGGTTCTCCTCGCCGATGGCCAGCAGGGTCCTCCACTCGCCGCCCAGCCTGTTCATGCCGACCCGGTTCATTTCCACCAGCGCGGCGAACTCTCCACTTCCACGAAAATCGGCCTCCAGTTCCAGACCGAACCGCACGAAGTTCGGCCCCCAGGATTTTTCCGTCGCCTGAACCTGCAGCACGTTGCCGTTCGGCCCGGGATCGAGGTCGAATTGCACCCGTTCGAACTCCCCCATCTCGTAGATCCGGGCCAGGTCCCTCCCCAGGACGTTCAGGTCCAGCGGTTCACCGACCCTGGTTTTCAGCCGGCTGGTTACCCGGCCTGCATCGACCCGATCGAGCCCGGCGAGTACCAGTTCATGCAGGACCGGCGGATCTCCCCCCGGCGTCAAGCGCTCATCCCTGCGCTGCTGGTAGGAATCAAACTCCTCGTCGGAAGCGATGAACGGCGCGAGCTTGTCCCGCTCCGCCAGGACCGCCGCCTTCCCTAAATCCACCGCCTGCGCAACAAGGTCGAAATCCGCCGGACCGATATCTCCCAGGTCGGGGATAATAAAAATATCCAGGGGACCGATCGACCGCCGGGATATCTCCATGTTCTGTTCCATCAGCATGTTCATTGTCCTGCTGACCACTCCCAGGGCGCTGATGTCCTCTTCCTGGGGCCGGACCGGGTTGGAGATATCCACGGCGATAATACGGACCGCACCCCAGTCCCGCGCCACACCGATCGGCAGGTTCCTGGCGATGCCGCCGTCCACCAGATCCACTCCATCGATCCGGATCGGGCTGAAAGCACCCGGAACCGACATGGAGGCCCGGAGAGCGGTGGCCACATCGCCATGGTCCAGTACCACCATCCGGCCGCTGGCCAGGTCGGTGGCCACAGCCCGGAACGGCACCGGCAGATCGTCGAACGATTCCACCGCAGTTGTGTGAAGCAGGAGGGCTTTGAGAAGAAAATCCAGTTTCTGCCCGGCGATCAGGCCGGTTGGCAGGGTGAGCCCGGACCGGTTCAGGCCGAACTCGAATTCAAACAGCGGCAGATTGTCGAACTGTTTCCTGCGGAACGGGATGCTCTCCCGGGCAGGCCTGTCGGTGAACAGGTCGTCCCAATCGGTTGAGACCACGATCTCCCGGATGCGTTGAGGTGCAAGGCCCGATGCGTACAGACCGCCGACCACGGCGCCCATGCTGGTTCCTACCACGCAATCCGCCGGAACCCGGAGTTCCTCCAACGCTTCCAGGACCCCGACATGCGCCGCCCCCCGGGCCGATCCGCCGCTAAGGACCAGGCAGGTTGGAGGCGCCGCCGCCACCGGCAGTGTCAACAGCAGAACCGTAGCGGCGATCCGTGGAAAGGTCCGGCTCATGGTCGTATCGTACTGCATGCGCCGGCCGGCACGATACGACGTACCGCAAAGTCGATGGAGTCATCCCGCCAAACGGCCAGCAGGTCACCAGGGTCAAGCGGTCACCATCATTCTCGAGTACGGTTGCGTCTCCGGCCTGTACCACCGAAACGGAGGCGACACGGTATTCCCGGACCACGGCGAAGGTGCGAACCATTACCGGGTCGCCTTCCTCCAACTCCTCAAGGAAAGCGAACCTGCCGTCCCGGTGCCCGGTGAGCACGGAATTCCCGGACCGGTTGGGCAGGGCGGTGCCGTCGATGTGGCCGACGTCGAACGCCAGGGACCCTCCGGTCGCTCCTGTGAGGACGTAACGCCGGATACCCCTGCCGGGGAAGTCGAGCCTGGCCACCGGCGCCATGTCTGCCCAGGACCAGGGCGGGTGCAACTCGCCGTCCGCCAGGTGCCGGCTGAACGCCTGCCGGATCAGGACCCGTGCCAGCGCCGCCTTGGCGCCCAGATAGAGATCGCCTCCCAGGATCGATCCGCCACCGAGCAGTAGGACAAGGCCGCATGCAGCACCGATCCTGCGACCCGGCATGTCACCACATCCTTGAGAGCAGCATTGCAAGTCCTCCGGCGATCAGCAGGCCGATTCCCAACAACCGGACCAGGGGACGAACGGTTCCGCCCTGCCCCAGGAAGCGATCACCAGGAGAACCGTTCGGCGCCAGGCTGCGGACATTGCAGGTTTCGTAGTCGCTATGGGAACTGGCGAACTCCTCCGCCGCCACCATGCTGGTGTAGCGGGTCACCAGCCCGAACCCCAAGGCGACTTCGATGACCTGGGTCCGGACCGTCTCCTCCGGCGACCCTTCGAATCTGGAGTCCATCAACTCGTCGATCCTGGCCCGGGCCCAGCGTGTTCCTACGCCGGTGGCCGGCCCATCACCCGGTGCGGACGGGATCCGGATTTCGCCGCCTGCCAACCGGCCCCTTAGTACTGCAGGGGCGCCGGACTCGCAGCCGTCCGGAAGCCTCGCGGAAATGATCATCGGCTGTCCGAGGTACAGGTCGGGGAGCGGTGCGGGATACGCCTCCAAGGGACACCCGGGCCATTCCAGATGCAGGTCGGCCATCACCGGTCTGGCCAACCGTTCCAGGAACCGCTGGATACGGTCCTCGGCATCGCTTGAATCCGGGATGAAACTGCATACACCCCGGCCAAAACCGGCCATCTTCTTCATGAGGTAACGGTTCGGGGCAGCCCCGATCCCCAGAACATGCAGCCGCACGTTCCCCAGGCCGGAAGTCACGCGGCGGAACAGTTGATCCTCGTTGCTGACGGCACCGTCCGTCAGGAATACGATCCTGGGATGCAACCGTTCTCCGTCGCCGGCGAAAACGGCAAGCCCTTCCACCAGGGCGCCTTCGATATCGGTCCCGCCCCCGGCTTCCACACGGTCCAACCGGTCGCAGACCTGCTCCACCGTTGCGCCGTCGGCGTACACACTTTCCCCGACCAGCCACTGCGTCTCGTCATTGAACAGCAGGATCCGGAACCGGTCCCCCGGATTCAGGCCGCGCAGGAAGGTTGCCAGGGACCGTTTGGCGGCGGCGATGGACGGGCCTTCCATCGATCCGGAAATGTCCAGGACGAACAGCGTATCGGTCGGAATGCCGGGGGCCTGCGGTGTTTCGCCCGCCGGGGGCAACAGCATCAACATGGCGTAACGGCCATCGTCCAGCGGTTCCACGAAGGACGCCAGAGCAGGCAGGCGGCCAACGGCTGGAGCCCACTCCAGGATGAAGTCACGGTTGGCGACAAGCCCGTCACCAGGAGATTCAACGACCAGGCTTGACTCTTCGTACCGGGAAGTTACCGGGTGAGAGGTGGACTCCACATCGCCAAGGGGAAATCCGGCATCGAGCCGGACCGTCAGTTTTACGTGCGGGGCTGTCCACGCTTCCAGCGCAACCCGATCCTCAGCCAGGGAATCGGTTCCACCACAACGAGGTGTGAAGGTCAGCGGATAGACGAGGCGGAACCGTCCGTCTTCCCATTCCAGTTCCTGGAGGTACTCCAGAACCACCACCACCATTTCACCCGGATTGATGTTGGCGGCCTTCGTGGTGAACAGGTTCGGCCGATCCTGGTCGACCTTGGCAGCCTTCTTGCCCTCCGCCATGGCGGCGCGGTAGACCCGGTCCGCCTCTTCCTTCTCACGGACCACGGAAACGATCCGCCGAGAGCCGATCCGCATCTCCATGGCATGGATCGTGGCCCGTTCCGGGAGGGGGAAACGATAGACCGCCTCGATGACACGGTCGGTAGGATTCACGAAAGTCTGGGTGGTCCGTCCGTGGACCAGCATGCCGGTCACCTGAAGTTCCACCTCGCTGGAGTGGATCGGGATGGAGCGGTCCAACCCTCCGGACCGGATCACCATCTCGCCTCCACCTGCGCCGGGCATCAGGGCGGCCGATGCCGGATCCCCCGCTCCGGGAGCCGTGAGTTTCAGAGGCAGGCTGCCGGACAGGATGGCGACGGCGATCAACACCGGCACGCTGAGAAGCCAGGCCCAGGCCAGGCGGTCCATAAGGCGGTGGAGACTGGAGTTCAGGAATTCGGATCGGATCATCATCGGCCCTCCTGCTGCATCGGATACCTGCAACAGGGGCACGATCGGTGCCAACCCTTCGGTTCTTTGTTTAGACAGGTTTACGAGTGAAGACAACGGAGCGGACCGTGTGCGGTCCACCACAGGATGTGTCCTATCCGGTACGGCCGGGCGGTTTCTCCAGCTTCTTCAGTTCATCCTTGATCTCCACCAGGCGCTTCTCCAGCATCTGAACCCGTTCATCGGCGCCTTTGCCCTCCTCGGCCTTGCTCTCCTCCTCGGTAGGCGGAACCCTGGGCAGGAACGGGTTTTTGAGAGACTTGATCCGTCTCCGGATCCGCTGCTCCTCTTTTTTCAGCTCCGCGATCCGCAGGGCCGGATCCGGCTCTGCCGATGCAGGAGCCGGCGGGGTCGCCTTGGGAGCGGCTTCGCCCTTGTCCGCTTTTTTCGGTGCTGCGGCCGGCTCCGGTTCTCCGAATTTCTTCTTCAGGGTTTCATTGGTGATGACTTCCTGCTTTTCTTGTTCCTTCTTTTCTTTCGCCTTTTTTTTCTCCGGCTCGCCGGCCACGGCCCAGGGAAGCCCCAGGGCCGCCACGAGAATAGTTGCCACGAGAGTTTTCATCATTGCCTCCTCACCGCTTCAACCAAGGTAAGTCCGCTCGGGACTCGGATCGAACTTGAGGTCCGGCCCCGCCGGGACCACACCGGTCGGGTTGATGGCGGTATGAGTCACATAGTAGTGCCGCTTGATGTGATCCATGTTCACCGTCTCGCCGATACCGGGATGGTGGTACAGATCCCGGGTGTATCCCCACAGGTTGGGATAGTCTCTCAACTGCCGGATGTTGCATTTGAAGTGGCCGTGATAGACCGCATCGAACCGGACCAATGTGGTGAACAGCCGGACATCCGCCTCAGTGAGCCGATTGCCCACAAGAAAACGTTGTGTGGCCAGCCCTTGCTCCAGCCGGTCCAGTGTCCGGAACAAAGCGAGGCAAGCTTCCGCATAGGCCGTTTGGGATATGGCGAAGCCTGCCTTGTACACCCCGTTGTTCACCGTGTGATAAACCAGATCGTTGACGCGATCGATCTCGTCACGGAGCTCAGGCGGGTACAGGTCCACCGAACCGTCGCCGTGATCATTGAACGCATCGTTCAACATCCGGATGATCTCCGATGATTCGTTGTTCACGATGGTGCCGGACTCCCGGTCCCAGAGCACAGGGACCGTCACCCTGCCGTCGAAGCTCTCGTCCGAGGCCAGGTACGCCTCGGCCAGATAATCGAATCCGTTCACCGGATCCGGTGTGTGCCCTTCTCCCTTCCTGAACGCCCAGCCCCGCTCGTCCCGGATCGGATCCACGACGGACATGCTGACCACGTCCTGCAGCTTCTTGAGGTTGCGGGTGATGATGGTTCGGTGAGCCCACGGGCAGGCGTAGGACACGTAGAGGTGGTAGCGGCCGGGGTCCGGCGGGAACGGTGACCGTCCCTTGCTTTCGACCCGGCGCCGGAACCGGCTGTCCTGCCTCCGAAACGCGCCGTCTGAGGTCGCTTCCTTTGGATACTGTGGTGCCTGAGCCAAAACTTGCCCTTCCTTATCCGGTACAACCCGGTCCTGCCTTATTACCATTTTACATCTTCCTTGGAGTCAAGGTGGAATACCCTGACCAGTGACCTTTCCGAGTCGGCTTTCAGGTTGACGATACGAGACTACGGGGCGTATGCTTTCAGTGTGAACAGACTTGGGCGTGGCCTGTCGACCACAAGGCCCGCAAGGCCCCGCAAGCGTTGCTTCGCCCACATAGGCTGACGGGCCGCGTCCCACCTGTTCACAATCGGGATCATCCGGTCCCGATTTCCTTATAATGCCCCCATGGAACAAGACACCCTGGTCGGTCACCGCGGCAGTCCGCTTGAGTTCCCCGAGAATTCCATCCCGGGTTTGGTGCGCTGCCTGGATCTGGACGCCCGGTTCATCGAGATCGATGTCCAGCTGACCCGGGACCGGCAGGTCATCCTGCACCATGACCGGACACTGTCACGCATCTGCGGTGAACCGGGGGCGGTTCACCACCACACGCTGGCTGAACTGACCCGGCTGTCGTTCTCCGAGCCGGATTACTTCAAGGACCGATTCACCGGCCTCCCTCCTGCGACGCTGACGGCGTTTGTATCGCTCTGCCGACAGCGACCCGGACTCACCCTGTTCATTGAGGTCAAAGCAGTGGCTGTGGAAACGTTCGGCGTCGAGGATGTACTGGCGGCGATATACGGAGCGGTCGGTCGCCCCGGGCCGGATGAGGTCTTGATCAGTTACCGCCAGGACCTCCTGGAGGCGGCTCGGACAGGTTGGCCCCGGACCGGATTGATCCTGAACGAGTGGGAGCAGGCCGCAGGCGCTGCGGCCGCCGAATACGAGTACCTGTTCTGCAACGTCTCCCGGCTTCCTGTCGAGGGTGTGCTCCGATCCTGCGGCCCGAAGCTGGGGGTCTACGACGTTATCGACCAGGGCCTGGGAAAAAGTCTGTTGCAGCGCGGCGTGGACCTGGTGGAAACTTTTGATCTTCCGGGCATGCTGGGGAAAGGTGATGATTGACGTCCTGATCATCGGGGGCGGAATCCATGGAACCGGCGTTGCCCAGGCCGCAGCCGCAGCCGGGTACGACACACACCTGGTTGAGCATAAAACCCTCGGCCACGGCACCTCCAGCCGTTCAAGCAAGCTGATCCACGGCGGACTGCGCTACCTGGAATCGGGACACTTCGGACTGGTGCGGGAGTCGTTGCGCGAGAGAAGCATCCTGCTCCGCATCGCACCGGACCTGGTGAAACCGGTGCGGTTCTATATTCCGGTCTACGACGACACGTCCCGTCCGGCCTGGCAGGTACGGGCCGGCCTCAGCTTCTACGCCGTCCTGGGCGGGCTGGGGAAGGAGAACCGTTTCCGGTCGCTGCCCCGGTCCCGGTGGGACGAGTTGGACGGCCTGCGACGGGAAGGCCTTCGCAACGTGTTCCAGTACTGGGACGCCGCCACCGACGATCTGTTGCTGACACAGGCGGTGGCGCGCTCCGCCGCCGGCCTGGGCGCCGTGATCCGGGAGCACACCGAATTCCTTTCGGCCACCGAGGTTCAGGGAGGGTTCAAGGTGCGGCTCAGGACCACCGAGGGAGAACGTGAGGAGGATTGCCGCACCCTGGTTAACGCCGCCGGGCCATGGGTCAACCGGGTCCTTGAAATGGTGAATCCGGGCCAGCCCGGGATCGGCATCGACCTGGTCCAGGGCACTCACCTGGTCCTGCAGGAAGGTCCGTCCAGGGGGATCTACTACACCGAGGCCCTGTCGGACCGGCGTGGGATCTTCCTCATGCCGTGGAAAGGACGCGGCCTGGTCGGCACCACCGAAAAGGTGTTCACCGGCGACCCGGAGCGGACCGAGCCTTCCCGGGAGGAAGTGGATTACCTCCTGGAAAACGTGAGGCACTACTTTCCGGATCTGGATGCCACGGTGGTGGACCGCTGGTCCGGCTTGCGGGTCCTGCTCCGGGGGCAGGGCGACCTGTTCCGCAGGCCCCGTGAAATGGCGCTGCTGCCGGGCACAGGCCGTCCGCCTCGTCTGGTCACCCTCTATGGCGGCAAGCTCACCGGCTACCGGGCATCGGCGTTGAAGACGCTGAAGCGGCTCAGGCCGGCCTTGCCGGCTGCCGCCCCTAAGGCCGATACAGCCGAGCTAAAGCTGCAATGAAGCTTCCATGGCGGTGAGCCAGCGCCGGTACCGGCGCCGGATCGGGTGATTCCCGGCAGGCGTGAACGTTTCCGCCGTTCCGGTCACGTTCCAGTCCCCCGGCGATCCGGCCGTGAGGAACGCCAGCCCGGCGGATGTCGCCTCATCCATGGACGGCCGGACAACAATCGCCCCGCACAGGTCGGCCAGACGGCGGCAAACCGGATCGGACCGGGACAGGCCGCCGGTGACAACCAGCCGCGCCGCCGGTTCGGACAGCGCCATGCGATCCAGGTTGACCCGGATCAGGAACAGGATGCTCTCCAGCACCCCGTCCCGCCTGGCAACCGGATCTCCATCACCGATGAAACGTGATTGGAAGTCCGGCACCCACCAGGGCGAGCCGAGCCCCGAGATGCCGTTGAGGTACAGCGGCGGATCCGGCGACTCCAACCACTGTCCAGGGATTTCATGGCAGCGGTGCACCGCAAGGGCGCTCCCGGCGCCGTTCACCGTCCCCTCCAGCACCTGGACCTTTCGTTTGCCATCATCCAGGATCACGGAACGGAGCATCCCGGCGGGGACGATCTCACCGGAAGGCAGGAGGCGCTGCAGAAAAGCGCCGGTGCCGAGGTTGACGTACACCGTATCCTTGCGGGGCGTTCCCAGAGCGAACGGTACACAAGACTGGTCCCCGTTGAGCACCGTCAGCGGCACAGGTCCGGCCGAGGTCGAGAGGCTGCCGAACCGGAAAACGGTGGGCGCCGGTCGGGGGAGAACCGACCGGGGGATCCCGGTCCACACCAGCAGTTCTTCATCCCATCCGCCTTCCTCCAGGTTCCACAACAGGGTGCGGCACCCGTTGGCCGGATCCACCATCAGGGGGCGCTCTTCCACCAGACGGAACAGCAGGAAGCTGGCCAGCGGGCCACAGGCCAGGCGGCCCTCCGAAAAAGCGGTCCGGACCGAATCGCTTTCGGTAAGGCACCAGCGCATTTTTCCCGCACCGTAGTGCGGTGAGATCCGGAGGCCGGTGCGGCGGTGTACTTCCTCATGGGCCGAATCGTGGGGAGGTTCAAACGGTTGCCGGCGCCGGTCCTGCCAGCTGATCACCGGCGTCAAGGGGTCCCCGCTCAGCCGGTCCCAGCAGATCACGCTGGAGCGCTGGGTGGCCAGACCGGCGGCGGCGACCGCGATTCCGCCGTGACGCCCCAGCAATTCTTCCATGGCTCCACGGACGGAAGACAGGATTTCCTCCGGATCCTGTTCCACCCGGCCTGGAGCCGGACGGTTCTCCCCTACAGGCCGGTGTTCGGCGTCAATCTGACCGCCCCGGCTGTCAAAGAGAGCGGCACGACTGCCGTGGCCGCCCTGATCGATGGTGAGATAATGCACACGGCCTCCACGTAACGTCGATTTTACATGAAGGTAACCTGCTGATGATGTGGAGAATCTCCAATACACTTGTTGATGCAACTAATTATAACCGGCCCACACGGCCGTTCCAGGAGGAAGCAATGTTGAAACGATCGATGATTCGCATCCTGGCCGTTGCGGTGATCCTGCCGATGCTGGCCGGACTGTCGTTCGCAGGACTCGTGGTCCACGAGGACGGTGACAAGAAGATTGAGATCGGCGGCCGGGTGCAGGTGCAGTACCACAGGGAAGATCCCGACGGCGGCGAATCCACCGATGAGTTGTTTTTACGCCGGCTGCGGTCCTATATCCAAGGCTCGGTCACGAAGAACTGGCTGGCCAAGGTTCAGTTCGATGTCGGCAAGGCCAGCGGCGACAACGAGGTGGCGGTCAAGGACGCCTGGATGCGCTACACCGGCTGGGACGGGCTGAACCTGACCATCGGCAACCAGAGGATGCCTTTCTCAAGGGAGGCCCTGACCTCCTCCAAGCGTCAGCAGTTGGTGGAACGCACCTTCGTCGGCGACCACAATTTCGGATCGCCGGACCGCATGATCGGGGTCCGTCTGGACGGCGCCGGTGCAAGCAACAAGGTGACCTGGGGCGTCGGCCTGGGCGCTGCCGAGATCGATCCCGACGAGGACAAGATGGACTTCGACAGCGGTGCCAACCACGGTGATGACTGGAACGAAGGGATACTGGTGGCCGGCCGGGTCGACTTCCACCCGTTCGGCAATCTCAAAATGGGCCAGGGCGATTTTGATCGTAAGAAATAACTGACCGTCAGCATAGCCGCGTTCTCCTGGTCCAACGACGATGACAACAACGGCTCCGCCGAGTCCCTGGACAGCGCCCACGGCTTTGAGGCCAGCTTCGGCTTCCGTGCCGCCGGCTGGTCGGTGGACGGCGAGTACCAGGTGATCTCAGGCGACCTGGTGGACACAGCCATCACCGCCGGGATGTACCTGAACGGAACCACCGACCTGGACAAGTACGCCGTGGAAGGCGGTTACATGGTGAGGCCGGGTAAGTTCGAGATTGTCGCCGGCTACGAAAGCATGGACGCCGACAACTACCAGGAAGCCTGGAACCGGGCCTCTGTCGGCGCGAACTACTTCTGGAACAAGCACAAGAGCAAGGTCCAGATGACCTACCGCATGGGCGAGAACCTGGACGGCGTCACAGGAGCCGACGAGGATGAGCTGTTCCTCCAGTTCCAGCAAGTCTTTTAGTTCGGGCTCCCGGAATAAAGAAAATGGCGGGGCCGTGTGGCCCCGCCATTTTTTAGTGCTTACCGTCTGGAACCGCTATCAGTCCAGGAAATAGATGTCGTTCTTGATGGCGTCGTTGCACGCCTTGGATGAGCCGGCCGGTCCCGGAGGATCGAAGTCCAGGCCCAGATCGTCGTTGACCAGCGGCCGGTCGTGGCAGGTGTCCGTGAACGGAATGCAGGTCAGCTCGCCGCCGTCCAGGTTGTAGCCGCAGTCCAGGTCCTCTTCGCAGGCCTCGCCGGTCTCGCTGCAGGTCCCCAACTGGCACATGCCGGTGTCCAGCATGGTGCCGCCGTTGTTCCAGCAGTCGATCTCCAGGCCGCAGTCCGTGATCGCCTGGTCATCGACGCCGGCCATACAGACGCTGTTGCAGCTGTTGAACATCGCCTCGATGGAGGTGCCGTCGCAGTCCATGCCGCTGCCGGATACCACGCAGTTCAGCGCGGCGGCAGTGAGATGACGGGCCAGCTGGTGGAGCTGTTCGCCGCGGGGATGGACGCACATCGCCTCGAGGGCCGAGCCGGCGGTCATCAGGGAGGTGTTGTCCACCACTTCGCCGCAGACCATGATTCCGGCCGGGGCGGCGTCGATCACCATCTGGGTGATATTGAATGCCTCGTCTTTTTCCATTCCGGCGTGGGTGCCCCAGAAGCCGGGGGTACGGCAGGTGTCGTCGAGGGTCAGGCAGTCACACGTAGCGTCTGCAAACGCTTTGACGCGGCACGGCGCCCCGGTGTCATAGACCCTGGCCTCAACAACCGCCGATTGTACGGCAGGGCACTCGTCGGATACAAAATCGCTGAAGAATTCGACGGATGCCCCTGGATCCAGGGTGAACGGGGACAGGATGTAGACCGGCGGCTCCACGGTGGCGTCGACGAGATCCTTGACGAAGACCTCATCGAATTTCTGGGGTCCGCAGTTGGTGACGACGCCCCGTGTCTGGAACGGAGCCCCGACCGGAGTGTCGGTGCACTCGTAGACCAGGTCGATACAGATGCCGGGGTCACATACCTTGGGCGGCTCTTCTCCGGTATCAGTTGCCATCACCATGCTGGAAGCAAGGATAAACAGCAACACGATGCAGGAAATGCCGCACGCTTTGAGCGTACTCTTCTTCATGGAATCTCTCCTCTTAAATTGAATCGGAACGACAATCCATTCGGAGTTTGTCGTTCTTTCGCGCCTTGTGTGACTACATATATACTGACCATCAGCGCTCTCGCAAGTCACATTAACGTAATTTATCGGCGCGTCCTGCAACACGACATATCGCGTAAGCTAATTAATTATAGAACCAAGAAAAAGAGCCTGCTCCGAAAAGTCGGAACAGGCTCAGACAAGGAGGCCGGTGCGGCCGGAGCTAGTCGCCGGAAGGCTTGGTATCGGTCCGCCAGACCGAGTCCGGCGTCGCAGGATTCCCATCGGGCGGCGGGACGGCGCTGTCCGGATCGGACTCGGCCATCACCCAGTCGTCATACCATTCGGCGCCGTTGGAGCCGCTGGCGTCGGTGGCCCAACTGGACAGATTCAGCTTGCCGAAGCCGTTGTCGGTGCTCTGCCTCAGATCCAGGCTGGTGTACTCGGCCTTGAGTACATCATCGACCCACATTCTGATGATCCCGTCTGAAGCGCCGGGTGTGTTCATCCTGGCGTAGACCTTCAATTTGACCCATTGACCCTGAACCACCGGTTGGGCTGTCCCGACGTTCTGGCGCTTTTCGAAGAACTGCCACGTATCGATATAGCTGTGCTGCAGCGACCAGTCCCCTTCCGGCGCCACCTTGAGGATCACCTGGTACCGGCGCTGGCTGGTCGCCCCGTCGGTGGCGTTCAGGATCGCCACCTTCTGCCCGGAATTCGGCCAGACGTACCCGCTGTCGAACTTGACCTTGAGACTCAGCCAGACCTCTTCCACTTTCGGATTGCCGATCGTGTAGAAATCGCCGAAGTAGTAATCGGCGTAGTTGTCGCTGTTGGTGCCCTGGGTGAGCAGGGCACGGGCGCAGTAGCCGCCACTGGGACAGCCCGCATCCGCCACCACCTGCAACCCGCCGGGAGTCTGCTCCTGGCGGCCGTTCCACTCGGACCAGTCCCCTTGTTCGAAATCGGAGGTGAACAGCGTATTGATGCTCCCGCCTCCCGAAGAACCGACGCAGGCGCCCTCATCGAAGGATTCGCAACCGGCGGCGCAACCGAGTGTACCGCTGTCATATCCCCGGCTCTGGCACGTCTGCCCACCCAACTCCGAACCGTCACAGGCTTCGTTTCCCTCGATGGTGCCGTTCCCGCAATTGTTCTCGTCGCTGTCCGAGGCGGAGGCGCATCCAGGGTCGCCGCCGGAGAGCCGGAAGTCGGACAGGCCGTCTCCGTCATTGTCGGCGCCGTCGTCGCAGGCTGCACTGCCCCGCTCGTCGTTGTCCGACGCGCTCTGGCACCCGGGATCCGCCGGGTAATCGGTCAGACCGTCCCCGTCGTTATCGGAACCGTCATCACAGCCCGGGGTGGTGCCGCCGCCCGGAACCCAGTTGGAATCGAACGTGCCGTTGCGCTCCCACACCATGTCGTCCAGGTAGAACCCCATGTCCTGGGGCAGGGCGTCGGTAACGAAATCACCGATGGTTTGCATTCCGCCCCAATTGGAAACGTCGGTATCGGTGATCGTAGACACCGGACCACGTCCCGCAGGGTAACCATAGGTCGCCGACGCCGGACATTCCGCAGCGCTTCCGGTACATGCATTGGGCTCATTTTGGTTGTTGTTGTTGACCCACATCTTGATGTAGCCGTTGGGCCCGGTCTTGACTTCGGTCTGCATGTAGACCCACTCGTCTACGCCGAACCCTGTGGCCGTCCCGGCGTTGGCCGGACCGGTGCACGGTGTTGAAATCCCGGCGCCTACCGTGAAGACACCCTTGCCCTGGTAGGTCCCGTCGGGGACACAGCAGTACTGGACGTTGGTTCCGCTGACACACTGGGAATGCCCGCCGCTGGAGCAGTCGGAGCCGTCGTTGCCGCACCGGGGGTACGACCCGGATCCGTACGGCCGGCAATCCGAGGCGGTCCAGTAGCCGTCCCGCAAGAACAGGATCATTCGCTTGCCGCCTTGGTCGGATCCCCAGATCATGAACTTGTTGTTCTGGCCTCCTGTGTTGAAGCTGTAGCGGGAATCGAACTTGATTTTGAGCTTGATCCGCATGATGTCGCCGTTGCTGGCCGACCAGTTGTCACAGGCGGCGCCCCAGTACCAACCCTGGTTGAACTGGTTCTGCCCGGATCGCGTAATAATATGGGCTGCACCGTCACCCGCACCGGTGTCGCCACCGTCGCCTACGTGTTCCACGCACCACTTGCTGCCGGCTTCCCAGGACACAGGGTAGGAACACGTACCGGCGTGCCGGTCCCCGCGTAGATTCTGCAGACCGTAAAGCAGGCCGTTGGATACGTCGAAACTCTCGTCCTTGCAGATCTGGGCCTGGACGATTCCGATCAATCCGACCAACATGATCAGCGGGACAATGACCCTTTTCATTACTTTCCTTCCTCTGCAAGGTGTGGTCGACCCAAAACATTATTAGGAACCGGGTGACCTTCATTCGTGCAACCGGGATGCCAACTATCAAGTTAGTCCTCCAAACCCCACAATGCACGCAGGAATGTGCATGACAGCCTGTTTTTACCCACCAGGTGGCAGGCAGCCGGCCCCCGTCGGGGCCGGAACGATTGCAAATCCGTCAGAACGGACTGGTAATTGTTACCGGGACAGCTCTTCGGAGGGCCGGTCCAGGAGGGAGCGGTATAGCTCTACATATCGATCGGCGATGGCGTCCAGGGAGTACCGTTTCCGGATGTCTCTTCTCGCCTTCGCGCCGATGACGGACCGCAAAACCCCGTCCTTCATCAAGTCGGCAGCCGCCTGCACGAACCGATCTTCCTGGTCCAGGTCAAACACATAACCGTTGACACCGGAATCGATGACATCCTCGATACCGCTGATCCGGGAAACCACGGAGGGCAAGCCTCCTGCCATCGCCTCAAGCAGGACGTTCGGCATGCCCTCCTTCCGCGGCGCGAACAGAAACAGGTCCGAGGCCCGAACGTAATCCTGCACATCCGGCCGGCGGCCGGTGAAGGTGACGTCGGCTTCCGCTCCCGCTTCACGTATCATCGCCTGGAGGGAATCGAAGTAAGGTCCGGACGGCTCCCCGCTACGGCCCTCGCCGGGGCCAACGATGACCAGGTGTCCCGGTATTCCAGCCTTGCGCATGCGGAGGAACACACGAACCACGAAGTCGACGTTCTTGCGGGCCAGGACGATTCCCGTGAACAGGGCCACCGGCACGGCAGGCAGGCCGAGCTTTGCCTTCAGGGCGGCCTTCTCCCCAGGGTCCGCCGCCGGCCGGAACTTTTCGGTATCGACGCCGTTGGGGATTCGGACGATCCGTTCCGCAGCCATGCCCTCTTCCTCGAACTCTTCATAGATCTGCCGGCTGGTGGCGATGTAGCGGTGGAACCGGTGGACGTAGAACCGGTTGATCCGGCCCCAGATCCTGCCCTGCCTGCCGAAGGCGATATCGCTTCGGTGCATGGCGACCTTCAGGATCGAGCCTTTGCCGAGGAGTCGGGCCATGATGGCAGCGGACCCGTGCTGCAAGGTTCCATGGGCATGGACGATGTCGTACGACCTGCGGTTCCGCCACAGGAACCAGGCCAGGCTGAGCCAGAATGAGGGGATCTGCAGGTCTCCGCCTTTCAGGACCGGGATGCGGTGGACCTGTATCCCTTCGACCTCCTCCAAGGCGAGCCGACTGTCCAGCCTGGCGGAGACGACAAACGGTTCCACGCCCCTGCGCTTTAAATAGCGCGACAGGTTCCCGGCCTGGATAGCCGAACCGCTGTAGTTCGGCTCGTAGTAGAAGCTGACCATGCAGACACGAATCGGTTTCCTGCCTGCCCCGGCGGAATTCGGCCGTGTCATGAACCGGAGTCGGCCGCCTTGCGGCAGGCCGCCGCCCGCTCGGCGGATGCGAGCAGGTCCGATGCACGCTGCAACATGCGGGCATCCGCCGTATTCGGATCGGCCCTGCGGGCGAGAACCCCGATCCCCTTGCGGTGGATATTGACGTAGTAGTCGATGGTAAGCGGCTCACCGGTATCTCCAGCCAGGAGAAGTCGGGAATACCGCGGCAGTATTTCGAAGAACATGTCCGCCACCACCGCCCGGCCGGTCAGGTCCACCGCGGCGACCGCCGGCGCCTCGGCCAACTGTACCGCCAGTTCATCAAGGACCGATTCCGGGTCGTCGTCCGGCACCTCGCAGCTCCGCACGCCCTCGACCTGTCCGCCGCCGGCACCGAGTTTGATCACCGGACTGGCGCCATGCCACAATGCCGCCAGGCGGAAGATATCCGCCAGCGGCCCGTCGCCGGCTACCAGGGCGGTCTCCCCTACTTCCAGTTCGAGTTCCTGCCAGGCGTGTAACGCACAGGCCAGGAGCGGATGGACCGATTCGGCCTGCACCGTCATCTCTCCCGTTCTCCCGATCGTGCAGGGTGGATCGGGACCTGGACGGCCCGGCCCTCCTCCATCGATCTGTAGGCCGAAGTGATGAACGCCAGGTTGTCCCAGGCATCCAGGCCCGACACCGCCGGCTCCCGGCTCTCATGGATAGAGGTCGCGAATTCGCGCACCCATTCGGCTGTCCAGCTCACATCAGGGAACTTCTTGATCCGGTGGACCTTTCCCGGTTTGAGGCCATCCACCGGCCGGGTCGAAAACAGGGTGATGCCGCTTTCATCCAGAACCATGGTCCCGTTGGTCCCGCTGATCCGCTCCTCATTCTGATCCACGCCGCGCATGATTGAACTGGCGCACAGGCTCCCGACCGCTCCGTTTTCCAGCTTGCAGGCGATGCTGATGATGTCCTCGACTTCCGCAGGAGAACTCAGTGTGCCGTATTCACTGTAAATCCGCTCGGTACGGAGGCCTGTAATGAAGTGGACGTAGTCGATGATGTGGCAGGTGGTCATGATCAGAAAGCCACCGCCGCATTTTTCCCGGGAAGCCCGCCAATCGTCGGGAGAATTGCTGCGTGCGCCTGTCCAGTATCCCGGATCCTTGTATTGGTGCTGAAGGATCTGAATCCCGGTGATATCTCCCAGCGCACCTTGTTCCACCAACCGCTTCGCACGCTGAATTTTCGGCAGAAACCGAAAACTGTAGTTCACGGTCAGGCCAACCCCGTTGGCCTTGCAGGCGTTGATGATCGCATCGGCCTCTTCCAGGTTGTTGGCCACCGGCTTTTCCATCATGACGTGCTTGCCGCATCCGGCCGCCTGGACACCCAGGGAGCGGTGCAGGTGATGAGGCACGGAGATAAGGACCGTATCCACGTCCGGACTGGCCAGCATCGCATCGATGGTCGGGAAAAATGGAGCCGACAGCGCCTTGGCCATGTTCCTGGCGACCTTGTGATTGACGTCGAAGACACCTGCCAGACGGGCAACCCCGGAAGCGACCGCTTCCCTGGCGTTGCGCTGGGCGATGGCGCCTGCCCCGACAATCCCGATCTTTAACGGTTCCACCGCTATCTCCTTTGCTTTCCGGCCCGAGCCTTCATTCCGGACTCCACTGAAAAACGATGCCGACATGGTTCGCTCCGCCGGCGGCCAGGACCTCAAACACCTGGTTGCATTTCGAGGGATCGGCATGCCAGGTCACGAGGTCCGAAACGGTTATCCTTTTTTCCTCCAGCAGGCGGAGGAACAACTCACCTTCCTCTCGGTAGGTCCAGCGACCCGGACTCGATTCCCGGTCCGGCATGGCGGAAATATGGGCGCCGATGATGTCAATGCCCCGGTCCTGGGCCAGACCTTTGAAGTCCACTCCGCGACCGATGCCCCGGGACGACCCGAGCAGGATTACCTTTCCTCCGGGGATGGCGCACTGCAGAGACTGGACCACAGCCTGGGGCGTCCCGACCGCCTCGATGACCACATCGGCTCGGATCCGGTCCACTGCGGTGGGGTCTTCCGCCAGCGCCACATATTCATCGGCACCGCCTCGACCGATCGCCGTCGCCTCCCGCCGGCGGCTTTGGGCCACGGCGATCACCCGCCCCGCTCCCGCCAGCTTGGCAAATTTGTTCGAAAGCTGGCCAATCAGGCCCTGACCCAACACGGCGACCCGGTCCCCGGGTCGGATCCCCGCCTTCCGGATGCCCTGGAGGACAATAATCCCCAGTTCCATAAAACTGGCCTCTTCGCAAGACACCGCTTCAGGTACCCGGAACAGTCCTCCCGGCGGGAGGACGCTCAGGCTGGTGTGCTTCATCCGACCGACCAGTCTGTCCCCCGGACTGACGCCGGAGACCTTTTTTCCGATCTTCCGCACCCGGCCGGCGCAGGAATAACCGGGCTGGTAGGGGAACGACCGGCGTGCGCCGGGCAGACCTGAAAGCACCGCCCGTTCTGTTCCGGGGCTGACTGTGCTGCAGATCGACTCCACCAGGATCTGGTTCGAAGCCGGATCGAGGGTTTCGAACGGTTCCAGGTTGGCGATTTCAAAATCCAGAAACTCCACTCGCCGGCCCTTCCGAATCCTGCGCAGGGTTACCAGGGACTGCAGCCGGAGAAGGGTGCCGAACACCGCCCATTTGATGGCGGGCCGGTATTGGCGGGGAATCCGCGTGTAGATAGCGCCCAACAGACTGATGAATTTGTCTTGCACTGGTCTCGGCAACCTCATGTTCCGCGGGCGGACAACCGGCGGATTTCGGCCAGTAGAAGTTTATCGGTCGACAGCACTATACCTGCGTAGGCCACACTGATAAAGATGATGGCTGCGATCACCGTTGGCAAGCTGTCCGAGAGACCGCACCACGACACCACCTTGTAGACCCCCAGGACCAGAACCAGGGCCACCGCCAGCGGCCGTGCGAAGGTCGCCAGGATGGACAATACCGGCAGTTCGATCCGCCGGGAGATCGTAATCAGCTCCATCGTCGTGACCAGAAGGTTCAACAGGACCATGGCCGCACACATGGCGTTCAACCCCTTGAAGTACATTACCGGGGCCACCGCCACAAGGAGGAGCACCAGGCGAACGATGACGTAGCGTTGCATCAGGTGAGGCACGCCGGTCGCCTTGAAGGTTTCATGGATGATGGAGCTCAGGGAACGGAACAGGGCGTAAAACGCCAGCAGCTGCAGGGGCAGGATCATCGCAAGCCATTTATCGCCGTAAACCACCCTGACTACCGGTGGAACGAATGCTGCGATTCCGAGGGACATCGGGATCGCGAGCAGACTGCTGTACTTCACGGTGCTCAGAAACGTGGCACGCAGTTTCTCCGGTTCTTTGCCCAGCTTGGACATCACCGGGAACATGACCTTGCAAACGACATGGCTCAGTTCGGACACCGGCAAGCTGGCGATCCGCATCGCCAGAGTGTAATACCCCAGCGCCACAATCCCTCCCCAGCGGCTGATGAACAGCTTGTCCAGGTTGTAGTACAGGACCAGGAACACCGAAGTGCCGACGATGAACTTGCCGTAGCTCAGCAAATCACGTGCCGCGGACCGGCTGAACCTGAGTGACGGCCGGTGGCGGGCGTAGCGGAAGATCAAGAGTGTGCCGAGAATATTGACGATCAGCGCCCGAATCACCAGGCTCCAGACGCCGTACCCGGCCAGCGCCATCACGATGGAGACGGCGGAGGCGATCAGCACCGGAACAACATTCGGTACCACCAGCTTCCGGAACTCCATGTTTTTCCGGAGCTTCGCTTCCGGCGCCGCCTTGAGGCCGATCCAGATCAGGTTGGACGACAGCAGCAACACCACAGGCATCAGTTCCGGGTTGTCGTAGAATCGGGCGATCCAGGGCGATGCGGCGGCGGCCAGCAGGAACAGCAGCGTGTTGATCCCCGTAACCAGGATCATTCCGGTATTCACGCTGAGTTCCGAGTCCTCCTGGCGGTAGATCAAGGCCTGGCTGACACCCAGGTCCTTCATCAGGTACAGCAATTCGATGACCATGCTGGCGACCGCCACCATGCCGAAGTCTTCGGGTGTCAGCAGTTTGGCCAGGATCAGGGTGGTGATGAACCGGAACAACCGATTGGAATAATTCGCCAGGGCAACCCAGCCGAAACTGGACATCACTTTCTTACCGCCGACACTCACCTGCCGGCCTCCCCGCGGCTTCCGGCGAGGACCGCTTCGTAGAACGCCTCCATCTTGCGCATGCGGGTCTCGAATCCGAACGATTCCCGTACGGTGCGCTGGCCGGTTTGGGCCATCTCACGTGCAGCTCCTGGATCGGTCACGACATGCTCCATACCGGCGGCCAGCAGACCCGGCCGCAGCGGTTCCACCAGCAGGCCGCTGACCTGGTCCCGGATAATTTCACCATTGCCTCCAACCCGGGTCGCCACTACCGGCAGCCGGAACGCCAGCGCTTCCAGCAACACATTGGACAGCCCTTCGGTCCTGGATGGGGAGAGTAACAGGTCCAGCGCTTCGAGCCATGGTTGAACCGGCGACTGATGCCCCGTGAAGTGAACCTTGTTCCCGAGGCCGCTGCCGTCCAGTTTGGACTTCAGTTCTGCCTCCATCGGACCCTCGCCGATGAACGCCAGGTGAACGCCGGGCACCCGGCGGTGCAGTTCAGCGAACGCATCCAGCGCCTCCAGGCAACCTTTCTCCAGGCTCAGCCGTCCCACAACTCCGATCAGGTCAGCATCATCGGTAATTCCGAGATTACGGCGGATCGTCGCCCTGTGGCCCGACGGAACGTAGTCTTCAAGAACCAGGGCATTGTGGATCAGCGTACTGCGCCAGGAATCACGCACACGGGCGGGGAGCCGGTCCATCAGGTGCGAGGCAACGCAGACCGTGCCGTCCATCTTCCGCGTCAGGGCGATGGCGCTGCGGGTGAACAGCTTCTGGGTGGCGCTATTCTCGATCCAGCCGTGGTGGGTCGTAACCTGCCGGGTCCCGGGCGCTTTCCTGCATGCCAGGTACCCGAGGATGTCCGGTTTATACCCGTGAGTGTGGAGGATGTCGAACTCTTCCTTCAGCAGCAGTTCCCGGAGCACCCGGGCCTGGGAGAGGTCGAATCGGCCTGTTTCCTGCAGGCCGTGGTAACGGATCCCGGCCGAGTGCACCATGCGGCCGAACTCGTTCAGCCGCTCGTCCTCGGGAGCGAAGGAAGCGACCTGGATTTCAAAGCGGTGTTCATCGATGAAGCGGGCGGAATTGATGATGGTCTTGCCCGGACCACCGAGCCGATAGCTGTCGATGAGGTGCAGGACCTTGCGGCGCGGTTCAGGCATCAGCCGTGGGCCCCTTCCTTTTGAACATCGCCCGGGCCGCCGCAACGGGAAGGGAAGCGGCACGTCCCAGAAAATAGAATGTATACACCAGAGCCAGCGCCGGGAGCTGGGTAACCGGTAATTTCCTGCCCTTTGTGATCGCGAACACCGCAGGGATCGCCAGGGCCGGAACCAGGGCCGCCACCGGGAGTGTCAACCCGACAACAACGGCGGCGGCGAGTCCGGCCACACCGGCCAGGACCAGCACGAGAAACAGCGCGGTTGCAACGACGACCGGTGCGAGCCTGCCGTCGGCGTACCGCAGCCGGACACCGCGGCCATGCCATCTCTCACGGCGGAAGACCTGCACAAGAGACTTCGGCTCCCCCAGATGTACACAGCGGATAGCATCCCATTCCACGATCCGGAACCCGGCCGAACCTATCCGGTTGCACAGGTCCGGGTCCTCACCGGTTTCCATGGTCGGGTCGAAACCGCCGACCTGCCGGAACACCTTCTTCCGCACCACCAGATTCCCTGCAGGGATGTAGGCCACATCCAGAGGGTCTTTCCGTTCCATGGAGCGGTGCGATCGGAACCAGACCTCCTCCACCCAGGACGGATTCTCCGGGATGACGTGCCGGCTGCCGGCCACACCGATGGTGCGGTCACTCTCCAGAAGAGCCACCGCCGCCTGGTACCAACCGGGTGTGATGGTGCAATCGGAATCGATGAACCCCAGCAGTTCCCCGTCCCCGGTTGCCTGCCTGGCGCCCACGTTGCGCACCTCGGAGACGAAAACCCCGGGCGCCTCGATCACCCGAGCCCCTTCCTCCCGTGCGATTCGCCCGGTGCCATCGCTGGAGCCGTTGTCCACGACGATCACTTCAGAGCAGGTCTGCGGCAGGTGCCGCCGGAGAGAACGGAGGCATTCCGCGATGGTATCCGCCGAATTCCGTGCAGGCACGACGACGCTCAGGAACGGTCCTCTCTCTGAGTCGGCCATCCTGCCTCCCTCCGCCTCCGGTGAAGCTGTTTTCCACAGCCGACTCGGACCGCTCCGGACCCTGCGGAACGTATATTATACTCGCGGTTCAGGGCATTTTTTCGCGAGGGCCGCCCAGGCAGATGAAAAATTATATCCGATCCACGGTCCGGCGACTGGGACCGTATATCCGGTCCGGCACGGCAAGTCTCCTTTACCGCTCCGGCGTGACGACCTGGAAATTGCGGGCCGCCATGCAGGATCGCGCGCTGGTCTTGATGTACCACCGGGTCCTTCCGACGCAACGTATACCCAACAGCCCTTCCCATCCGGGGATCATCGTCAGCACCGCTACCTTCGAAATGCACATGCGGGCTGTTCGGGAGCGGTTCCAGGTCTTGACTCCGGAACAGTTCGCCGGCTGCATCGAGGAAAGGCTGCCGTTTCCGCCCATGTCCTGCATGGTGACCTTCGACGACGGCTGGCAGGACAACCTGGAACACGCCCTGCCGATCCTGCAGAAGTACGACATCCGCCCGCTCATCTTCCTGGCCGCCGGGTTCGTCGGGACCGACCGGCGGTTCTGGCAGGAATCGATGACCGGCGCGATTCTGGACGCTCGGCTGGCTTGCAGGGCCGACCCCGGCCTCCACACCAGGATCGAGGCCGATCCCGAACTGGCCGGCATCGCACCGCTGCTGGCCGGTGCAGACGGCCCGGCCCGGGACGCCGTTTCCCGGTTCGTTCCGGCCTGGAAGAGCCAACCTCGAACGGCGATCGATGCCTGGGTCCGCAGGCTGGAATCCCATCTCCCGGATGCTGCGGAACCGGAGGGACGCCGGCGCCACTTCCTGAACTGGGAAGAAGTGCAGACCATGCAGAAAGCCGGCGTCGTATTCGGAAGCCACGGCCTGGATCATCGCATACTGACCCTTGGGGACACCGACGCGAGACACGAGATCGGGGAATCCGGCCGACTCATTCAGGAGCGACTCGGCAGGCCGGTGGAGTTTTTCAGCTACCCCAACGGCAACTGCGACGAAGCGATCGCAAGCCTGGTGCGTGAGGCAGGCTACCGGCTGGCGTTTTCAACCCGCCGGGGGCATGTTGGAGCAGGGGACGACCGCTTCCTACTGAAACGGAACAACATTTACGACGGCGGGGCTCGCACCCTTCCGATGTTTCTTGCCCGCATTCTGGGTATCTGGTAGTTTTCGGCCGTGGAGCACCACATTATGAAGGTACAACAACCGATCTTCATCATCGGGATCGGACGCAGCGGGTCCACTGTGGTCCACAACATACTGGCCCACCACCCCAACCTGTCCTGGCTTTCGGCGGTCGGCAAGCGGTTCCCGGGGAAGCCGGGCCGCAACCGGATGCTGATGCGCGGCCTGGACATGCCGCTGCTGGGGCCGATGCTGGCCAAGCGGTTCACGCCCTGGGAATGCTTTGATTTCTGGGAGTACCATGCCAAAGGGTTCCGGCGCACCTGCCGGGACCTGGTCCCCGGTGACGTCACCGAGCGCAACAAAAAGAAGATGCGCCAGGTGCTGGCCGAATTCACGACCCCCAGGCGTGACCGGATCATGCTCAAAGCGACCGGATGGCCACGGATCGGGTACATTCGGGAGATCTTCCCCGACGCCCGGTTCCTCCACGTGTTGCGTGACGGCCGGGCTGTGGTGAATTCGATGATCAACGTCGGCTGGTGGCTCGGTTACCAGGGGCCGCAGAACTGGCGCTGGGGCGAACTGTCCGCCGCACACCAGGCCGAATGGGAGCGCCATGGTCGTTCCTATGTCGCCCTGGCGGCGATCCAGTGGAAGATCGCCATGGAAGCGGTGGAAAACGGCAGGCAATATCTCGATGACGACCAGTTCTTTGAGTTGCGCTACGAAACGCTGCTGGACGATCCGGTCAACACCATGAAGAAGGTTGTGGAGTTCGCCGGCCTGCCCTGGGAACCCGCCTTCCAGCGATCGGTGGAGTCTTACGGCCTGCGCAACATGAACGTGCGCTGGACCAGCGAGTTGACTGCGGCACAGCAGCGGCTCGTCCAGGACGTGCTGGCCCCCACCCTGGGGAGGCTCAATTATGTCTGAACCGCGGTTCGAGGGAGTGCTAAGGGCATGATCCGGACGATCCGGGCAGGGGTCAAAAACCTGATCCCCCGCAGCCTGCTGATCCGTTCACTGCCGGCGCCGGCCGGTGACCGCCTGCTCCTGACCTTCGACGACGGCCCCGACCCGGCAGTCACGCCGGCGGTTCTGGACCGATTGCAGGCCTTCGATGCCCGGGCGGTCTTCTTTGTCGTCGGCCGCCTGGCGGAAGCTTGCCCCGACCTCCTGGCCCGCATCCGGGACGAGGGTCACGTGCTGGGCAATCACACTTACACCCATAACAACGAAAGAGATCCACCGTTCCGGGAATACAAGCGGGACGTGGCCCGCTGCCAGGATGTGGTGCGCCGGGCAACCGGCATCACGCCGGCCCTGTTCCGCCCTCCCAAGGGCCACCTGTCCCCGGTGAGCCTCCTGGTGCCACGGCTCCTTGGGCTCCGGACGGTGAACTGGACTCTGGGGGTGCGGGACTGGGCCTGCCGGTCCGGCGAGGCGGCCATGACGGCGGCGGCGCTGCTTGAGGAACAGGCCGCCCCCGGGCAGATCGTCGTGCTCCACGATGACAACCGTTATCTGCCGGAGATCCTGGACAAGGTCCTGCCGGTGTTCCGTAACCGGGGCTACGACCTGGCGTCGGCCGCCGGACAACTGTAACCGCACCTACCCCTTGAGCAGTTCGTCGTACAGTTGCTGGTAGCGGCATACCATGACGTCCACGGTGAATCGGGTGCGGTAATCGGCTTCCGCATCGGCTCCGAACCGTTCCCGCAGCGAAGGATCGACGCAAAGTTTTTCCAGGGCATCGGTCATGGCGGCCACGTCTCTGGGCTGGGTCAGAGCACCGGTGCGACCGTTGTCGATCATGAACCGATTGTCCCCGACGTCGGTTGCGACGATCGCCTTCCCGGCGGCCATCGCCTCCAGAATGACCATGGACATCGCCTCCCACAGCGAGGTCTGCAGGAAGATATCCAGCGCCGGCAGGAACGTAACGGCGGCATCCTGAACCCAACCGAAAAAGTGCACCGTGTCCTGCAGCCCCATAGCGTCCCGGCGGGCGATCATCTCCTCCCGGAGACGGCCGTCCCCCGCCACCAGGAACAGGGCCCGGTCGGTGCGCTGCCGCAGGGCTGCCGCCACTTCCAGAAGATCGGGAATCCCCTTCTGTTCGATCATGGTGGAAATGGAGCCGATCAGCACCTTTCCGCTGTCCAGGTACGGCGCCAGCAGTTCCCGGTTGATGCCGGACCGATGCTCCACGACACCGTTGTATACCGTGGTGATGCGGTCCTCCGGAATTCCGTAGGTCTCCCGGATCGATGTGCACTGGCGGGTGCCTACCGCCACCAGGCTGTCGGGGCCTCTCCAGAACAGGTTTTCCAGCCGGCGGTTCCCCGGCCTGATGTGGGGGTAGTTCCCGAAATGGAACGTGTTCATCACACGGACATCCGACGTGATGCTCCGGCAAAGGGCGGCATCCACCATCGCCTCGACGCCGTGGGTATGGACGATCCGAATTTTCTCCCGCCGAACGTATCTCCGTAGATTCAGGAACGTCAGGTAGTGCCCGCCGGGGATCCCGGGAGGTGCGACCGGGTCAACCCGGTAGCCATCGGCGATGAGGGAATCACCGATTTCCCCCAGTTTCTTGATGTACCCGACCCGCACATCGAAACGTCCTGCGTCCATGTTACGGGCAAGATTGGACACCACCAGCTCGGCGCCGCCGATGCAGAGCGACTCACCTGTCAGTTGTCCTCTCCAGGGTAGGTATCGGTGCGCACAACCCCGCCAACCGTCCCCGGCGCCCCGGCCGGAGGAAGGCCGGATCCGGCGTCCGGGTCCGACGCGGACAGGACCCAGTCGTCGTACCATTCGAAACCGTCGGAGCCGCTGGCGTCCGTGGCCCAACTGGACAGGATCAGTTTTCCGAAGCCGTATTCCGTTGATTCACGGAGATCGACGTCGGTGTACTCCGCCTTCAGAACCCCATCCACCCACAGCCGGAGGACGCCGTCGCTGAGCCCCGGCTGGTTCATGGCGGCGTAAAGTTTGAGACGGACCCAGGAGTCGAACGGAACCGTCAGCGGGGTGCCGACGTTTTGCGGTTTTTCGAAAAACTGCCAATCGTCGATATCACTGTGCTGCAGTGACCAGCGGCCGTCCGGATCGACCTTCAGGATCGCCTGATACCGTCTCTGGGTACTGCTTCCGTCGGTGGCATTGAGGATCGCAATTTTCTGCCCGGAGTTCGGCCACACGTAGCCGGCTTCGAACATCACGCTGGTTTCCAGCCAAAGTTCTTCAACTTTCGGGTCGCCGACGAGCGCATGGTCACCGAAGTAGTGGTCCGCATAACTGTCGCTGTTGGTGCCTGCGGTCAACCGCGCCCTGGCGCAACTGCTGCCGCCGGCGCATGCGGCGTCGGCAACGACCTGAAGATCTCCCGGGCTCTGCTCCCGGCGGCCGTCCCACTCCGAAAAGTCACCGGATTCGAAATCGGAGGTAAACATCGGCACGGCGCTGCTGCCCGTGGATGAGCCGGCGCAGTCGGTGGTGTCGTAATCCACACAGTTCCAGGCACACCCCAGAACGCCGCCCTCGAAGCCCTGAGTGCTGCAGGACTGCCCTCCCAACTGTAAACCGTCGCAAACCTCGCCACCGTCGATGATACCGTTGTTGCAGTTGTTCTCGCCTGGATCGTCCGCCGAACTGCAGCCCGGATCGGCCGGGTGATCGGTCAGGCCGTCCCCGTCGTTGTCCCGGCCGTCGGCGCAGGCCGGCACGCCGCCGGGGTACCACACGGCATCGAAGGATCCGTTCTGCTCCCAGATCATATCGTCGATGTAATAACCCATGTCCCGGGAAACCGCATCGGTCCAGAAATCGCCTACGGTCTGTTCGGTATCCCAGCCGTCGACCAGGATGTCCGAGACAGGATTGCTGCCCGGCGGGTAGTCGAACTCCGTTGAGCCGGGGCATTCGGTGGCGCTTCCGGTACAGGCATTGGGCTGGTCGTAATTATTGTTGTTGATCCAGATCTTTTCGAATCCGTCCGGGCCGCTCTTGACCTCGACCTGAACGTAGAACCAGTCGGTGCCGCCGAGACCGGCGCCACCTGCGGCAGGGGCCGGCCCGGCGCAGGGGTTGCTGATGTCGTGTCCGACCGCCAGGGCGCCGCTGTTGAGGTATGTCCCCTGTTCCACGCAGGTGTACTGCACGCCGTTGGGATCCATGCAGTCCCCATCGCCGGAACATTCCGATCCGTCGTTGGAGCAGCGGCTGTAGGAACCGGACCCGTACGGCCGGCAGTTGGCGGAGGTCCAGTACTCCCCACGGATGAACAGGATCATGCGATATCCGCCACTGCCCCAGATCATGAATTTGTTGTTGTGGCTTTCGTTCCAGATATAATTTTCATCGAATCGTATCTTGAACCGGATCCGGAGCGTGTCGCCATTGAGCCACGACCCGCATGCGTGCCCCCAAAACCACCCGGCGTTGAACTGGCTCTCGCCTGCACGGAAAATGATGTGCGCCGCGCCGTCGCCCTGGCCTCCGTCCCCGCCGGAATCGGCGTGCTCCACGCACCACTGTGCGCCGGTGCTCCAGGCCACCGGATACCCGCAGGTTCCGGTGAAACGGTCACCCCGCACCGAATCCAGGCCATACGCCAGATTCGATCCGGGCACGTCGAACGACTCCTGTTTGCAGATATCAGCCACGGCGGTGTTACAGGAGAGTAGGAGCATCAGCAGAGGGATACTGCCTGAGATCAGCCATTTCATGGAGCGGTTCTCCCTTCGGGCGCCATCCGGCCGGGATCGTCGGGCCTTGGTGCCGCTCAATGTAATAAGGAATCGGCGGTTCCGTCAACAGGAGAAGCGTTCTTCGAGCCAGCGATCCACGGTCCGCACCATGGTGTCCTGCCACTCCTGGAACGACATGATGTGGTTGGCGCCCTCGATGATCTGACGATCTATCCGGGAGCGATATTTCTCCAGCATCGTCTCGTGGCGGCCGGCGAACAGTTCCTCGAACTCCCAGGAGATCCTGTCCGCGCCGCTGAACAAAAGCGGATGGAAATTCGGGGTTGAACGGGTCTCCGCCACCCCGGGACGGAGCCTCGGCCTCCGCACCGGGCCGGCGGCGGCGAAGCAGAGACTTGAACAACAGGCGGAAATCGGATTGGAACGTCAAAAGCCGCAGCCAGGAACGGGGCTGGAACAACCTTGCCAGGTAGCCGCGGCGGAGCTTGTCCTTCTGACCCTCGCTGACGAACCTCTCAGTTTTCGGATCGGACGACTCCAGAACCACCGGGATGCCGAAACTCAGCAAGCCGGTCACCCGGGGATCATCCCGGCCGGCGAACATCCCGGTGATTGCGCCGCCGCAGAGTCCGCCGACAATGAACTTGCCCGCGCCTTTGTTGGCTTCCAGCCAATCCAGCGCCGCCAAAGTATCCTCCTTGAAACAACCGCTCTGAATCGCCCCGTACAGGTCGGCGACCCACTTGAAATCGCATTCTCCCTCGGAGTCTCCCAGCCCTTCCGGATCGAAGCGGAACACATCGTACCCCAGTCCCTGAAGATGCCGTGACAGCTTGACGTAGAGGCGGTGAGGCGCAACACGGTTCTTGATGCCGGGGCTGAGAAGCACGACGCAGGTCTCCTTGCGCCCCTTTCCGGCCGGGTGGAAGATCCCGAACAGTTGCCTGCCGTTCCGGTTGGGGAACGACACCGCTTCGGCCGTCATGCCCGATCCTCTTCCAGCCACCGCCTCGTAATGTCGTATAGCGGCCTGCAGGACGGAACGTACGCCTTGATTTCTTTCCAGAACGGCTCAACCGCCACCTTGTCCATCCTCACCGAGGCATACAGAGCCCCCAACTGTTCCAGAACCGGAGCGATCGCCTCGGCCTGGCGATGGAGGTGTACGATCAGGGTCCTCCCCCGGTAAGATCTCGGCCCGTCCAGGAGGTTGATGCCCTGAGCCTCCTGGAACAGCGGGCCTGTCAGGCCGTAACCGTCGACGTTGACCAGTCCCCCGTCGGCCAGGGAAGCCGCCATCACCTTGCGATTGACACGTATCTCCTTGTAGGAAGCCATCTGGGTCGCCAGATTGATCCTGAGCAGTTCCTGCATATAGGCGGACCCTTTCGGCAACGGCTCCCACAGGATCAGGTCCCGGTATTTATCAGGCACAAGATCCGCCGCCACCGCTGCCAGGGTCGCGCCGAACCTCAACCCGAGCAACCCGACCTTTTCAACCCCGGTCATCCGCAGAAGATTATCGGCAGCCGCATCGATGTCGGCCAGTCTGGTATTGATGCTGGCATCCTCGAACACTCCGTCACTGTCGCCGTGGCCCATGTAGTCGAAACGAATCACCGCATAACCGCAGGCGGCCAGTTCCCGGGCAAAATTGACGAACAGGCGATGGGCCCAAAGCTTCTCTTCCAGTAGAGGAGAACAGAACACAAACCCGATCTCCCGCGCCGGGCCCTCGGGCCGGTGCAGGGTGCCGAACAGTTCACCGGACCGACTCGGAAAAAACAACGGCAACTCGCTCATCCTAGCCCCCTATCTGGAAAATGCCGATCTTCACAATCTCTTAAAGAAAAATCAGGCATCCGTTCCAGAAACCGGGTCACCCCGTCCTGCTGCACCTTTAATTCTCTACAAATATAGGTCATAATCGAAAACATCAACAGATCCGGATCGATTTAGGTCGATCACGATCTGATTCCTAGGGTCTCCGGTTACGAATTGGGCATTGCTGCCCCCCTGAAGTCACTGTAATTTCAGTGCATTGCGGCAGCCGCGGGGTGCAGAACCGAAATGCCCCGGATGCCTGTCAGGGCGCAGCTTGAAACGATGGACGGGTCTGTACATTGAGAATAGTAGGTACCATCGCTCGAACGGGTAGCGTCGCCCTGGCGGCAGGCGCCTTGCTCCTGATCCTGGCGCCGGTAAGCCTGGCCGGAGTGCTGGTCCTTGCGCCTCATCCGGACGACGACATCATCACGGCGGCCGGTGTAATTTATCACGCCCTCGCGCGCGGCGATCAGGTCCAGGTCGCATTCATGACCAACGGGGACGTAGGCGGCACCGCTATCGGCTTTGTCCGGCAGAATGAGGCTGTGGAATCCCAAGTCGATTTCCTCGGCATGATCGAGGACGACTTGATTTTCCTCGGTTATCCCGACGGCGGCCTGGACGAGATCTACCGCAACTACACCCTGGCCAGCGATGTCTATCTCGCCCCCAACGGCCAATCCTCGACCTACGGCAGCCGTGGGCTCGGCCGCTCGGACTACCACACTTACCTCCACGGTCTGCCGGCGGACTACAACCGGCCCAACATGGTCGGAGACCTGGCGGACCTGTTGGCCGCCTCCCTGCCCGACCACATTTTCGTCACCGGCATCCACGATACTCATTCGGACCATTACACCACCTACCATGTGATGAAGGCGGCCCTGGACCAGGTGTCGGCCGGCAATCCCGGCTACAATCCGATGCTGCACACCACCATCGTCTGGTGCGGTGACGAGAACTGGCCCAACCTCCTCGATCCGTTCCAATATTTTGAGCCGATCCCGACCCTGGAAGGTACCGGCTTGGTCTGGGAAGAACGGGAAAGCCTGGATGTGATGCCGGCGCTGCAATCACAGCACTATCCGGAGAACGCCAAGTACCAGGCCACCGGCGCCCATGTGTCCCAGGGTGGTCTGGACGGGTACCTGGGCCGGTTCATCCACAAGGATGAGTTTTTCTGGGTGGAGTCTCATTCCGGTCTGAATCAGCCACCTCGCGTGCACGCCGGTTTCGACCAGACGGTGGCCGAGGGCGTACCGGTGCAGCTGGACGGCACCGCCAGCTTCGACGGGGACGGCGACCCGTTGCTCTTCACCTGGGAACAGGTTACCGGCACGCCGGTTGTAATGGACGATCCCACCAGCCCCAGTCCCACATTCTCCTCACCTTCCGGGCTGCCGGCCGACGAAATCCTGACCTTCGCCCTGACGGTGCAGGATGGGGTGTTCACCAGTTTTCCGGATATCGCCCTAATCACCGTCCTTGCCGCCGACGGACCGGTCTATGGCGACAACCTTGGCCCGCAAGCCACGGTGACCGCTTCCACCGAGCGCACCGACTCCGAGGGCTTCAAGGCGGTGGACGGCATCATCGACGGCTATCCCGGCGACCATACCGCCGAGTGGATCACCACGCGGGAGACCGACGGCGCCTGGATCCGGTTCGAATGGCTCCGCCCGGTGACGATTGGGAAAGTCATCCTTTTCGACCGGCCGAACCATGAGGACCACATCATCGAAGGTGTGCTGGAGTTCGACGACGGCAGCGCCGTAGAGATCCACGCAGTGGACAATTACGGCCGGTCTTCGATCATCACATTCCCGGCCAGGACAGTATCGGTTATGACTTTCCGGATCCTGTCTACAGGCTGGCAGAGCCAGAACATCGGCCTGGCCGAGATGGAGATCTACCCGGTGCTGGCCAGCGGCGAGAATCAGCCGCCGGTAGCCAACGCCGGCGCCGATCAGTCCGCCATCGAGGGCGTTCCGGTCAGCCTGGACGGCAGAGGCAGCTATGATCCGGACAGCGATCCGCTGACCTACCGCTGGGTCCAGACCGGCGGCGTCCCGGTGACCCTGTCCGACAGCGCCTCCTCCACCCCGAGCTTCACCACCCCGGTCGGGTTGAGCGCCGACGAAAACATCCTGTTTCGCCTGACCGTCAACGACGGCTTCACAGACAGTGCACCTGCTTCAACCCGGGTTACCGTGTTCGCCACGGCCAGCGGCGTCCCTCTCGGGGCCAATATCGCACCCCAGGCGCTGGCCACAGCCTCGACCGAGAGCGCCGGCACAGGCCAGACCGCCGAGAAGGCGATCGACCTGATAGTGGACGGGTACCCCGGCGACCACACGCGGGAATGGGCATCGCAACATGAAGGGGTCGGCGCGTGGCTGCAGCTGGACTGGGCCGGACAGCGGACGATCCAGCGGATTGTGGTGCACGACAGGCCCAACGAATACGATCACATGGTGACAGGGACCCTGACCTTCAGCGATGGAGCGGTCCTGGCATTCGATGCGGTTCCCAACGACGGCACAGGACGGACCATCGACTTCGCGCCCCGGGAAGTGACCGGTGTGCGGGTGACGGCCACCCGGGTCGGAACACAGACCGGCAATGTCGGCCTGGCCGAGCTCGAAGTGTTCGAGAGCGGAACAACAGGCATCAACCGCGCTCCGGTGGCCGACGCCGGTCCGGCCCAATCGGTGGAGGAAGGGGTAGCAGTCCAACTGGACGGTTCCGGCAGTTCCGACCCGGACGGTGACCTGTTGACCCTATGGTGGATCCAGACCGCCGGCACACCGGCTCCGTTGTCCGACCCGTCGGCAGTGGCTCCGACCTTCACCGCCCCGACCGGGCTGGCCTCCAACGAAGTCCTGGTGTACCAGTTGACGGTGAACGACGGCCTGCTCACCAGCATTTCCGACACGGTGGAGATCACCGTCGGCGCCAGTGCCGGCTCAGGCGCCCTGGGAGCCAATATCGCGCCTGAGGCGATCGCCGTCGCCTCCACGGAAAACCAGCGCACCGGCCAGACCGCCGTCAAGGCGATCGACGGTTTCGTTGACGGCTATCCGGGGGACCACACCCGGGAGTGGGCCACACTGGGCGAGGGCCCGGGCGGCTGGATCGAACTGTCCTGGATTCTTCCCCGCACCGTCCAGAGGGTCGTGCTTTACGACCGGCCCAATGAGTATGATTTCGTCGAGGGGGGCACCCTGACTTTCAGTAACGGCTCCACCATCCCGGTCGGGCCCTTGGAAGACGCCGGGTCCGGAGTAATCGTCGACTTCGAGCCACGGACCATCCTGTGGGTACGCTTCACCGTCGACGTGGTCGGCGCGGACACCTACAACGCGGGCCTGTCCGAATTCGAAGTCTTCGAATCAGCCGGGATGACGCCGAACTTCCCACCGGAGGCTGACGCCGGCCCGGACCAGACCGTGGACGAGGCGGTGCTTGTCCAACTGGACGGCGGCGCCAGTACCGACCCTGAAGGCGCCGTGCTGTCCTGGCTGTGGTCCCAGACATCCGGAACCGCCGTAACGCTGTCCGACCCGACCTCCCCGCTGCCGACCTTCACATCCCCTGCCGGCCTCCCGGCGGACGAAGTCCTGGTCTTCCAACTGGTGGTTCGGGACGGCAGCCTGGACAGCGCACCGGATTTCGTCGAGGTTACGGTGCTTTCCAGCGCGCCACCGCCTCCGGAAGGGACCAACATCGCACTGGTTGCGGACTTGATTACCGCTTCTTCGGAGCGCGCCGGCCGGAACCAGGGCGCGGAAAAGGCCGTGGACGGATTCATCGACGGCTACCCCAACGACAGCACCAGGGAGTGGGTCACGGTAGTACAGCAGGCCGGAGCCTGGATCGAACTGGCCTGGGATGCGCCGAGGGTGGTGGACCGAATCATGATCTACGACCGCCCGAATCCGGACGACCACATCACCGCCTGCACGGTGACTTTCAGCGACGGCAGCTCGCTGTCAACCGGTGCGCTGGACAACACGGGAGGAGGGAACGAATTGACCTTCTCCGCCCGGACCATAACAAGCGTGCGGTTGACCGTGGACTCCACGAGCGGGTCGACCTGGAGCATCGGACTCGCGGAACTGGAAGTTTTTGAAACCCTTAACTGAGTGTCGGAGAAACCTGTCGCCATGAACCTGTTCAATACCACGAATCCCGGGCCGACCACGGCGATGCTGCGGATCACCGTATTCATCGCCTGCATCCTGCTGCACGGGGCCGCGTTCGGTTCCAGCCTGGTGGTCGCACCCCATCCGGACGATGACATCATCACAGCCGCCGGTGTGGTCTACGCCGCACTGCAGCGAGGCGACGCCGTGCAGGTCGTGTTCATGACCAACGGGGACTGGGCCGGCATTCAGCGCGGCCTGGATCGCCAGGACGAAGGTTCCACCGCCCAGATCGACCACCTGGGGATGCTGGAGCAGAACCTAATCTTTCTAGGGTATCCGGACGGCTACCTGAACGCTCTGTTCAACTCCTTTCCGAACCTGACCGACCAGCTGACGACACACAACGGCCAGTCGGTGACTTACGGCCAGCGCGGCCTGGGCGGCTCGGATTATCACACGTACCGTTTCGGAAGCCCGGCGGCCTACAACGGCCGCAACGTCATCCTGGACCTTAAGGCGATCATCGGCGATTCCTTGCCGCAGCATATTTACGTGACCTCGGAATTCGACAGCCACGACGACCACTCCACGACCTGCCGTTTCGTGGTCCAGGCTCTGGATGAGGTCATTGCGGAAAACCCCGGCTACAATCCGACCCTGCACAAGAGCCTGGTCTGGTTCGGCGACAACAGTTCCTGGCCGAACCCGCTGGACCCGACGGTCTATTTTGACGAGATCCCCGGACTCGCTTCCGTCGGGCTGGCCTGGAGCGAGCGGGAAAGCATCGACGTGCCTTTGCTGCTGCAGGGGACGAATTATCCGCTGAACGCCAAGTACCAGGCAGTCGGATCACATGAAACCCAGGATGCGGTGAACGGCTACATCGGCCGCTTCGTCCACAAAGACGAGTTTTTCTGGCCCGAGCGCCGGACCGGCGCCAACCGGCCCCCGGTGGCGGAGGCCGGTACGGACCAGGTCGCCCTCGAGGGGGCGTTCGTCGCGCTGGACGGATCAGCCAGCCTGGATCCGGACGGCGAACTGCTGTCGTATTCCTGGGTCCAGGTGGACGGCACGGCGGTATCGCTGACCGGCGCCGACGGACCGTCTCCCAGCTTCAACGCACCTACCGGACTCTCCCGGAACGAGAGCCTGACGTTCGAACTGGTCGTTGGCGACGGTATCTCCCTGACGCCGCCCGATCTGGTCCGCGTAGACGTCATCGCCAGTCTGGCGCCGGCCTACGGGCCGAACGCCGCCCCCGGCGCCACCGCCACAGCGTCATCCGAGCGGGCCGGCTCGGAAGCGTTCAAGGCGATCGACGGTTTCATCGACGGCTATCCCGGGGACGAAACCCGGGAGTGGAGTTCGTCACGGGAACGGATCGGCGCCTGGCTGCAGCTGGATTTCCCGACGCCGGTGACCCTGGGGCGGGTCATGCTGTTCGACCGCCCCAACCATGAGGACCACATCAAGGGCGCAACCCTCGACTTCAGTGATGGCAGTTCCGTCGTCCTGGGCCCGCTGGACAACTGGGGCCGCAGCAGCATCTATGAATTCAGCGCACGGACCGTGACCAGCGTCCGGATGACGGTGGACCAGGTCCGGGACCTGACCCGCAACGTCGGGCTCGCCGAGTTCCAGGCCTTCGAAGCCCAGAGCGCCACCGGCAACCACTTCCCCATCGCCAACGCCGGCCCGGACCAGACGGCCGACGAGGCCGAGATCGTACAATTGGACGGAAGCGCAAGTTCCGATCCGGACGGTGATGCCCTGACCTACGAATGGCTCCAGACCGCAGGAACCCCGGTCACCCTCTCAGATCCGGCGGCATCGATGCCGACCTTCGCCGCCCCGACCGGGCTGATAGCGAATGAGGTCATTACATTCCGGCTGGTCGTCAGCGACTCCGAACTGGACAGCACACCGGACTCGGTTTCCGTCACCGTGATCGCCGCCGACCCGCCCAACCAGTTGCCGGTGGCCGATGCCGGGCCGGACCAGTCGGTCGGCGAAGGGGTCACTGTCCAGCTGGACGGCACCGGCAGCTCGGATCCGGACCTCGACCCGCTGACTTACAGCTGGGTCCAGACCGTCGGAACACCGGTCACCCTGGTTACCCCCGCAGCCGCCTCTCCCACCTTCGTTTCACCTGTCGGTCTCACCGCCGACGAAACGCTGACCTTCAGCCTGATCGTCAACGACGGCCAGGACGACAGCGCACCGGACCTGGTGGACATCATGGTCCTGATGGACCCGCCCCCTCCAGGCGGAGGCGCCGGAAACATCGCACCGGACGCAGCAACCGTTATCGCATCAACGGACCGGGCCGGCAGCGGCCAGGGCGCGGAGAAAGCGGTGGACGGCTTCATCGACGGCTATCCCGGCGACAGCACCCGGGAATGGTCCACTCAGGGCGAGCGGGTCGGTGCCTGGATCGAGCTGACCTGGAGCACACCCCAGACCATCGACCGGGTCATTTTGTACGATCGGCTGAACCTGGACGATCAGATCACCGCCTGCACCCTCAGCTTCAGCGACGGGTCTGCCGTTCCCGTCGGCGCTCTAAACAATAACGGCGCCGGTGACGAGATTCTGTTCACCACCCGAACCGTCACTTCCGTTCGCATGACGGTGAACGCCACCCGAGGATCAACCTGGAGCGTCGGCCTCGCCGAGATCGAGGTCTACCTGCAGGACCCCGACGCCAACCGGGCGCCGGTGGCGGATGCCGGCCCGGATCAGACTGCCGATGAAGGTGTCCTGGTCCAGCTGGACGGAACCGGATCTTCCGATCCGGACCTGGATCCGCTGAGTTACCTGTGGTCCCAGACCGGCGGCATCACGGTGGCCCTATCCGACTCCACCAGCCCATCGCCGACCTTCGTCGCACCAACGGGCCTGCTGGATGATGCGCTGCTGACATTCGGGCTGGTCGTCAACGACGGCGAGGCCGACAGTCCGGCGGACAGCGTCACCATCACCGTCCTTGCCGCGGCACCTCCCAACCGTGCGCCGACGGCGAATGCGGGATCGGGTCAGACGGTGGACGAAGGGGTCCTGGTTCAACTGAACGGTACCGGATCTTTCGACCCGGACGGCGACTTGATTACTTATTTGTGGAGTCAGACCGGTGGCATCCCGGTGACGCTGTCGTCGGCCAGCGCTGTTTCGCCGACCTTCCTCGCCCCCAGCGGTTTGGCCGCAGACGAACTCCTGACCTTCCAGCTGGTTGTCAGTGACTTTGAATTCGACAGCCTGCCGGACACCACATTGGTCACCATCACGATGGCCCCACCGCCGCCGGGGGGAGGAATCGGCAACATCGCGCCGGACGCGTCCGCCGTCACCGCCTCAACCGACCGGGCCGGCAGCGGCCAGGGTGCGGATAAGGCCGTTGACGGTTTTGTGGACGGGTACCCGGGCGACAGCCTCCGCGAGTGGTCCACCCAGGCGGAACGGATCGGAGCCTGGATCGAACTGACCTGGACCACGCCGCAGACCATCGATCGCGTTATCCTGTACGATCGGATCAATCTCAGCGACCGGATCACCGCCTGCACACTCACGTTCAGCGACGGGTCCAGTATCGCTGTCGGAGCGCTGGACAACGCCGGCGCCGGCGACGAGATTTTCTTCACAGCGCGGACGGTGACCAGTGTCCGGATGACGGTGAATGCCACTGCCGGATCGACCTGGAGCGTAGGACTGGCCGAAATCGAGGTCTACCTTGAAGATCCCGACGCCAACCGGCCGCCCAATGCCGACTCCGGGCCGGACCAGAGCGTAGACGAAGGCGTCACCGTCCAGTTGGACGGCACCGGCTCTTCCGATCCGGACCTGGATTCCCTGACCTATTCGTGGATACAGACCGGTGGACTACCGGTAGTCCTGACCGGTGCGGCCTCTGCGGCGCCTACGTTCCCTGCACCGACCGGCCTGACATCGAACCAGCTGCTGACGTTCCGCCTCACCGTCAACGACGGCACCGACGACAGCACTCCCGACACGGTGGACATTACCGTCCTGGCGCCCCCTGGGCCCGGCGGTACCAATATCGCCCCGACGGCGACCTCGGTGACCGCCTCCACGGAAAGGGCCGGCAGTGGTCAGACCGCCCTCAAAGCGGTGGACGGCTTCATCGACGGCTATCCCACTGACAGCACCCGGGAATGGGTGACCCAGGTCGAGCGGGTCGGCGCCTGGATTGAGCTGTCCTGGGATACTCCCCAGACTATCGACAGGATCATGCTGTTCGACCGTATCAACCTGTTTGACCGCATCAACGGCTGCACCCTGAGCTTCAGCGACGGCACCAGCATCACGGTAGGCCCCCTGGACGACTCGGGCGCCGGAGACGAGGTCCTGTTCGCCCCAAAAACGGTTACCAGCGTGCGGATGACGGTGAATGCCACCAGTGGAGCCACATGGAGCACCGGCCTGGCCGAGATCGAAGTCTACAACGTAGTGGAGTAGTCCCGGCCTGAGGGTCAGCGTTCCAGCAACGGCGCCAGCACCTGGCGCAACTGCTCCGACACGGCGGTGATCTCCATGCCGGCCACCGGCACGAAACGGCAAGCACGTTCCACCCGCTCCTCCGGATCACCGGGCAGTCGGTAGCGGAATTCGCTGTTGCCGCACTCGTCGTTCCAGCAGAACCGGCCGTACGTCACCGTCTCCGGCAGCAGATGCTGCAAGCACCGCAGCAGAACATTGTTCTCCGGCACATCCACCGGACGGCCCAGAATACGGATCGGGGTCGTTCCGTCCCAGGGCACCAGCAGGGAATCGTTCACCGCCAGGCTCCGATCATGCTGCCCATGATCAGGAGGCAGGCCAGCTGGTAGATGGTATCGATCATGAAGGATCGGAACCGCCGCTCCGAGAACATATTGGCGATGAGACCGGTAGTAAAAACGAACCCGAGCCACACGAGGAATCCTAGAACCAGGCCCTCGGAGGCACTGGTCAATCCGAGTACCGCCACCAGAACCGCCACAACCAGAGCCATGGTGGCGTAACTGATACCCGTAACGACGTAGGCCGGCCTGATACTCCCCCGCAGCTTCTCCGCTTCTTCCTGTGTGTATCGCTTCAGCCGGTACCATACCCGCCCAAACATCAGCGGTGAGTACCACAACACACCCAGGCCGAGGGAGAGGCCCAGCGCGCAAATAACAGCCAGGTAGTTGATGTCGGTCACGGTCCGGCTCCTGTTTTACCGCCTGTGCCGGATAGCTTAGTCCGGATCAGCGCAGAAGAGCGAGCAGGTCTTCACGGTTCAGGCCGCGCCCGACTCCGGCACCGGTGGCCGCATCGGCCAGCTCACGCTTCTTATTCTGGAGTTCCAGGATGCGCTCCTCCACCGTGTTCTCCGCCACCACGTGGTACACCAGCACCGGCCGTTCCTGGCCTATGCGGTGGGCCCGGTCGGCGGCCTGGTCCTCCACCGCCGGGTTCCACCACGGATCCATGAGGAATACATGATCGGCGGCTGTCAGGTTCAGACCGGTACCGCCCGCTTTCAGGGAGATCAGCAGCACGGTCGGTCCGCCGGGATCCTGAAACGATGCGACCACACCGGCCCGGTCCCGGGTTGATCCGTCCAGCCGGGTGAACCGGATATCGCTGCCGGCCAGATGCGGTTCCAACAGGTCCAGCATGGTAGTCCACTGTGAGAACACCAACGCCTTGTGACCATCAGCCGCTACGGTGTCCAGGGCCT
>CALZKF010000002.1 GCA_945787955.1 uncultured Acidobacteriota bacterium | reverse complement strand
ATGAGTTCCTGAAAGACGTCGAGACGGTGGAGGACATCAAGCGTGATTTCGCTCAGGACCCCGGTTTCGGAGACGATATGGCACTGGCGGTTGGAGAGGGTGGCAAAATCATCAACGAGCCGAAGATGAGATTGGGGCTCAGCAAGCGCGCTTTAGCGGACATGCGGTCGATTGGCACAGCAGTGGAATCGTTTGCGATCGACAACAACCTCTACCCTGACCAGGGTGGGGGCCTCACGCCGATGTTCGGTCTGCAGGAAATGGTGCAACCGTTGTACATCAAGGTATTGCCCATGGTCGATCCGTGGGGCGAGCCGTTCCTGTACTGGTCCAACGGGCAGGAGTACATCCTGGTTTCCTCCGGTTCGGACAGGCTGCTTGACCGGACGTACCCTCTCGGTTCCGTATCTTCGGATGACGACGGATTTTCGGGCGCATCCCACAATTGGGAAACTGACCTGGTGTTCACCAACGGCCAGTTCGTTCAATGGCACGAAGAATGACGATGTTGGGGTTACAATACTTCTGCCATGGACATACTGCGTGAACTGAGTGCAAGCCTGCGGGACTACGTCCCGTTCCTCCTCGTCGCGGCCCTGATCTGTACCGGCCTGTGGGCCGCGAACTACGTCCTGCTGGTCCGCCGGAAAGACCTGGGGGCGGAGGCCCAACGGCCGCGGCAGATCGCCATGCTGGTCCTGACCGCCCTGGGCCTGTTCGTGCTGCTCCTGATCGTGCCGATGTCCGACGCCACCCGGGGCAGCGTCCTGAGCCTGATCGGCCTGGTCCTCACCGGCGTCATCGCGCTGTCGTCCACCAGCTTCGTGGCCAACATCATGTCCGGTCTGATGCTCCGGGGGATCAAGAGCTTCGGCGCCGGCGATTTCATCGGTGTCGGGGAGCAGTTCGGCCGGGTCACCGAGCGGGCCCTGCTGCACACCGAGATCCAGAACGAAGACCGTTCCCTGACCACCTTCCCGAACTCGTACCTGGTGAACAACCCGGTGCACGTGGTCCGGCGTTCCGGGACGGTGATCTCCACCACCGTCTCCCTGGGGTACGACCTGGACCGGGTGCAGGTGGAAGAACTTTTGCTCCGTGCTGCAGAGGCTTCGGGATTGACCGAACCTTTTGTCCGGGTACTGGCCCTGGGGGACTTCTCGGTGACCTACCAGATTTGCGGTCATTACGAGGAGATTCGGCGGCTGTTCACCGCCCGTTCCGACCTGCAGAAAATGGTGCTGGACGCTCTCCACGGCGGTGATGTGGAGATCGTCTCCCCCAGCTTCATGAACCAGCGCCAGCTGGCGCCGGACCTCAAGGTCATCCCGAAACGGCGCAGGAAAGCGGAACCGGAGCATCCTCCGGACGAGGCGCCGGAGGACCGCATTTTCGACAAGGCGGAGCAGGCGGAGGAACAGGAACGGCTCAAGCAGAGTCACGCCGCACTACTGAAGGAACTGGTGGGGTTGACCGAAGAACGCAAGAAGGCCGAGGAGAGTCTGCATGCCGGCCTGGACCGCAAGATCACCCGGCTACATGCAAAGGTGGACGAACTGGCGGCGGTACTGAATCAGAACAAGGCGGTGGAAGAGAAGGAATGAACATCGCCCTGATCCAGCAGCCGGCGACTGTCGACAAGGAGCGCAACCTGAGGCAGGGCCTGGCTTCGGCTCGCGCCGCAGCGGAAGCGGGGGCGAAGCTGATCTGCTTCGCCGAACTGGCGTTCGACCGGTTTTTCCCTCAGGAGCCGGCGGCAGGGGATGTGGCGAAGTTTGCGGAAACGATACCAGGCCCTGTCACCGAACCGTTCCAGGAGCTGGCGAGGGAGTTCGGGGTCGTTATCGTCCTGAACCTGTTTGAGCTGGCAGCAGGGAAGACCTACGACGCATCGCCGGTGATCGATGCCGACGGCTCGATACTCGGAGTGACCAGGATGGTGCACATCGCCGAGTACGAATGCTTCCACGAGCAGTCGTACTACACCCCGGGTGACCGGGGGGCGCAGGTCTACGAAACGGCCTGTGGAAAAATCGGCGTGGCGATCTGCTACGACCGCCATTACCCGGAATACATGCGGGCCCTGGGAGTAGCCGGCGCCGAACTGGTGATCGTGCCTCAGGCCGGCGCGGTGGGGGAATGGCCGGACGGGTTGTATGAAGCGGAATTGCAGGTGGCGGCGTTCCAGAACGGTTACTTTACGGCGCTGTGCAACCGGGTCGGCAAGGAGCCGAAGCTGGAGTTCTCCGGTGAGTCGTTCGTGTGCGATCCGTCGGGCCGGGTTATCGCCCAGGCCGGATCGGGAACCGAAGAGATCCTGTACTGCGACATCGACCTGCAGCAGGTTGCGGATTCCCACGCCCGCAGTCTGTTCTACCGGGACCGGCGACCGGAGCTTTACGCAGACTGGATCCGGTGATGGCAGCGCCGATCCTGTGCAACCCGATCGGAACGGTTCACAGCCCGTTCCCCGAGCCGGTCGGCGTGCCGATCCAGCCGTCCCGGGCGAACGGGGTGGAAGGGACGGTGGAGGTTCTTCCGGAATATGAAGAAGGGTTGTCGGACCTGGATCGGTTCTCCCACATTGTCCTGCTGACCTGGCTGCATAAATCCAAAGGGTTTCACCTCCGGACCGTGCCGTTCCTGGACACCGAGGAGCGCGGCCTGTTCTCCACCCGGTCGCCTCGGCGGCCGAACCCGATCGGGCTGTCGGTGGTGCGGCTGCTGGCTGTGGACGGCTGCACGCTGGCAGTGGCCGACCTGGACCTGGTGGACGGCACCCCGGTGCTGGACATCAAGCCTTACATTCAGGAATTCGACCAAAGGACCGAATTCCGTTCCGGCTGGCTGGAACGGTCGAAGGTCAAACGCCGGTCGGCCGACGACCGGTTCAGCGATCGAACCAGGCGCTGATCTCCTCCAGGTCTTCGTCGGTGGGCCGTCCGATCCAGGCTTGCACTACCGTGCCGCCGGCGTCCAGCGCGAGAGCGGACGGGATGATCGGAATCCGGCGCAGCTCCCGCAAAGTAACTTCATCACCAGCGCCCAGCACCGGGAACGGTAATGCCTTGGCCAGGCCGGCATCGGATCCGGTCTGATCGGCGCCCGGCATGTCCAGCTGGATGCCGTAGACCGGGACAAGGTTTGGATCGACGGCGTCGGCGAACAGTTCCTCCCAGTCCGGGAGGGTGGCGATGCAGTTCGGGCAATCGGATGAGAACACCAGAAGCAAGGCGCCTTTCGCGCCGAAGACCAGGTCCGCCGGCCCGCCGGCGCCGTTCCGGAGCGTCATGGCCGGGAAGGTCAAGCCTACCAGTTCCACCTGGTCGGCGGATCGAATGGTGTGGGAGCCCAGTTCCTTGTTCAGCCGGACGGTTTGGCTTCCCAGCACCAGGATTCCGGCGATCAGTCCCAGGCAGACCATCAGGAGGACCATGGTCAGGGCGTCGATAGTGCGTTCGCCGCCAGGTGCGCTCATGGCGTCAGCCGACTTTCACGACCACCGATGCGGCAGTATCACCGGCGGCGCAGCCGGAGAACAGACCGTACCCGCCACCCAGCAGCGCCAACTCTTCGATTGTTTCGATCACCAGCCGGGTACCGGTCGGTCCCTGGGGATGGCCGTAGACCAGGGAGGAGCCGTAGTTGTTGAAGCGGTCGTACTCCAGGCCCAGCTCCCGGGCGAACTGCACGTCGTTGACGGCGAACGGGTTGTGGGTCTTGATGACCTTGACGTCGTCCAGGGCGATGCCGGCCTCGGACAGGGCGGTGCGAGCGGCCGGCGCCGGTGCCAGGGCCATGAAACCTTTCTTGGCCCGGGACTGGCCGTAGGAGATCAGCTGCACCGGGATCGACTTGTCTTTCGAGAACGACGCGGCCCGATCCTTGTCCGCCAGGAGCATGCCGCAGTTGCCGTCGGCGGGATAGGTCTGGGTGCCGAAGGTAACAGTGCCGTCGGGCATCACCGGCCGAAGCTTGGCCAGGCCTTCCTTCGTGGTGGGGAACACACCCTCGTCCCCTTCCAGGGTGGCCAGGACCTTGCGGCCTTTGGCGTCTTTCACTTCCAGCGGCCAGACCATAAACCTTTTCAGGAAGGCGGCGTCGTCGGCCAGGGCGTCCTGGTATTGCCGGTTCCGGATCATGGTGACTTCTTCCTGGTCTTCCCGGGTGATGCCGGCTTCCGCGGCGACGTTTTCGGCAGTCTGGATCATGGCGTTGCGGGCCCACGGGTCGCGGCCGAAGTTGTCCATGACCCAGTCTTCCTTGGAGCCGGTGCCGCCGGGTCCGGCCGGGTTCGGGTAATAGATGTGGGGGCCGTTGCTGCAACGGTCGGCAGTGATGGCCAGCAGGATGTGCTCGCCGGTGGTTTCGATCTCCGAGCCGGCGGTGGCCAGGACCCGGGCGCCGGTGGCGCAGGCCTGGGAAACGATGGTGCCGGTGGCGTGCTCGGCGCCCAGCAGCGCCGCCGCCCAGGGGCCGCTGTACATGGAGTGCTGCTGGGGGACGGTCATGCCGAATACGATGCCGTCGAGGTCGGAAGCGGCGATGTTCCGTGCGGCCATGGCGTCCCGGGCGACGGTGGCGGCGAACGGGACGGCGTTCAGATTGGCCAGGCTGCCTTGCCATTTGGTGAACGGGGTGCTCCAGTAGGCGCCGTAGGGGATATAGGTGTTCTGGAATCGCATGGGGCAATCTCCTTCCGTGGGGCGAGTCACATAGTGTAGCAGCGCATCTATTTCGGGGACAGGCACCTTAACCCGGGTTTCGGTGCATGTCCCCGAAACTCAAAGCGATATAATGGTGGCGGGACACAAGGAGACAGGTATGGCCACGGAGAAGATGCGCCGTCATTCACGGTGGATGCTGCGGGCCCTGGAGTGGAGCGATCCCAGGGCGAAATATCCGAACCTATGGCACGAAGGGATGCCGGTCCACGTGCTCGCTTTCGATACCGTTGCGAAAAGATTGCGATTGGGAGACCTGATCGCCGTCTACCATCCGGCTGTGTCGACTGGTGCGACCGGGCACGGTGCGTTTCTGGGCCTGTCCCGGGTGATCGGTCTTCGCAAATCGTACAGCGCCAGCCAGTACTGGATCGACCTTGAGATCGCCCACCGGCTGGTTAAGCCGCTGGTTCCGGCCAAGGTGCCCCGGCGTGTGTTCCTGTGCTGCGATCCGGAGTGGCCCGGTCCCGACGTGGCGCTGTTCCGCCAGCTGTTTGACGCCGCTGTGGCGGACGGTTGGGTCCCTGCACCGGGGGACCTGGAAGATGGCGTAGCCGTCTCGCCTGTATTACCGGAAACGGAGCCCGAGGAGGATGGGCGCCTGTTTTGCGGTGCCGAACTGGGCGGCGGCCTGCACGACCGCCGGGAACATACATGGATTGCGGCGGTTCGGCTGACCGGGTCCGATCTCCAGCGTCTGAAGGTGGTTCGGCTGGAAGCGACCGGTCGATCCGGACTGGCCGGTTTGCTGCGGTCGCCGGATCAGGCCCTCAAGGTGTCGGAGGGGATCGGCTTGTCGTTCCCGTTCGGGCTGCCGCTCCGGTTCGTGGAGGCGATCCATGAAGGGACCTATCCGGAAGGCGGCTATTGGGATCTGGTGCGGACTATCGAGAAGCTGTCGTACCCCGATTTTCTTGAGAAGGTTCAGGAGTTCCAACAGGAGCACGGCGAGGTCTTGAGGCTGACCGACGAAAAGCGCAGCGCCGGTTCACCCCTGCGGCGCAACCTGCCCGATCTCGGATCCATCACTTACCACGGAATCCGGATGCTGGCCGAAGAGCGTTCCCGGTACGCGGTCCGGCCTTTCGAATCGGCGGAGGGAAAGCCGCTGTTCGAGGTCCGGCCGCCTCTTCAGGAGGTTGGCCTGGACGAGACGACGGCAGGTGCACTGCAGCAGTGGTCATCCGGCATCCAGGAACGGTTGTCCAGGTTGCCCCGGCTGCCGGTCTTCCTGGAGGGGGACGCCCTGAGAGCCTGCCGGTCCGGTGCACCAGCCCTGAAGGCGATCCTGGCGGCGAGGCAGGCGGCATCGGCGGTGCTGTCCGGCGAGGTCGCCCTGACGCCGGAGGAACTCGATCCTGAAGCAGCCGATCGTATCCGGCAGGAAGGCTGGATCTACGGATAAATAAATGGGGACATTGCACTTTATATTTAAATACTTACTACTCCAGCACGACGATCAAGTATTTAAATATAAAGTGCAATGTCCCCTTTATTCCTTGAGGCTGTCCCGGACCCGGCCCAGTTCCAGCACCAGGTCGCGGATCTTGCGAGACGACTCCATGATGGTGGCGGCGCTCTTCCTGGCTCCCTCGGGGAGGTCGTTCCGAGTGGTCAGCAGTTCGGCGTGGCCGAAGATTCCCATCAACGGGTTGTTGATGTCGTGACGGATGTCGGACAGCTGTTTGATGCTGTTCCGTATCAACTTGGCGGCGTTAAGGTTGTCATCGCCGGCCTGGATGACCTCGATCATCACAAGAGTAGCGGCGCCGTCCCCGGTATCGAAGCTTACCATCCGAAGCTGGATCGGGATCCGCCCGCTCCCCCCATCGCCGCGGAGGCCGGTGTCGAACATCTCCCGAAGCTGCCCGTCCCTGGTAGCGATTGTGAAACGGTCCCGGATCGCTTCAAGATCTTCAAGACCGTCGAACAGTTCGAAGAAATCTTTGCCTTCAAGAGCATCTCCGGCACCGGTGGGTAGACCCCGAGCCGCCAGATTGGCGTCCAGGACGGCTCCCTTCCCGTCCAGGAGCAGAAGGCCCAGGGGAAACTCCCGAAACATAGCCGCGTAAAGGGCCGGGTTCATCGATTTACCTCCATCATCAGCGGCCGACTCCGATCCCGTCCCGGGCCAGTCGCCGCAAAATTTCGCCGATCATTCCATCCCTGGATTTCCTCGTCAACCGGACAAGTTCCACACTCTTGTGTTGGCGGATCTTCTTAACGAACCCGACGCCGTGGGGCGCCACTGTCCCCAGGACCGGGTTAGACCCTTCCAGGAGCTCCAGGACCGCGTCCCGGAACGGTTCGGAAAACGATTCCATCTTGCCGACCTCGTCCAGTACGATCAGCACGTCGGGTGAGGCCGGTGTCAATGCCGGGATCCCGATCGATTCGAGCCCTTCGAGGACTACTCCGTAGGGTCCCAGCCGGTAAGGGCTCTCCGCGCCGACCCGGGCCAGGTCGAACTGCTGCCCGTCCAGGGTCACGCCTCGGAAACCGGCCCGGCGTCCCGACGTCCGGAACTCCTCGGTGTAGAAACCGGTCATGGCGAGGTGGGGTTTCAGCCGATCCGTCAGTTTGCGGATCGCCGTGGTCTTGCCGCAGCCCGGGTCACCGGTGAGGAAAAGTTTCAACGCAGGTTGCATTTTCGATTGACTCTGGAATGGCAGGGGAGACAGGACTCGAACCTGCAACCGCCGGTTTTGGAGACCGGTGCTCGACCAATTGAGCTACTCCCCTGGATGGTGGGAACTCAGAATCGGGTAGTGTACCGGCCGCCTCCAACCATTTCAACCAGGGTTCAGGCGCCATGATCCCCGGAACCGGTTTCTGCCCTCAACCCGGTATTTGTCCTCAAAATTGGTCAACGGCTCATCCACGGGGAGGGGGAACCGCTCCCCGCCGAATTCCGGCAGTCGGCTGAACTCCGCCCGGCCGTCCATCAGCGGCTCAATGACGCTCCAGTAGTCCTCGTGGTCGGTGGCGACGTGCACACAGCCGCCGGCAACCAGGGTCCGGGCAAGGCCGTCCACCGTTCCGGGTTGGAAGAAACGCCTTTTGTTGTGACGTTTTTTCGGCCAGGGGTCGGGATAGAACACGTAATAGCAGTCCACCGAGTCGTCCGGAATCCCCCGCTGCACCAGTTCACGGGCGTCTACCCGGATGAAGCGGACATTTTCCAGGGAGAGGCGGACCGCACGGCTCTCCGCGATCCGGAGATATTGGTTGGACCACTCCACGCCCAGCATCCGGACGTCGGGGCGACTTTCCGCAGCAGCCAGCAGGAAACGGCCCTTTCCGATACCGATCTCCACTTCCACCGGTCCGGCGCTCCCGAAGACCTGGGACCAGTCCAGTCCTTCCACCGACCTTACAGGGTCCAGGCGGAGCTCCGATTCGACGATGAGGGGCGTCTCTCTGGGCATCGGCCCATGTTAGCGAATCCGGATCAATCCTTCCCGTTTTCAAGCAGTTCCATGATCCTGCCCACCAGATACAGGGAGCCGGCCACCAGCACCATGCCGCTTTCGCCTGCAAGCTCCCGGGCCGCCTTGAGGCCATCCTCCGGTGCAGGGTGGAGCAACACCGGATCGAACCGGCCCCGTCCGTAGTCGGCGATCAGCTCCGCCTCCATGGCCCGGTTGATCTCCGGTTGGGAGGCGACCAGGCCTGAGACGTAGGGAGCGAGCGGCAGCAGCACCTTATCCAACTCCTTTTCCCGGGTCGCACCGAACAGCAGGACCGGTTTCACCTCCTGGCGCCGTTGCTTGAGAAATCGTGTCAGTGTCGCCACGCCTGCCGGGTTGTGGGCGCCGTCCAGGAGCAGTGCGGGGGATCCCGGTACGGTCTGGAGCCTGCCTGCCCAACGGGTCTCGGCCAGCCCGCAGGCCACGGCGTCTGCCGTCACCTCGAAGTCGACAACCGTGGCCAGGGTTTCAACGGCGACGACGGCGCACCGTGCGTTGTGCCATTGGTGCTCGCCCTCCAGGCTGAGACGCAGCCCGGTGTATTCGCCGCGGTCCGTCCGGATGAGAGGCAGTCCGTCCTTGCCCGTCGAAAGTTCGGACCGGTCCAGGACGTCGATGAACGGCGCAGAGCGCCGCCGGGCGATCTCCTGCAAAACATGGCGCGGTTCTTCCTGGTGGACGCCGCAGACCACCGGTTTCCCTTCCTTGATGATGCCGCCTTTCTCTGCGGCGATTTCCATCAGGGTGGGGCCCAGGCTTTTGGTGTGGTCGTAGTCGATGGAAACGATGACGGCAAGCTCGGCGTTGTCCACGGTGTTGGTGGCGTCAAGCCTGCCGCCAAGACCGATCTCCAGAAGACCGACTGTCACGCCGGACTCGCTGATCGACCGTATCGCTGCTGCTGTGATCGTTTCGAAGAACGACGGCTGGACTGTGATCCGGCCGTCGGCCAGGCCCTGTTCCGTCACCTTGCGCACCGCCGCGAGCTGTCGCTCTAGGTCCGGCGTGGTGATGTCCAGGCCGTCGATCCGAATCCGTTCGTTGAGCCTCACCAGATGGGGCGAGGTGAACATGCCTGTCCGAACACCGCAGGCCTGCAGCACGGCGGCCATCATGGCGGTAACCGAACCTTTGCCATTGGTGCCGCCGATCAGCACCGGGCTGAACCGTTCTTCCGGCCGGCCCATGCAGTCCAGGAGCTGGCGGATGTTTTCAAGGCCGAGTTTGACGCCGCTGTGCTGCAGGTCGTACAGCCACTGCACGGGATTGTCGGATCCGGTGGTCATGGAACTCTCCGGTTGTGATCGGGAACGGCGGTTCCTATGATAGCTTCCATGAGCCATCGATGGGTCTTCAGGCTGGTGCTCCTGGCTGCCGCCGTGCTGTTGCTGGCCCGTACCGGCTCGGTGCCGCTCATGGATCCGGACGAGGCCCGCTACGCCAGAACCTCACTTGAGATGCTGCGATCCGGCGACCTGGTGATTCCGACCTTCGAGGAACTTCCCCGCCTGGTCAAACCGCCGTTGCTGCACTGGCTGCACCTTCCCATGTTCCGGCTGCTCGGGACCGGCGAGTGGGTCGTGCGCCTGCCTTCCACCCTGTCCACCCTGATGGCGATATGGATCACCGGCTGGATCGCCCGCAGGCGGTTCGGGGAGGAAGGGGCGGTCTGGGCCGCCCTGATCATGACGACCTCCTTCCTGGTGATCGGCATCGGCCGGCTGAATACCCTGGACGCCCTGCTGTCGGTCCACATCCTGGCGGTGATCGCCCTGGATATCGCCGAGCCCGAGGAGGTCGGCCGCTACCGCTCCCTGGTGGTCGGCTGTCTGCTCGGTCTGGCGTTCCTGGCGAAAGGGCCGGTCGGCGTGATCCTGCCGCTGCTGGTGATCCTGGCCGGCCGGACCGCCGCCGGGCGATCGGTTATACCGTCCCCGTCCGGAGTGCTCCGTGCTTCGGCAGGCTGGTGCGCCGTTGCATTGCCTTGGGGGCTGGTGGTCCTGAGGCGAATTGGAGTCGGTTCCACCGGCGGCCTCTCGAAGGCGGAAATCATGGAACGGATCTTCGAGGGAAGCGCCCATGTGGAGCCGCCGTGGTACTACGCCGGGGTCCTGTTGGTCGGGTTCATGCCATGGGTGGCCCCGCTGGCTGTTGGCCTGTTCCGGGTGGCGTTTCTGGGTCGGGGCAAGAAGGCGCGGACCGGACTGTACGCCGGAGCCGGATTGCTGGTGGGACTACTGTTCTTTTCCCTGGCCCAAGGCAAAGTAGCGACCTATATCCTGCCGCTGGCGCCGTTGATGGCGATCCTGGTGACCTGGGAACTGGGGCAGGAGCTTCAGGCCCCCCACGAACGACGATTCACCGCTGCTTTGCTGGCCGGGGCGATGGCAGGGTTCGGGGCGGTGCTGGCGGTTGTTTCCGCTCTGGACCTGCCGCAGGCGGCAGGGGTTACCGCTCTGGCCGGCGCCGGCGTTTATATCGCCGGAGCGATCGTCGCGTTCGTCGGCGTGCTGAGACACCGGCCGCGACAGGTGTATGGTGCCGGTGCGGCCGCTTCAGGACTGTTCCTGCTATTGCTGGTGACTGTCTTCCTGCCCTCTCACGCCGGCACTCGCTCGGCCTTGTCCCTCCTGGAGGCGGTGCCCGAGGTCAAGACCGGCCGGCCGATAGCGGTAGTCAACATGAACCTGCCCAGCCTGACCTGGTACCTGGACCAGGCGCCGGAGAGGCTGGCGCCGTCCCGGGTGCCGGACAGGCTGAGTGCGGAAGACAGGCTGGTCCTGGTCCTGAATCGCAGGGATGTCCCGTCTCTGAGCGCCGGCACCCTGCGCCGCCTGCAGGAGATCGGTTCACTGGAGAAGTACGTTGTTTTCGAGGAAATTGTGCAAAATCCCGGATTCATGCCGGAGCCGGAGGAGGCTCCGATCCCTTGACTGGGACCGGGTGGCGGAGTAGCTTGGTTCCCGATATGCCCTGGTTCAAGAAAGAGAAAACGCCGAAACAGCCTGCCGTGGACCGGCGCTTCCAGATGCCCGAAGGCCTGTGGGTCAAGTGTGACGGCTGCCGGGAAATCATCTATAAAAAAGAGGTTGTCCTCAATGCCAACGTCTGCCCGAAGTGCAATTACCACTTCCGGGTCAGCGCCAGGGAACGGCTGACGGCCCTCCTGGATGACGGCAAATACGTTGAGTTCGATCAGAGTATTTCCCCATTGGACCCACTGGAGTTCAAGGACACCAAGCCGTACAAGAGCCGATTGCGGGACTACCAGAAGAAAACCGGCGAAAAAGACGCGCTGATCGCCTGCCGCGGCACGATCGGTGGCCAGCCGGTGATCATGGCGGTCATGAATTACGCCTTCATGGGTGGCAGTATGGGATCGGTGGTGGGGGAAAAGGTCACCCGTTGCGCCGAAACCGCATTGAAGGAACGAGCGCCCTTGATCGTGATCTCCTGTTCCGGTGGAGCCAGGATGCAGGAAGGCGCCCTGTCCCTGATGCAGATGGCGAAGATCTCCTCTGCCCTGGCGATGCTTGACAATGCCGGCCTGCCGTTCCTCTCCATCCTCACCGATCCGACCACCGGCGGGGTAACCGCGTCTTATGCCATGTTGGGCGATATGAACATAGCCGAACCCAGGGCATTGATCGGGTTCGCAGGTCCCCGGGTTATCGAGCAGACGATACGGCAGAAGCTCCCCGACGGATTCCAGCGCAGCGAGTTCCTGCAGGAGCATGGCATGCTCGACTGTATCGTGGAGCGGTCGAAGATGAGGGACGTCCTGATCAACTGCCTGCGGTTCATGACCTCGGACCAGGCGTCCCAGGCCGGCTCGGTTACACCGTTCGTGAACCGGGACTAGTTTCGGGGACACCCTAATTCAATCCAGCAGTACGTCAGCTGATTGAAGCTGCTCGCATTAAGCAGCCCCCTCCTCTTCGATTGCAGCGCCCTTGTGCAACCGTCTTGAAGTGACGATTTAAAAAAGAGTCCCGCTTGTGCGGGACTGTTTTCAAATCGTCACTTCAAGACGGTTAATAATAAGAGGATGTTGCATGGGGNNTGTTGCATGGGGCTATGAGTATGAATTCAGGCCGGGCGATACAGGTCCCACGCTTTTAAGGGTGTCCCCGAAACCCGATTAAAGGTGCCTGACCCCGAATTAGGCGCGGCTGTTCCAGAGGGGGTCGGTGACGCCTTTTCGGAAATTTTCGCTTCGCGCCATGGCGAACAGCAGGTCCGACAGCCGGTTGAGGTAGTGTAGCGTGTTCGGGTTGACCTTCTCGGTTTTTTGAAGGGCGACCAGAAGCCTCTCAGTCCGGCGGCAGACGGTTCGGGCAACGTGGAGATGTGCGGCGGCAGGGGTGCCACCCGGCAGAATGAAGTTGGTGAGCGGCCCGGTTTCAGCGGAACAGCGGTCGATCTCCTGCTCCAGTGTTTCCACGTGCCGCGGCTCGATTACCGGAACCGGCATCCCGGCCTTGTCTGCTTCAAGGATGCAAAGATCCGATCCCAGATTGAACAGCTCGTTCTGGATCCGGGTGATACTCGAAGCCAGACCGGACTCGAGGCCTGCTGCTATGGCCAGGCCCAGGCAGGAGTTCAACTCGTCCACCGTGCCGTAGGTTTCGATCCGCAAGTCGTCCTTGCCGATCTGTTGGCCTCCGCCCAGACGGGTGGTCCCATCGTCACCGGTTTTCGTGTAGATCTTCGTGATTTTCGGCATGGCGTGGTGTCGTCAGCCGATAGCTGTATTCTTGCCGGAGTCGCCGAGTGCAAGACCTTCCAGTCTTTGATCGATCTCCTCTTCGGTGATGCCGGCGATCGGATCAACAGGCGCAGCCTCGGTTGACGCTGCCATCTTGTCTTCCACCTTCATCAGGCGGCGGCAGATCTCCACCAGGGTTGTGTCTTCCACCGGCTTTTCAATGAACTCGTCGCAATGATAAAGGTAGGTGGCCTGTGTGCGGTAGCGCCTGCCCTTGTAGACGCCGGTAATAATCGCAACCGGTATGTTCTTGCCCTCGGGGGACGCCTTTATCTCCTGGCAGACTTCGAAACCGTGCTTCTTGGGCAGCATCGCTTCCAGGAGCACCATACTCGGTCGGATCTCTTTGAATTTCTCGAGGGCGGCCAGTCCATCGTTCACGACCACGACATGGAACCCGGCGCCCAGCAGACAACCCTGGAGTTGTTGGATACTGCGTGGTTCGTAGTCAACGAGGAGTATCGTATAATCCGACATCAGTTGTTCCTGCAGTTTTTATCGAAATCCGTCGCCCGCCTTGAGCGGGTTTAGGGACCGTGCCAAGCCCGTGCCAAGAAGATAAGCCATCGCGGGGTCGGTTGCAAGCGACGACCCGGAAAGCCCAGTGCCTTGCCTCATTCGCTCACCGAACTCCTGCAACCGTTCGCCGATCCCATGGAACGGGGTGCGGAGGCCCTGGCTCAACGTTATCCGGATCCGTTGCTTTTCCTGGAGGAGGTTCACGATCGCAGGGTGGAGTTCGGTCGCCGGGGGCTGGTCCGCGCCGCCGTTTCGGAGAGCCGGGGGATTGCTCTGGAAACCGGGGGAGAATCTGGGACCACGATCCACCTCTCCGGTCCCTCGCCGGATCAGGTCGGTGATGCAGTGCGATCCCTGATCCGCGGCGAGTATCCTGCAGTTTCCTCCGCCAGCACTTGTCCGATCCGGGATACGCCGGAAACTGAGGGTGCCGGCCGGTTGGTGGACAGCATCCTGGCCCGGGTGCCTCTAGGACACGACGGTGCCAGGGTCCTGGTTCGGGGCCGCTATGTCCAGTATTCCCAGTATGTTCGTATCGCCTCCGCCACCACCGACCAGGTTGTCGAGGCTCGTGAGGGCCGGCGGGTGCGCCTGGAGGTGGAGCTGCACCGCAACGGCCGGGAAGCTGTTGGAACGGTGGACTGGGTGTGGCGCCCAGGACGGGATTTGGAACCTGCCGGCCTGGTATCCAGGGCTCTTTTCCGAGCGGAAGCCAGGCTGGACGCCAGGCCGGCGCCGAGGGGCCGTTTCCCGGTTGTGCTGGCTCCCGGAGTCGGCGGAATCCTGGTTCACGAGATGGTCGGTCATGCCCTGGAAGCCCGGGGGACCCCCGCCGACGGCAGCGCCCTGGTGCGGCATGGCGCCGGCCCCCGGTCCCGGGAGATCCGGATCATTGACGACCCCAGGAGGGGGCGCATTCCATGGCGTCGGGACGATGAAGGTGAGCGAACCGGTGCGATAGCCCTGGTGGCTGACGGCAGGCTGGCCGGCAGACTGCACAACCGAGCCACCGCCAGGTCTGCAGGCGGAATCAGGACCGGACATGCCAGGCGCTCGTCCTACCTGGTACCGGCGCTTCCCAGGATGGGATGCACCTTTATCGCTGCAGGAAGCCATGCACCGGATGCCTTGATCGAAGATACCGGCGAAGGTCTCTATATCCGTCGTATGGCGGCAGCCTCCATTGATCTGTCTTCCGGCGAAGCGATGTTCCGGGTGTCGGATGCCGATCGGATCGAAGGGGGCCGCATCACAGTCCCGCTGGAGCCGTTCATCCTGTTCGTCACCTTGGCCGAAACCCTTGCCACCCTTGGCCAGCCGGGAAACGACCTTCAGTTCGATACCTGTCTCGGTACCTGTCTTAAGGAACTCCAACCCCTGGCCGTGAGCGTCGGCGCGCCGACAGTAAGACTAGGGGTTACGACGGTTTTATAATGAAAAAAATTCAAATAAACAGGTCGATGACTATGGTCGGTTCGATGCGTGACCAGTGCTACCGGAGGGTTTGACCGATGAATCCGCCTTCCGGATCAACCCTGTCCTTCGATCACCCTGAATCGCTCCTTGAGAAGTTGCAGGAGTTCCTGGAATCAGGTCCCGGAACGATGGTGGGACAGACCCTTGAGCTGTTTCTGCGCAGCGCACAAAGGGTCCGTGTGGCGTTACCCGGATCGGACAGCGGAGAGGGACTGGCCCGCAGCTCGGAAATCGGGTTGGCGGTCCGACGGTACCTGGACCGGGACCGCAAAGCTGGATTTGCCACGGTGAACCTGTGCAACACCGAACATTTCCTGAGAGCGCTTCGCGGCACGGACCAGGATCTGGTACCGGTCGGTTCCGGTCTGGAACCGGCCGGGCCGCTCCCGAGTCAGTCAGGTTCGGAGCCCGGGTTGGATCTTGAAGGCCGAAAGGTACCGCAAGAGGCAGATTTATCCCGGTGGCTGGTGCAGGCGGTGGATCAGGTTAAAACTGCGTCGGCGAGGATCGCTCCGATCCGGGTGCAGCACGGTTGGGTGGAAGCCGGGAGAACGGCGGAGGCGATCCTGAACTCCCGAGGGCTCCGGGCGGGACGGTCCCGGTCCCGAACCTGGGCGGCGCTCCAGGTGGTTACGGAGGCGGGAGGTGAATTGTTCCACCGGCCGCAGCTTCTGGTGGGAGAGAAGGAGGGTTCCCTTCCGAACATCGGGCCGGTCCTGGAAAGGTTGCAGGCATTCCCTTTTTTCCACCGTGAAGCTCGCCTGGAGCCGGGAGCGGCTCTGGTATTCCTGCCTGAAGCCGCCGCCATCCTGATCCAGGCTGTTGCCACCCTGTTCCACGGTTTCGGTGCCGGTATCGGGGAACCGGTAGGTCAAGGCTGGCGGCTCCTGGACGACCCCCATAGGACCTGGATGCCGTTCGGCGGTCGGTTCGACGATACCGGCCGGGGCACCGGAATCCTGGAGCTGGCGGACGGCATCCATTCCGTGGCAACCCTGGGGGAGGAGGGCCACGGCTGGCGCCGATCATTCCGGGACCAACCTGAGCGGGCCTTTTCGAATATTGTCGTGCATGCGTCGGGAGAGCCGAGACCGGACCGCGGTTTCCTGGTTTCTGAGCTCAGAATCCTGCGGCTTGCCGGAAAACGGTTCCTGGCGGTAGCTTACGGCAATCGGCTGGAAGACGGCGCTGCCGCGGCGGATGGGGGCAGGATCCGCTTCACCTTCAATCCTCTGAGGATCCCGGCGATGATCCGTGGCACCTGCGGGCCTTCACGGAATACAGCTCTCGGGATATCCACGCCGGAACTGGTTCTGGAACCGGGAGACTGTATCCTGATCGAGTGAGTTCGGCCTCTTATCCTGGATCTATCGGGTTGAAGTGTCCATGATCCGGCCCAAGGGGCCTATGTCACCGGCTAAACCGCGGATGTTTTTCAAAGTTCGCGGGATGGCTGATCGGTATCGTTCCCTGCCCATGACCGAGATCTGGTATCCGAACGTCCCCAGCGCCTTGACCATACGCTGAAGTGCCAGAATATGGAGCGATGATTCAAATTCTTCGCCCAAATCGGATGTTTTCCGGAACAGCTGAACCATTTTCAACCGCAGATCGGCGTCAATATCGACATAGGCGTCCCATAGCAGGGATGCCAGGTCGTACCCCAGGGGCCCTCGCCGGCCATCCTGGATATCGACCATCGCCAGCCGGCCCGACCGGGAGACGATCAGGTTTCTGGAGTGGAAGTCACGGTGACAGAGAACTTTCGGTTCCACGGCTGCAGCCTGGTCGGCCAGATCCAGGAGGAACCGCTTCAATGGTTGGGTTTGGGTATCATCCGGCGGATTGCCGACCAACCCAAAATAATAATGTTCCAGGAAATACTCCATTTCAAACCGGAATCGTCCCCTGTCCAGTGCTGGAGACCGGCTGCGTTCGGACCGCTCCAGGGCGGTGGTACCGGCATCCGCCACCTGGATCGCCAGTTCCACCGCTTCGGTGTATAGCTCCGCTGCAGCCCCGGGCACTTCAGCCAACCGGTCCTCCAGGGTGTGTTCCCCCAGATCTTCCAGCACCAGGAACCCGCCCTCGTAACTGGTATGGACAATTCCGGCCACCGGCAGGCCGGCATCATGGAATATCCGGGTCAGGATGATGTCGTCGGTCGGATCCTGGAATGGTTGGCCGTAATCCATGATCACTGCCGAGCTTCCGGGTGCTTGCCCCACACGGAAGAACCGGCGGCCAGAGGCGTCACCTGCGATCGGTATCAGCTCCTGGCCGGCATGGTGTTTTTCGATATATTGAGCGAGGTATTTATTGCCGGAATTAATGTTCATTAAGATATTCATACATCCAGGGGCCGAAGCACCAAATCACCGGAAAGTTCCCAGCCCGGGGAAAGCGGGTGATCACCGCTCCAGGTACAGATCATTTTCCTGTCCAAACCGGTTCCCGCCGGCACCTCGGCCTTCGGTCCGATGATGCACCGGGTCAGGCATGCCCCGGGTCCGATCCAGGCCTCCGGCAGGATCAGGCTGTCCTCCACCCGGCAGCGATCGGCCAGAGCTGCCGAAAAGCCGACGGCAACGCGTCCGCTCAGGATCGCATCAGGGGCGATGATCGCACCCGGCCCCAGGGCGACCAGGCTGCCCTGGTGTTCCCGCACCGGGTCGGTGCAACTGAACCGCCTGGCATCGGACGGCGGCAGATCGATCATTTGCAGAGAGCCTTCCAGGTACTGTTCCGGCGTGCCGAATTCCCACCAGAACCGGTCGGTGCGGTAGGCCCCTACCGTCCCATCCGAGAGCATCGGGAGGTAGACGTCCCGGACGATGTCACATGGTTCCGGGCCCGGTATGCGGTCCAGAATCTCCTCCTCCATGATGTGCAGGCCGGTGAACAAGCCTTCCGCCATTGTTTCTCCCCGGTCGTATTCCTTCAGGTCGCCGAAGGAGAGAATCTGATTGTCCCGGCCCACCGGCACCGGCGTGTACCCGTGCCTCGGGCCGGAGAGCACCAGGGTTACCGGCCGGCCGGAGCGCCGATGGAACTCCAGCGCTTCGTCGAGGTCGATGTCCAGAAGGAAATCGGAGTTGCGCACCAGGAGGGTACCGTCACCCCTCAGGTAGTCGGCGGCGTTCCGAATCCCGCCTCCGGTTCCTAGGATGCGGTCCTCCTCCAGAGAGAGGTGCAGCCGTTCCAGCCCGTAGGCCGGCATTTCGCCGAGCAGTGCTTCCAGGGAGTCGGTGAGGTGGTGCAGGTTCACCGTCACTTCGCGGCAACCCTGGGCGCCGAGGCCGGCCAGCACCTGCTGGATCAGCGGGCGGCCCAAAACCGGAATTGCCGGCTTCGGCATCTGGAATGTCAAAGGCTGCATCCGTCGGCCGTATCCGGCAGCCAGTATCATCGCTTTCATGACACTATCCGTTCCCATTGTAAGCCACATGGTAGCATTCAACCCGAGCCTCCACGAGGCGCATCATGGAGGAGTGGCATTGAACGGTAACGGTGCGGACGACAGGGTGCAATGGAAGTACCCGGTGGCGTCGGCACTGCTTTACTACCTGGCCTTTCTGACCCCTCTTTTGACGCCTAATTTTATGTTCCTGCTGCCGGTGCTGTACCGCCTGGAACCGGACGGAGAAACCACCGTCCGGGAGCGGCTCAAAGTCGGTCTGGCGTTTGGATTCCTCGGTTCCATGGCAGCCATGCACTGGATGTACACCATGGCCCAGATCTCCTGGCTTGCCTGGCTGCTGTACGTAGCCATGTCGCTCTACTTCGGGGCGATGATGGCACTGGCGCTGGCTATCGCCTGCTGGATCCGCGAGCGAACCGGCTTGACCTGGGGACTGATACTGCCCGCAGCATGGCTGCCCCTCGAATGGGTCCGGACCTTCGGTGATCTGCGGATGACCGCCGATCATGTGGGTCATTCCCTGTCTTCGTTCCCGTTTGTGGTGCAGTTCGCCGACTTCGCCGGCCTGTACGGGGTCGGGGCATTCGTATTGGCCGTGAACGGACTGCTCTACGACCTGATTCTGGCCGATCCGGCCCGGCCGAGGAAGAACGTTGCTTTCGCCCTGACAGCTTTGGTTCTGGTGGTGGGAGCGTACGACAGCTGGGCATGGCTGCATTACGCCGGTGGTGAAAGAACGATCCGGGTCGGCATCGCGCAGCCGAACATCCCGCTGCCGGTCAAGTGGGATCCGGGGAGTAACGGGCTGCAGTGGGAGACCCTGCGACTCCAGACCCTGGCGGCGGCGGAACAAGGTGCCGACCTGATCGTCTGGCCGGAAACCGGCAGGCCGTTCCGGTTGTTGCACCGCGTGGAAGATCCATCCACTTACACCATGCCGGAAGTTCAACTCCTGGCTCGCTACCTGGAAACGCCGATGTTGGTCGGGGTGGAGTATTACCGCGTCACCGATGCTGATAAGTACGACATTTACAACGCAGCCATGGCGGTCCAGGCCGACGGCAGCCTGAGTCCGGTCTGGACCGCCAAGACCTTCCTGGTCCCGTTCACCGAACAGACACCGTTCCGGTCCCTGTTCGGCCGGTTCGTGGACAACAGGTCCGGTGAATGGCGCTGGGTGTCCGGGGGGTTCACGCCTGGACCGGGTGCGACAGTACTGCCGTTCGCGGAATGGAACGCCGGTGTGGTCGTATGCTATGAACAGCTGTTCCCCAGCCTGTCCCGGGACCTGCAGAACGCCGGCGCCGATTTCCAGGTCGTTATCACCAACGACGCCTGGTTCGGCCGCAGCCAGTTTCAGCGTTACCAGGTCGACGCCCTGCGGATGCGGTGCATCGAAAACCGGACCGGCTACGTCCGTGCCGCCAACACCGGCATCTCGGGGTTTTTCGATCGTCGTGGTGGCGCGGAGCAGTTGACCGGCCTGTTCGAGGCCCGGGTCATCGTCGGCGAAATCCCGCTCTCGGACGGAAGGACGATCTACAACCGGGTGGGGGACTGGCCGGTCTGGCTGGCGATGGCGGGGCTGGTGGTGCTGGCGTTCCGGGCCAGGAGTAGAACGCCTTAGTCCGTCGACGGTTTTCCGGTCAGGGTCGATGAGGTGCGGCTGCCGTACTTGCGGCTGTGGTCCCTGTTGATCTTGTCCCCACCACCGTCTTCGGCGCTTTCCACCCGGTTCTTGCCCAGCTCCTTGGCCCGGTACAACGCCCGGTCGGCATGCTCCACCAGGCTGTCTACCGAATCTACCGCACCGGTGGTCGGATAAGCGGCCACACCGCCGGAGACGGTCATTTTCGCCGGAGCAACACCGGAGTTGAACTGAAAATCAGCCACTGCAGCCCGGATACGTTCGGCCACACGGGTCGCCATGATGATATCGGTATGGGGGAGGATCATGGCGAACTCCTCGCCTCCGTACCTGGCGACCATGTCGGTCGCCCTGGCGCCGCCGTTCAGCAGGGTGGCAAATTCCTGGAGGGCGACGTCCCCTGCCGGGTGACCGTATGTGTCGTTGAATCTCTTGAAGTCGTCCAGATCGAACATCACCAGGGACAGCGGCGCTCCGTAGCGTTCGGACCGCATCCATTCTTCCCGCAGTTTGCGGCGGAACTCCCTGAAATTGCAGAGTCCGGTCTTATCGTCCAGGGTCAGGCGATGCTCCAGCTCCAGTTTGTTGCCGGTGAGGTGGTCGATCTTCAAGTTCAAACCCAGAAGCAGGTCTCTGCGGGTGAGTTGGGAACCGATCCGTGCCTCGACCTCGTCGAAGTCGAACGGCTTGGTCATGAAATCGTCCGCGCCGGCGCTGAAAGCCTTGACCTTGTGCTCCGTGGATCGACAGGAAGTCAGGAATATCACAGGCGTCAGGGCGGTGCGGGAATCACCCTTGAGCCGGTCGGCCGCTTCGATGCCGTCGATACCCGGCATAATCAGGTCCAGGAGGATGACGTCAGGCTGGATCTCCACCGCCTTGCGGATGCCGTCTTCGCCGCTCAGCGCCCCGTGGAACTCCATCGGTTTCCCGGCGAAGTTGGCACGCAGCATGCGGCAGGTTTCCGGATCGTCGTCAATGACCAGGATCTTCCGAACCGGCATCTGATCCTCCTCAGTCCATCTGCTTCCTGAGGAATGAAGGTACGTCCAAGTCGTCCTTCATGTCGGCGAAGTTCGGCATGTGACCGTCCTCAGACGGGTCCAGCTCCGGTGTCTCACGGGTCTCCGGGCGCATAAACAGTTCCCGGTCCCGGTTCGCCGGCCGTTCGAACCCGCTCACTCCACGGACATTATGTTCCTGCGGGGCAGCCTGTTCAACCGGCAAGGCGTGTTCCAGGCGCTGGGCGTCGGACTGGTGGAAACCGGTGGCGATCACCGTGACCTTGATCGTGCCCTGCAGGCTGCGGTCGATGACGGTGCCGAAGATGATGTTGGCGTTGGGATCCGCCGCCTCCTGGATGATTTCCGCCGCCTCGGACACCTCATGCAGGCTCATGTCCTCACCGCCGCATATATTGATGAGCACGCCCCGGGCGCCGTGGATGGAGGCGTCTTCCAGGAGTGGCGACGAGATCGCCCTCTGGGCGGCGTCTACCGCGCGGTGCTCGCCGTCGGCGATACCGGTTCCCATGAGCGCCATACCCATTCCGGCCATCACTGCCTTGACGTCGGCGAAGTCGAGGTTGATCTCGCCGGAGACGGTGATCAGGTCGGAAATGCCCTGCACCGCCTGGCGCAGGATGTCGTCAGCCATGATGAACGCTTCCGAGATCGGCGTTCCTTTCTCCACGGTGTGGAGCAGTTTGTCGTTGGGGATGGTGATGACGGTGTCCACCACCTGCCGCAGGGCCGCCAGACCCTCGTCCGCCTGGGCGCGCCGCCGTTTGCCCTCGAATCCGAACGGCAGGGTCACTACCGCCACAACCAGGGCGCCGGCTTCCCGGGCCAGGTTGGCGATAATCGGCGCCGCACCGGTGCCGGTGCCGCCGCCCAGTCCCGTTGTGACGAACACCATGTCGGCGCCTACCAGCGCCTCCACCACCTTCTCGGTGTCCTCCAGGGCGGCGTTGCGCCCGATTTCCGGGTTCGCCCCGGCGCCCAGCCCCCGGGTCAGTTTTGCCCCGAGCTGGATCTTCACCGGCGCCTCGTTGCTCGCCAGCGCCTGGCAGTCGGTGTTGGAGGCCAGGAACTGCACCCCTCTGAGGTCGGCGTGGATCATGCGGTTGACGGCGTTGCCTCCTCCTCCGCCGACACCGATGACCTTGATTGTGGCACCGGTCTTGGAAGCATCCTCGAATGACAGCTCGACCGAGCTGCGCTTGCCCGGGTTGTCGTCGAACGTGATCATCGGTGCCCCCTGTGGTCTTTTGCGGACAGTCTTTTTTCTTCCGGCCATCAAAATACCTCCGAAAACCACGACCGCAACCGGTCGTTGAACGCGCCCACGAACCCCGGCCGCAACCGCAGCCTTGCTCCCGTCGTGGAGGATGCGTGATGAGCGCCGTACAAGGCGAGCCCGATCACGGTAGCAAACTCAGGACCGGAAGCCGGTTCCACCAGACCGTCCGCCCCGGTGGGCAGGCCGTGGCGGACCGGCAGGTCGAATACCTGTTCCGCCACCTCCACCATGCCGGGCAGCAGGCTCCCGCCTCCGGTCAACACGATACCGGCATTCAGAACCCTTTCAAACCCCGCGGTAGTAATCTCTTTCAGAAGCAGGTTGAAGATCTCCTCGGCGCGGGGCTGAAGGATCTCCGCCATGACCTGTCGGGACAGCAGCCGGGGCTTGCGCCCGCCCACCGTCGGGACCTCAATGGTTTCGTCCTCCCGGACCTGGCTGGACAGGGCGCAGCCGAATCGGATCTTCAGCTTTTCAGCTTCCGGTACCGGGGTCCGCAGTCCGACTGCCAGGTCGTTGGAGAAGTGGTCGCCGCCAACCGGAAGTACCGAAGTGTGCCACTTGGAGCCCCGCTCGAAGATCGCCAGATCGGTGGTGCCGCCGCCGATATCGATGAGCGCCACTCCCAGCTCCCGCTCATCGTCGGTGAGCACCGACTCGGATGAGGCCAGTTGCTCCAGCACCGTATCCTGAACTTCCACTCCGGCCCGGTTGACGCAGGTCACCAGGTTCTGCACCGACGTGCTTGCCGCGGTGATGATGTGGACGTTGGCCTCCAGGCGTGAACCGGTCATCCCCATCGGACTGCTGATGCTGCCCTGATCGTCCAGCACGTATTCCTGGGGCAGTACGTGCAGGATTTCCCGGTCGTTGGGGATGTTCACCGCCCTGGCCGCTTCCATGACCCGGTCGATATCTTCCTGGGTTACGGTGCGATCCCTACCGGAGACCGCCACAACGCCCCGGCTGTTGAAAGAACGGATATGACCGCCGGCGATTCCGACGACGGCGGTCTCTATATCGATGCCGGCCATGAGCTCCGCCTGCTGCAGGCAGTTTTTAACCGCCTCCACCGTGGCGTTGAGGTTGACCACCACACCCTTCCGCAACCCACGGGAGGGTGTCTCCCCAAGGCCGATGATGTGGATCCTCCCGTCGTCCATCACGTCGGCTACGACGCAGGAGATCTTCGTTGTTCCGATATCAAGTCCTACAACGTGCTGCCCGTTTTTTGCCTTCACCGATCTATCTCCCGTTTCCTCATGATTGCCTGGGCATCAGGGCGATGCGATCCTTCCACCTCAGGTCGAAGTAATCCACCGGGCCGATCCGGCTGTGAATTTGTTCCCGAAGCGCCAGAAAATGTTCAAAATTCATTAACGCGTTATCCGGATCCAGGAACAACCGGACGCCGGAGTTGCCGTCGGTAACCGTGATCCGGTCCGTCTTCGCCAGATCAATGGTGGCCAGACGTGATGACCATTCCGGATACCGGTTCTGCAGCGCCAGCAGGGTGCCGAGCCCGCGTCGCAGCCGGCGGGCGCGCTCTTCATCTGTGGTGCCTTCGATACCGGTGATCACCGGGAGTCCTCGGAACTCTCCCGGGTAGCTCAGATCGGCGGTGTCGTGGGCGAAGCCGGTGCTGTCCACCACCATGGTTCGGTCGCCTTCACGGAACAACGCTGCGGGCACCCGTTCCTTGAGACGGATGCGGATGCCGCCGGGCAGGATGCGCTTCACTGCCGCCTGTTCCACCCAGGGATGGCTTTCCGCCGCCGCCGCCACCTCCGTCAGGTTCAGGGTCAGCAGGCTTGCGTTCCTGAACGGCAGAAGTTCCCGGGCCAGCAATTCCCTGGGAGTCTGGTGGACCCCCTCCACCGCGAAATTCGCAAGGCGGAATTCCGGTGCGGCGCACGCCATCTCGACCGTCCGGCTGCAAGCAATCCAGCCCGCCCAGATCAGGAGGCCGTTGAACAGCAGCAGGCCGGTCCAGCGGAACGACTTGCGGGTCAGCCGGGCCTTGCGGACCTTCAGGTTGCCCTGCCGCCGCCAGTAGCGGCGGTCCTGTTCCACATGGCGGAAGTTTTTGCCTTTCATGGCTTGCGCCCTCTACTCTTTCTGCCGCTCTTGACCAGGTTGTCGCCGATCTTCCAGACGTCGCCGGCCCCAAGGGTCAGCGCTATGTCTCCAGGCTGCAGCAGTTCCCGAAGCTGTTTTACGATCCGGCCGTGATCCTTCTCGTAACGCACGTCCGGGTGGCCGTGCCGGACCAGGGCATCCTGAACCACTGAGCCGTCGAATCCAGGTACCGGCTCTTCGCCGGCCGGGTAGATGTCGGTGACGAATACGATGTCCGCCAGGTGGAACGCCCCGCCGAACTCCTCCAGCAAAGCCCGGGTCCGGGAGAAGCGGTGCGGCTGGAACACGGCGATGGTCCGTGAGCCGAACCCTTCGCGCACGCCGTTCAGGACCGCTTCGATCTCCGTCGGGTGGTGGCCGTAGTCGTCCACCACCAGAGCGTCGTTGTACCGTCCGCGGAGCTGGAACCTGCGATCCACGCCGCGGAACGATTTCAGGGCGCGGGCGATGGTCTTGAACGGGATTTCCAGCTCCATGGCGACTGCGACAGCGGCCAGGCTGTTGTACACGCTGTGCCGTCCGGGCAGGGCGACGGTGATCCGGCCCGGCTGTTCACCGAAGGCCGAGACCGTGTAACTCGATTCGAACTGGTGAACGGAAACGTCCGTGGCCGAGATGTCGGCTTCGCTTGACAGTCCGTATGTGATCACCTTGCGGTCCACCCGGGGCAGGATCGACCGAACGTTCGGATCGTCCAGGCAGACCACAGCGACGCCGTAAAATGGAAGGCGGGACAGGAACTCCACGAAGGTGTCCTGGATCTCCGTCAGGTCGTCGTAGTGGTCCAGGTGCTCCCGGTCGATGTTGGTGACCACGGCTATGGTCGGCTTCATCTTGAGGAACGAACCGTCGGATTCGTCCGCCTCGGCCACCATCAGGTCCCCTTTTCCCAGCTTGGCGCCGGACCGCAGATTGCCGACCCGGCCGCCGATCACCACCGTCGGGTCCAACCGGCCCTTGTCCAGCACCTCGGCGATCATGGCGGTAGTGGTGGTTTTTCCGTGGGCTCCCGCCACGGCGATGCCGGTTTTGAGGCGCATCAGCTCGGCCAGCATCTCCGCCCTGGGGATGACCGGGATCTTCAGCCGCCGCGCTTCCACCACTTCCGGGTTGTCCGGCCGGACCGCCGAGGAGATCACCACCACGTCCGCTGCCCTGAGATTCGACAGCCGGTGGCCCTTGTGGATCCGCGCGCCCATCTTCTTCAGCCTGCGGGTGGCCGGGTTCGATGACAGGTCCGAGCCGGATACCGGGTACCCCAGGTTGACGAGGACTTCGGCGATTCCGCTCATACCGGTGCCGCCGATGCCGACGAAGTGCAGATGTCGCGCCCTACGAAACATCGGCGCCTCCCCGGATTTCCAGAAGTTCTTCCGCCACGGAAGCAATCCGGCCGGCAGCGCCGGGAATCGCCATCGCCCGGGCGGCATGGCCCATACGGACCAGTGCCGGCCGGTCGGAGTCCAACTCGGCGATCAGGCTTGTGATGCGGTCACCGGTGAGGTCCGCATCGGCTATCATCCGGGCGCCGCCGGCCTCCACAACCGACTGGGCATTGAGGCGCTGGTGATCGTCGGTGGCATGAGGGTACGGCACCAGCAGGGCGCCCCGGCCGGCGGCTGCAAGCTCCGAGAGGGTAGTGGCCCCGGCGCGGCTGATGACGAAGTCGGCCCGTTCCAGCCGGGACGGCATGTCGTCCAGGTACGGCAACGTCTCCGCCAGACCGTTGGGATAAGCGCTGCGATAAGCTTCCCGTACCGCCTCCAGGTCGGCCTCCCCGGTCTGGTGCACGATGGCAGGCGGTGCAGGCAGGGCGGCCAGGCCACCGGCGGCTGCCGCCATGGCGGTGTTGATGGAACGAGCGCCGCGACTGCCGCCGAACACCAGGATCGACAACCGCTGGGCCAGGGGCGGCTCCCCGATACGGGTAAAGTCGGCCCGGACCGGGTTGCCGGTGATTTCGCCACGGTTGCCGAAGCGCACCCGGGCCGCCTCCGACACTACGCAGATCCGGTTGACCCAGCCGGCGAGCCAACGGTTGGTGGCGCCGGGAAAATGATTCTGCTCCAGGATCATGGTTCGGATCTGCAACAGGCGGGCCGCCAACACCGCCGGGCCGGATGCGTAACCACCGACGCCGATCACCAGGTCGGGCCGGGAACCGATCATGGAGGCGCTGCAGGACAGCACCGCCAGGGCGGCGGCGAAAATCGCTTTCAATTTCCCTGCCAGGCCGGCCCCTTTCATTCCGTGCAGCGGCAATGTCTTCAGAGCGTACCCGGCTTCCGGAACCAGGCGGGTCTCGATCCCACGTTCGGCGCCGACGAACCGGATCGATGCGGAGGCGTGCCTGCTCTTCAGTTCATCCGCCACCGCCAAAGCCGGGTACAGGTGACCGCCGGTGCCACCGCCTGCAAACAGGATGCTGTAGTTCGAGTGCTTCATCAGTTCGAATGTTGCGAAACGTTGATCAGGAGACCCAGTGCCGTCAGCGATGCCAGCAGGGAGGATCCTCCGTAACTAACAAAAGGAAGCGCCAGGCCGGTGGTCGGCACCAGGCCGACACAGACCGCCATGTTGGTGAACCCCTGCAGTGACAGCAGGCAGGTGATCCCCAGGGCGAGATAAAAGCCGAAGCGGTCCGGGGCCCGCAGGGTGGTGCGCAACCCCCGCCACAGCAGGATGAGGAACGAAGCGAGGACAGCCAGAGTCCCCAGGAGACCGAGTTGTTCGCCTATGACCGCGAAGATGAAGTCGGTGTGTGCTTCCGGAAGGAAAAATGCCTGTTGGTGGCCACGGCCCAGTCCGACGCCGTGGAGCCCGCCGCTCCCGATGGCGATCTGGGACTGCAGCGCCTGACCGGCCACCGTACCGGACAGGTACTCCACCACCCGCTGAAGCCGGTATGGCTTCAGCAGGATGGCGGCGGTCAGAGGGACGGCGCCCACCACCGCAGCCGCGATGATGTAGCGGTATTTCAGGCCGGCGGAGAACAGCAACAGGGCACTGGTCCCCAGGATGATCAGTGCGGTTCCCAGGTCCGGTTCCACGAAAACCAGGATCGCGATCGGCGCCACCAGGATCGCTACCGGGATCGGAACCGCGGAGAGATCGTTGATGCTGTCTTCTTTCCGGGACAGGATGCTGGCGATCACAATGATCACTCCGATTTTCACGAACTCCGACGGCTGTAACCGGAAGAAACCGAAGTCGATCCAGCGCTTGGACCCGTTGACATCCTCGAAGAACAATACTGCCACCAGGCTCAGGATCGAGCACAGCAGGATCGGAATGACGAATTTCTGTTCCGCCAGCCGGCGGTACGGCAGCATCATCGCTCCGAACATGAGGCCGATGCCGACGATGGCGTGCCCGATCTGCCGGTAAAGGTAGTAATTCGAGGAGCTGAATTCGTATTTCATCGCCACGAACAGGGAGGCACTGCCCAGTATCGCCATGCCGCCCAGCAGCAGGAGGCAGGGGGTGACGAACAGCCAGCGGTCGTAGCTCATCTTTCTAGGCATGGCCGCGTCCTCGCCCGGCGAGCGCGCCCACCGCAGCGATGAAATCGTCGCCACGGGCCTCGAAACCGGAGTACTGGTCGAAGGAGGCGCAACCTGGTGAGAGCAGCACGACATCCCCGGGGCGGGCGTCCTGGAACCCGGACCGGACGGCGGCCTGCACGGTAACGCAGTTCCGGTGGGCCACGGTACCCTCAAGAACCCGGGAGATCCGATCCGCCGCCTGGCCCACCAGCAACACCGACCGGACCCGTTCCTGCAGCAGCGGGAGCAGAGCGGACCAATCGCCCCCCTTGTCCTTGCCGCCCAGGATCAGGTGCACCGATCCGGCCCGGAAAGACCGGATCGCCTGCACTACCGCGTCCAGGTTGGTCGCCTTGGAGTCATTGTAAAAATCGATGCCGTCCACGGTCGCCACCTTCTGCAATCGGTGGGCCAGCGGCCGGTAGCTTTCCAGGCCCCCGGCGATCGATTCGATACCGCACCCGGCCAGGCGGCAGGCCAGCGCGGCGGCCAGTCCGTTGGCCAGATTGTGGTGGCCGGGCAGCGGCAGCCGGTCCGCCGCCAGGACGGTTTCCTCGCCGTATGCGGTTCGGAGCATGATCATGCCGTCACGCACGAACGCACCGGCCTGCGGTTCCGATTCCAGGGAGAACAAGTGCAGGCGGCCCCGCACCGACGGAAGAAAACGTTGTGATTCCGGGTCATCGGCATTGAGTACGCTGAAGCGGGTGCCGGACTGGACCTCCAGAAGCCTGGCCTTGGCCCGGCGGTATGAGTCGAAAGAGTCGTAGCGATCCAGATGGTCCGGCGTCAGGTTGACTATCACGGCAACCACCGGGACCAGCGCCTCCACCGATTCCAGCTGGAACGAAGAGAGCTCCACGGCATGGATCGCATCCTCGCCATCCTGCTCCAGCAGTTCCGCCAGGGGTATTTCCAGGTTGCCCCCGGTCCCGCCTGGGATGCCGGCGGTGCGTAATATGTTCCCGACCATGGTGGTGACGGTGCTTTTACCGTTGGACCCGGTGATTCCGATGATCCGCCCCCTGGTGTAGCGGGCGGCCAGTTCAATCTCGCCCCAGACCGGGATACCCCGTTCCCGTGCAACCTGCACGAGGTCGATGTCCAACCGGACGCCGGGACTGACCACCACCAACTCCGCGCCGGTCTCGGAGAGGAGCTCCGCCGTGTGTCCGCCGGCCAGAACCCGGATCCCGGACTGTTGCAGTTCCAGGGCCTCCGCCGGCAGCTGTTTGCGGCTGTCGGCGCAGGTCACCAGGGCGGACCGGGAGGCGGCCAGCCTGGCGGCGGCCCTTCCGCTGCGCCCGAGACCGATCACCAGCACCGACCTTCCGGCCAGATCCGGGTTCGTGGCTGCGAAGCCGGCAGGCGTCATCACCGTCCTCATCTCAGTTTCAGCGAAGCAAGGGCCAGCAGGCCGAAGATTATGGAGATGATCCAGAAACGGATCACCACTTTTGTTTCACTCCACCCGGCCAGTTCGAAGTGGTGGTGCAGGGGGGACATTTTGAAAATGCGACGCTTGCGAAGCTTGAACGACCCGACCTGCAGGATGACCGACATCGCCTCCAGTACGAACAGGCCGCCGGCGATCACCAGGAGGAATTCCTGCTTCACAAGAATTGCCACGGCTCCCAGGGAGCCGCCCAATGCCATGGATCCGGTATCGCCCATGAACATTTCCGCCGGATGGGAGTTGAACCACAGAAAGCCGAGACAGGCCCCGACCATGGAGCCGCAGAAGATGGTCAGCTCGCCGGCCGCCTTGACATTGGGGATCCCCAGGTAATCGGCAACCAGGGCATGGCCGGCGGCGTAGGCGATGACGGTGAAGGTGGCGGCCACCATGAGGGAGGCCCCGATTGCCAGGCCGTCCAGGCCATCGGTCAGGTTCACCGCGTTTGCCGAGCCGGTGAGTACCAGGATGGTGAACAAGACGTAGCCCCAGCCCAGATGTGGGGATATGCCCTTGATGAACGGCAGGGTCAGGCCTGTGTCGTACAGTCCGCGGGATTCCATCCAGAGCAGCAGCAGCCCGAACACCGCGCCGACCAGCACCTGCAAGAGGAACTTGCGCCTTGCGGTGAAGCCGAGGTTCTGCTTCCGGGCGACCTTGAGCCAGTCGTCCAGGAACCCGATGGCGCCGAATGTGAACATGGAGGCGACGGCGATCCAGACGTACGGATTCCGAAGGTCGGCCCACAACACCGTGGGCAGGACCACCGCAGTAACGATCAGGAGACCGCCCATGGTCGGAGTGCCTTTCTTGGCGTGGTGGGAACTGGGGCCCTCCTCCCGGATCTCCTGGCCGACCTCGAACTGCTGCAGCCGGCGGATCAGCTTCGGACCCAGAACCAGGGAGACCAGGAGGGCGGTCAGGGTTGCCATGGAGGCACGGAATGTTATGTACCGGAACACGTTGAACGCGTGCAGGTAATCGGTCAGAGGCACCAGCAGGTGATAGAACATCAGCCGGCCTCCTGGCGTTGCTCGGCCAGCCGCTGAACCAGGCGGTCCAGCCGGATGCCCCGGGACCCTTTTACCAGCACAAGGTCGCCGGAGTGCAGCTTGCCCGACAGGTAGTCTGCGGCGGACCCGGCGTCGGAAGCCAGGTGGGTCTCCCCCACCCCGGACCTCCGGGCCGTTTCCAGGCTGTGTCGGGCCAGGGGGCCGACCCCGATCAGAACGTCGACCCCGGCGGACGCGGCTTCGCGCCCGGCCTCCGCATGGAAGCGCTCCTCATCCCGTCCAAGCTCCAGCATGTCGCCGAGCACCAGGATCTTCCGCCCTGCGGTCGTTGTCGCTTTCAACGTTACCAGGAGGGATGACAGGGCGGTCGGGTTGCTGTTGTAGCTGTCGTCGATAACCACGGCGCCGCTGGGCAGTTCGATGCGCTGTCCCCGGCCAGGGCCTGCTTCGAACCGTTCCATCGCCTGCCCGGCGGCGTCGATTTCTCCGCCTGCGGCGCAAATAGCGGCCAGAGCAGCAACGGCGTTCAGGGCCGAGTGCCCACCGCCCAGCCTGAGGTTGAAGCGGTGGGAATTGTCGCCGTGGCGGATGGTGAAGCCGACACCGGGAAGGAAGCGGTCCTGCACTTGCTCCAGCCGCACCTCCGCACCTTCGGTCCGGCCGTAAGTAAGCCGGGGCCCGGAGTGGCGCATGGACTGCACCCGGACATGAGTGTCGTCCAGGTTGACTACCGAGGTCCGATCACTGGGAAGAACGGCGAACAGTTCGCCTTTGGCGGCCGCCAGGTGGTCCAGATTCTCGAAAGAGGCCAGGTGCACCGGACAGATGTTGGTGACCAGGGCGAAGTCCGGCCTGCTGAGCCGGGTCAGGGCGGCGATTTCCCCGGGAGCGCTCATGGCCAGTTCCACGACGGCGACCTCGGCATCGTCGGGGCAGGCCAGGAGGGTTAGCGGAACGCCCAGGTGGTTGTTGAAATTGCCGCCGGTCTTGTGGACCTTGCGGCTTTCCGCCAGTCCGGCGGCGATCAGGTCCTTGGTGGTGGTCTTGCCGGTGCTGCCGGTCACGGCGATTACGGTTGTCCGCTTCATCGTGTCCCGGGCCGCCCGGCCGCAACCGGTAAGCGCCGCGTAACCATCCTCCACCCGGACCAGGACCGGTGGCGCGTTCTCGTGTTCCGAGAGTTCCCGGGTGACAATGGCGGCGCGAGCACCCCGGCCCGCGGCCTGGTCCAGAAATTTGTGACCGTCGGTTTTTTCGCCCTTCAGAGCAACGAACAGGCCGCCTTTCCGAACCCGCCGTGTATCGATCTCGAATGAATCGACCGTGGTTTCCGGATCGCCACGCAACAGGGTCCCGCCGGTCGCTTCCAGGATCCGTCCGATGCTAAGCCTCGGCATGATCCCTCCCTGTGTGGCGGGCCTCGTCCAGGATCCGTCGGGCGACATCCCGGTCGTCGAACTGCAGGATGCGGCCGCCGGCGGACTGGGTTGTTTCGTGTCCCTTGCCGGCGATCACCAGCACGTCGCCGGGTCTGGCCGCTGCGATCGCCAGTCGGATCGCTTCTTCCCGGTCCACGGACATGAAGCTGCGGGTCAGGCCGCCGGGCACGGTGCCGATCCCTTCCTCCACCTCTGCCAGGATCGCTTCAGGCGCCTCGTTCCTCGGGTTGTCCGACGTGGGAAACAGCAGGTCGGCCATCCGGGCGGCGGTGGCGCCCATGGCGGTGCGCTTGCCCCGGTCCCGGTCGCCGCCACAACCGAATACCACCAGGACCCGGCCGGTTGCCAGGTTCCTGGCAGCCGCCAGCAAAGCCGAAAGGGCGTCGTCGGTGTGGGCGTAATCCACAAACACGGCGAATTCGCCGCCGCCGTCCACCCGTTCCATCCTGCCGGGTACGGCGGAGAGCGTTGCGATCCCTTGCCGGACCGCATCGCAACTCAGGCCGCCTGCCAGACTGCAGGCCGCCGCCGCGGCTGCGTTCTCCAGGTTGAATGGGCCGGCCAGAGGTGTGTAGACCTGCAGCTCACCCCAGGGGGTTGCCAGAACCGCCCGGGATCCGCTGACTGTGGAGGAATCGGACCGGATCTGAACATCGGCCAACCGGTTCCTTCCGAATGTCAGAACCTTGGCACCGGTTTTACGGGCCACGGCGGTGACGGCCGGGTCGTCGGCGTTGAGGATCGCCGTGTCGTCCGGGCCGAGGGATTGGAACAACAGTGATTTCGCATCCAGGTAGGAGTCCATGTCCCGGTGGAAGTCCAGATGGTCGCGGCGCAGGTTCAGGAAAGCGGCTACGTCGAATCGGGCGGACCGCACCCGCCCCATGCTCAGGGCGTGGGAGGAGACCTCCATGGTGATCCATGCCACTCCGGCGTCCCGCATCTCGGCGAAGAGGGCGAACAGATCCGGGCCCTCCGGCGTCGTGTGAGGCGCCGGCCGCTGCCGGCCGTTCCAGGCGTAGTCGATGGTGCCGATCCTTCCCGATTTCAGACCGGCGGACCGAACGATGGCGTCCACCATATAGGTGGTGGTGGTCTTGCCATTGGTGCCGGTGATGCCGACCAGCTTCAGCGCCTCGTCGGGTCGGCCATACAACTCCCTGGAAAGTGGCGCGACCTGCATGCGGGGGTTGGGCACCTGCAGCCAGGCCACGGATCGATCCAGGTCCGCCGGCCGTGTGGAGCCTGCCAACACCGCGGCGGCGCCCTGTTGCACCGCCTGATGCACGAACAGCTCGCCGTCGGACTGCAGCCCTTTCAGGGCGCAGAACAGGCCGCCCCGTTTGACGGCGCGGGAGTCCAGGCCGATTTGCCGGATCACAGGGTCGCTTTCGGGAGGTGTCAACGGCTGCACGCCGGCTCCGCGCAACAGGTGCGAGAGCCGCATGGCCGGCGCCGGCATCACCGCCGGGCCTCTGCGCCTTGGACGGCGGCGGGGCCGGTGGCGAGCATGACCATCGATTCCTGATCCGGCGGGATGCGCAGGTGCCGGAACGCCTCGGACATGATCCGCCCGAAAGCGGGTGCCGCGATCTCGCCGCCATAGATACTGCCGCTCTTCGGGCTGTCCACCACCACCAGGAGGGCCAGTTGCGGGTCGCGCACCGGCCCGAACCCGGCGAAGGAAGAGAGGTACTTCTTGCCTCCCGGATTGTCGTAGCCTTCGCCCTCGATATGTTTCCGGGTTGTTCCTGTTTTACCGGCGATGCGGTATCCGGTTACCCGGGCGCCGCGGCCGGTCCCTCGCAGGACGACTCCTTCCAACAGGTTGGTCAGGGCGCGGGCCGTTTCGGTTTTCATCACCCGTCGCGGATCGGTGGCGGCTCTGGGATGCCAGCGGCCGTCGGGGGTGCGGCTCCCTTCCACCAGAGTGGGAGGTACCAGGACCCCCTGGTTCGCCACGGCGGCCACGGCGGCGGTCAACTGCAGCGGGGTAACGTTGATGCTGTACCCGATGGCAAGCGATGCCTTGTGCACCTCCGGGGCCAGGCCCATGTCAGGCAGGGTGCCCTCGATTTCACCCGGAAACAGGATGCCGGTTTTTCGGCCGAAACCAAGGCTTTTCAAGTAGTTCAGAAACCGATCGCCGTCCAGTGCCGCCGACGCCTTGATCGTGCCGATGTTGCTTGAGTTTTCCAGTATCTCCCGGAAAGTCAGTGTGCCGAATGGTTTGTGGTCTTTGTACAGCCGGTTCCGAACCTGGTAGCTGCCGTTCTCGCAGAAGTAGCGCTGGCCCGGCTGAACCTTGCCCTGGTCCAGCAAGGCTGCTGCGGTGAAGATCTTGAAAGTGGAACCCGGTTCGTAGCGGTCCACCACCGTCCTGTTGCGGCGGAATGCAACCCGGGATTTGCCGAAATTCTCCAGATTCGCCGTCGGCCGATTGGCCATGGCCAGAATCTTGCCGCTGGCCGGCTCCATCAGGACAGCGGAAGCTGCGTCGGCCCGGTGCATCCGAACCACCCGTTCCAGTTCTCGCTCGACGATGTGCTGCAGCACGGCGTCGATAGTGAGGTAGACGTCCTGGTGAGGGTCGCTCAGCGGGGCGGTTTGGAGGACGAAACCGTTTCCGAAGGCGTCCCGTTTCTCATACAGGGTGATCGGCTCACCCTGAAGTTTGCCGTCGAGCTGGAGTTCGATCCCTTCCCGGCCGATCTGCTTGTCGTGCTCCCATCCGGCGAATCCGACAACGTGGGCGGCCAACTCGCCGCCGGGGTAGGACCGGCGGGACAGTTTCTCCAGCTCAAATGCCGGTGCGCCCAGACCGATAACACCCAGATTGCGGATCTGTTCGGCCTGCACCGAACTCAGTTCCCGGGCTATCACCGAGCGGCGGCCGGCCCGCCGTATGCGCCGGACGATTTCCCCCGGAGTGCACCCCAGGATCGGTGACAGTTTTCGGGCGGTCTCTTCGATATCCGTTATCCGGGTCGGATAAACGAACAGGAGGTGCTGCTCGATATTCAGGGCGAGCTCGTGCCCGTTGCGGTCGTAAATCGAACCGCGTCGCCCTGCCTCCACGGTAGTCTTGCGCTGCTGCTCCTCGGCGCGGATTTTGTAGGCTTCGCTCCGGACGATCTGGATGCTGTAGAGCTTGTACAGCACTCCCGAGGCAAGGGCCACGAACATCATGGCAATCAGGATCGCTCGCTTGCGGGTTACGCTCTGCATTGCGGACCTGTTTCTTCCGCTCCGCTCATTGGTCCGCCCGGGCGACATGCTCGCCTTTCTGTTCCGGCCCCGTCCGTGTCCAGACGACCTGGTCGGTTTCGGTCTGTCGCAGTCCGATCCGTGGCGCGGCTTTCTCCACCCGCTGGAAATTTTGCATCTTGGCCTTTTCGATCAGGTAGCGGTTTTCTTCCTCCACCAGTCGATCGAATTCATTCTGGGCCGCCTGGATCTCGTACCTGGTTTTGACGTAGCGATTCTGCTGCACGACGTACGTCACCAGTGGCGCCAGTGCTGCGGTGATCGCCAGCAGCACCAGGACCAGTTTCAGATTCCGCCGGGGGTCCCGTTCTAAACGCAGATCGACGTTTTTCCACCTCCGGGTGGTAGGTTCATGCCTGCTCATCCGATCTTCTCCCCAACGCGCAGTTTGGCGCTCCGTGCCCGGGGATTGGCATGGATCTCTTCATCCAGAGGAGTCCGGGGCCTGCCGGTGATCACTTTCAGGAAGTTTTCCCTGCCGCAGGCGCAGACCGGGAGATCTCTTGGACAGGTACAGCGGTTGGCCAGAGATCTGAACGCCAGTTTTACCGCCCGGTCTTCAAGCGAGTGGAACGAGATCACCGCGATCCGGGCTCCTTTGCGCAACATGGAAACGGCGTCTGTGATGAACCGTTCGATCCCTTCGAGTTCCCCGTTGACCCGGATGCGCAGGGCCTGGAAGGTTCGGGTGGCAGGGTGGATGCGATACTGCCGGGCCCGGGGACCGGCAGCCTCCACCACCAGGCCGGCCAGCTCCAGGGTCGTCCGGATCGGGCGCTTCTCCCGCCGTTCGATGATCGCCCGTGCGATACGGCGCGCCAGCCGTTCCTCGCCATATACCCTCAGATCCCGTGTGAGCTCGTTCAGCGAGATCGTCTCCAGCAGCTCGGCGGCGGTGATGCCGCGGGAGCGGTCCATACGCATGTCCAGGGGACCGTCAAAACGGAAGGAGAAACCGCGTTCAGCCGAATCGAGCTGAATGGAAGAGACGCCCAGGTCGGCCAGGATGCCGTCTACGGCAAATGCGTCCTGAGCCCTGAGGATTTCGGTGAGATCCTCGTAGGCGCCGTGAACGGGGACGAAGCGTTGCCCGAAGTCACTGAGTCTTTCTGTTGCGATCTCCAGCGCCGACCGGTCCCGGTCGATGCCGATCAGCCGGCCGTCTTCTCCCAAACGGTCCAGAAGGGCTTCGGCGTGGCCGCCGGCGCCCAGAGTGGCGTCCACAATTGTGTCGCCCGGTTTCGGCCGCAGGAATTCCACGACCTCCTTCAGGAGGACAGGACGATGCGGATTCACTTTGGGCGTCAAGATAGTCTCAGCGCCTCCGCTGTAAAGAATCGATACCGACACGATTCGAATCGACTCCTAAATGCCGAGATCGGCCAGATTGTCGAAGTCGGTTTCGGTGAGCGGCTCGGCTTCCAGCTTCTTTTCCAGTTGGCTGTGGTTCCAGACCTCGAGGAAATTCTGCTGGCCCAGGACGGCGACCTCGCCGCAAACATCGGCTTTGTCCCGCACCAGGGGGTGCAGCAGGACTCGACCCTGGGAATCCATGTTCGCCACCTGGCCGAAGTAGTTCACCCTGTTCTTGAACCGGACAATAGCCGGTTTGAACCCCGAGGAAGCGGAGAGGTTCTGTTCGATGTCGACCCAGATCTCCATGGGATAGATCCGGATCGATTCGCCGGTGAGGCTGGTCACGAAGAATTCCCGGCCAAATCTCGGTTCGATGATCGACCGGAACTTGGAAGGGAGCTTGAGCCTGCCCTTGTCATCCACCTTGGCTAGAAAATTCCCTCGAAGCATTCCGCCCGCCCGGTCCGATGGGAGCCGGCAGGGGATTTGAAACCGGTTATGATCGGAGGCCTGAGCCTGCCGGTTCCCGTGCCCTGTCGCCGCCCGTAATTGGAGGTTGAAGATTCCCGTTGGGTCCACTTCACTCCATTTTCGACCACCTTGGAATAATAAGGAGGCGTCAGAAAGCTGTCAAGGTAAATTGTTTTTAGTTCCGGGCAATAATCAAGTGTCGATAAGGCGAATATAAACCGAAAGCAGGGTTTCTATATCGGCCTCGGGCCGGTGTGGACTTGCGCTCCGTTTTCGTCTGCTTCAGCGCTGTGCCAGCGGCAGGGTGGCGGCAGGATCTTCGCCGTTGCCGCTCTGCCAGCGATCTCCGGATCGATCCTCGTCCGAGTCCTTGCCGTTACCGGTCCAGGTCCAGCCCAGGGGATCCACGGCGTCCGGTCCTTCCTGGATGCCAAGTGCAGAGGCTGATCCGCCCGGTCTGAACAGGGGCACGTCACGGATCATGACGCTGCCGCCTGCAGCGAATCCCACCACCAGCCGGTCGGCGATCACGCGGAGTTGGGGGGTCCGGGAGGGCTCGCCGGGACGCGAAACGACCCGCGGCGCCAGCGCCTCGCCAGGTTCCCCGGCGATGGCGGTAAGCCGGATCTCCTGCAACGGCCACACGGTGAAAGCGAGGTATGCGATGCCCTGGCTGTCGAACGCCAGTGCAGGGTCGAGCTGGTCCAGCCCGTCGTCGCGGCCGATGAACACCGGCTCGCTCCAGGTATCGCCGATTTTGACCGCCAGCGCGATGGAGTATTCCCCACCTTCCCGGTATCCCCAGGCTGCAAGGACCGAACCATCTACCGGATTCACAGTCAGGACCGGTGCCTGATCCAGGCTCAAAGGTGCGTACCGGTGGGGCTGGCGAGCTCCCCTGGGGCCAGCCATACTCAGGCCGACGGTTGCGGCCAGGGTCAAACACAGCGTCAAGGTGAGCCATTTTCCAGCATTACGCATCACTTTTCCCCCTCTCGATGAAGTTGTCGAACTCGACAACCTCGGGGAATTTCTTCTCGATGGTTGATCGCAGGGACTTGAGTCGTCCGAAGGCGATCCGGACTCGGGTCGGATTGCGGTCCGCCCGTGCCATTTGCCACTCGTACCATGCATTGACGAACAGCAGGTCCGAGTACTGCCGGTCCGGTGTGTTGCAGATCGCCTCCGACTCACGGAAGCAGTGCCGGGCCCGGATGACGCTGCCGATGTTGTGGTAGGCCTCGCCCAGGTTGGTCCATGCCCTGGCTCTGAGGCGAATATTCCCTTCATTCTGACATTCCTGCAAGGCGGCCCGCAGGATGCGGATCCCTTCCCGGTGCTTGCCGAGAGCGACGTAGCAGGTGCCGATGTTGATGCGGATCCTGAGCGGCTCCAGGATTACGCCGAGTTGTTCGTATCGCTCCAAAGCCTCACGGTAACGGGAGATAGCGTTGTTCCAGTTCCGGTTTTGGGCCAGGATGAACCCCAGGTTGTGGACCGCCCTCGCCGCCAGCAGGTCATCGCTCCTGGTCTGGGCCAGGCTGTAGGCTCGTTCCGCTTCGATCTCCGCCAGGAAAATGTCTTCCTGCTCGGCGTGGACGTTGGACAGGGCCAGCAGCGCCCGGGCCTGGAGCGTTGGACACAGGTCAGACCCGGCCTTCAGAACCCGCCGCAACTCGGTTTCGGCCAGGGTGATTTTTCCGAGCCGGGCGAGGGCTGCCGCAAGGTTGATCCTGGCCTGGGCGATCCGCTCAACGCTCGACTGAGATTCGACATCGTCTTCGAGCAGTTCCACGGCCCGTTCAAAGAGGCCGAACGCGAGGCCGGAATCACCGGATTCGAGAGCGGAGAGACCGTCTTTGATCAGGTCGTCCGGCTCACCGGTGGCAGGTTTCAGATCCTCGAATGCTTCCAGGTCCACTACGTCGGAAAAGGACTGGATGGAGACGTTGAACACGCCGGCCAGAACGCGAAGCTTGTCGAAAGACGGGTAGCAGACACCTTTTTCATAGCGGCTGAGTTGGGAGTTGTCTATCTCTCCACCTTCGTCCCTTGCCTTTTCCTCGACCCGGCGGAGGGAGTACCCATAGCCGGATCGCAACTGCTTCAGGTAGCTGCCGAGTCTCGGGCTTCCCTTTTGCGGCTGTGCAAGTGTTCTGGACCCCATCCTGAACCCCCTGTCTTGTCTCCGGCCAGTTATCCTGCTGCTTTGCTATACGCCCTGTTCCGGATCATCAGCAAATCGGTCAGCGAGCTTGAGTTCCTCTCGATTATACCTGATTTGCAGCCGCGGCGTCTCCCTCAAGTCTTTTAAGTACAACGATCTAGACGTCGAGTCAACAAGCGAGTTACCCTGGCCTGAGGCGTTGCGGTTCCAATACAGCGGCTCCTGGTCCGCAGGACATACCGGCCCCGCTCCCTGTAGAATACCGGCTGGAGGCAGCGGATCTTGAAAACCGGCCCGATCAGAACCGTATTCTCCTCCTCTGTGGACGGGGAGACTATCCGCGCTTTCGTACTTTTTGGCGTGCTGCTTGCCGCCATTGCAGGGCTGGCCGGTGACCTCACCTTCCGAGAACTTGATCTCCGGGTCATGACCAGCAAGATCGGTGCGGCCCAGGAGGAAGCAGCGGCGATCGCCAGGGCGGTGGCGGCGCTGGGCAGGGATCACGAGAGCATCGACTTCCACCGCCTGCGGAACAGCCAGGCTGTGATCGAGGAGATCATTGCCGAGCGATTCGAAGGCCGCCTCGTGCTGGATTTCGTGGAGATCCGGGACCGTTACGGAGCCCGATTGCTATGGATGGACCGGGAAGAGGCGACCTCCGGTGACCATACATTGCAGATGGTCGCGAACCGGGAGCAGTACACCACCCCGGAACTGGACAAGCTGGAAGCGGCGGTGATCAGCGTGCCGCTTCTGACAGCCAGCATGCAAAGGGCAGGGGAGGTCCGAGTCGGCGTGGCTCAGGGCATGGTCCAGCGCGACCTGGTCCAGTTGAGGCGGTCACTGCGATGGAAGGTCATCCTGGCCGGTTCGGTCGGAGTGGTTGTCCTTGTAGTCGGGCTCTTTTACGTCATCTACCTCATCCGCAAGAACCGGCGCCTGGAACAGTCCCGGCAGTCGGCTGAACGGCGGTCCTATGTCGGCCTCCTGGCGTCCGGCCTGGCCCACGAGATCCGCAATCCGCTGAACGCCATGAACATGAACCTGCAGATGCTGGAAGAAGAGATCCAGCTGTCCCAGGGCCTGGACCGGGAGGAATACGGCGAGCTCCTGGATTCCACCAAGAGCGAGATCGAGCGGTTGGAAGGGCTGGTGAACAACTTCCTGGCGTACGCCCGTCCGGCCCGGCCCAAATTCGAGAAGCGGAACCTGAACCAGGTTGTTCAGGAGTTGGCCCGCTTCCTCGAAGCCGACTTCCGGCAGAGCGGCGTCATCATGGAACTGGCCCTGGAGCCGATGTTGCCGGAGGCCGAGCTGGACGAGACCCAGTTCAAACAGGCCGTGATGAACCTGCTTGTGAACGCCCGGCAGATCCTTAAAAAAGGTGGCAGGGTCATGGTTCGGACCCGGCCCGGCGCTTCCGGGGAAGTGGTTCTGGAGATCGAGGACAACGGTCCCGGGATGCCGCCGGATGTCCAGGAGAAGGTCTTCGAAGTGTTTTTCTCCAGTCGGGGTGGTGGAACCGGCCTGGGGCTGCCGATCGCACGCCAGATTGTGGAGCGCCACGGCGGGACCATTGAACTGGACAGCAAACCTGGCCGCGGGACCATCTTCCGTATCCGGATTCCCCGGAACCATCCGGACGCGTCGGTGGGCGACAGGGGGGCGCTGGACGAATGAAAGCGGTCGCCCAGGCCAGGGCCCGAGCGGAAGCGCTGCGGCTGGAAATCGCCCGCCACCGCAAACGCTACTACGTCGACAACGATCCCGAAATTGCCGACGGCGAATACGACGCCCTTGAGCGGGAGCTTTTGGAGCTGGAGAAATCCTTCCCGGAGCTGGTAACTTCCGATTCGCCCTCGCTGCGGGTCGGCGGGGAACCGGCGGAAGAGATACCCCAGTTCTCTCACACCATCCCGATGCTGTCCCTGGACAACGCCTACTCAGGGAATGATCTGAGGGAATGGGAGAAACGGCTCGTCAAGTTCCTCGGTGATCGGTTACCGTCCTATTTCGTGGAGCCGAAGGTGGACGGCCTGTCCATTGCGGTGCATTACCGGGACGGGTTGCTGGCTGTGGGGGCGACCCGGGGCAACGGGGAAACCGGCGAGGATGTGACCGCCAACGTGCGCACCATCCGGTCGATCCCGCTCCGGCTGACCCTTACCGCCGGCCATGTTGAGGCCCGGGGCGAGGTGTTCTTCCCCCGCAGCGCGTTCGAGGAGTTGAACCACAGCCGGGGCGAGGCGGGGCAGCCGTTGTTCGCCAACCCCAGGAACGCCGCCGCCGGCACTCTCCGCCTTCTGGACTCGAGAATCACAGCCGCCCGCCGGCTGGACTGCGTTTTCTACCAACTGGCCCAGTGCGACGGAGCGATGCCCGATACTCACAGCGCAGGGCTGCAGCTGTTGAGCGACCTGGGACTCAAGACCAACCGGCTGAACCGGTCCGGACTGAACATGGAAGAGGTGCTGGAGTACCTGGACGAACTGGCCGACGGCAAGGACACCCTGGACTACGAGATCGACGGGGTCGTCGTGAAAGTGGATGAGCTGGCTTACCGTGAGCTGGCCGGCAGCACTTCCAAGTTCCCACGCTGGGCTGTGGCCTACAAATACCCTGCGGAGCAGGCAACCACCAAGGTGCTCCGGATCTCTGTCCAGGTCGGCCGAACCGGCGTGTTGACGCCGGTGGCGGAACTGGACCCGGTGAGTCTGGCGGGAACCACCGTTTCCAGGGCAACGTTGCACAATCAGGATGAGATTGAACGTAAAGACATCCGTGCCGGAGATACCGTCTGGGTGGAGAAGGCAGGGGAAATTATCCCCCAGGTGACCAAGGTAGTCCACGGTAAACGCCGCAAGGGGTCTCGGAAATTCCATATGCCGGACCGGTGCCCTGCCTGCAGCTCGCCGGTGATTCGGGAAGAGGGGCAGGTCGCCCACCGCTGCACCGGGCAGCTGATCTGCCCGGCCCAGCGCAAGCAGGCGCTCCTGCACTTCGCTTCGCGGAAGGGAATGGAGCTCCAGGGCCTCGGCGAGGCGCTGGTGGAACAGCTGATCGAGAACGAGATGGTTCGGGACGTTTCGGACCTGTATGCTCTGACGCAGGAGCGGTTGTCCGGCCTTCCACGGATGGGAGAGTTATCGGCCGGAAACGTACTGGATCAACTCGAAGCATCCCGCTCCCTGCCGCTGCACCGACTGCTGTTCGCTCTCGGCATCCGACATGTGGGCGAGAGGGCGGCGAAGGTGCTGGCGTCGGCGTTTGGATCGATGGCCGCCCTGGCGGTCGCCGACGCCGGTGCTCTGGAAGGGCTGGATGAAATCGGCCCGAAAACCGCCGCCGAGGTGATACTGTTCTTCAGCCGGTCGGAGAACCGGGAGCTCATCGCTCGACTGGCCGGTGCCGGTGTGAATCCGGTGGAAGAGGTTGCCTCGGGAACCGCCGCCGACTCGCCTTTCGACGGTAAGACAGTGGTGATTACCGGTACCTTGCCCGGGCGCTCCCGGCAACAAGCCCGGGATCTGGTGGAACAGATGGGCGGCCGGGTGTCCGGCACAGTCAGCAGGCGGACCGATTTCGTAGTGGCAGGCGAGGCGGCCGGATCCAAGCGGGCGAAGGCGGAACAGCTCGGCATAACGATAATCAATGCGCAACAGTTCGAGGCGATGGTCACAGCAGCCGGCGGTTCGGGGAATACATGAGCGAGTCCGGTCACATCATCATCATCGAGGATCACGAGGGCAACCGGGCGGCGTTCAAACGGGCCCTGGTAAAGATCGGGTTCAAGGTCGACGCCTTCGAGGAGGCGGAGCCGGCGCTGGAGTATTTCCGGCAACATCGGGATGTGGTGCTGATCATCACCGACCTCATGCTCCCCGGCGGGATGGATGGCCTCGGCGTGGTCAAGACCGCGAAGGAGATCGACCCTGAAGTGGCGATCCTCATGGTGACCGCCCACGCCACCGTGGAAACCGCGGTGGATGCGATGAAGCAGGGCGCCAACGACTACCTGACCAAACCGGTGAACACATTCGAGTTGCGCCAGCGCGCATCGGCGCTGGTGGAAAAACGGATGCTGTCCAGCCGCGTGAACGAGCTGGAGTCCAGGCTGGGAGAGACCTTCGGAGAGATCGTCGGCCGGTCCAAGCCGATGCAGGCGATGTTCCGTCAGATGGAGTTGGTGGCGCCCCACCGCAGCAATGTGCTGATCGTCGGCGATTCGGGGACAGGCAAGGAATTGGTGGCCAACGCCATCCATGAGCACTCACCGCGCAAGGATGAGAAGTTCCTCCCGATCAACTGTGCAGCAATCCCGGCTGAGATCCTGGAATCGGAGCTGTTCGGCCATGAAAGAGGCTCGTTCACCGGCGCCTCCGGCCGCAAGCTGGGCAAGTTCGAACTGGCGGACAAGGGCACCCTGTTCCTGGACGAAATCGGCGAACTCCCCCTGGAGATGCAAGTCAAGTTGCTGCGAGTCCTGGAGCAGCGGGAGTTCATGCGAGTCGGAGGTACCGAGACCATCCGGGTGGACATCCGCCTCCTGGCCGCCACCAATGCCGACCTGGAACTGGCGGTACAGGAAAGCCGGTTCCGCTCCGATCTGTACTACCGCCTCAAGGTGGTCACCATCAAGATCCCGCCCTTACGGGAACGGTCGGGCGACATTCCGCTTCTGGCCAACCATTTCCTTGAAGGTTTCGCCAGGGAGAACGGCCGGGAAGGGATGCGATTGTCTGCAGACGCGATGAAGGCTCTGGTCCGCGCTCCGTGGGAAGGTAACGTTCGGGAACTCCGCAACCTGATGGAAAGCATGGTGGTTCTGGCGCCTGGTACTGTTATCGGCCTCAGAGACCTGCCTCCGGAGTTCCTGGTAGACGAGGACCGGGTTGCGGCGCCAGGCCGTTCGGTGGATCCGGTGGTCGAGCCCACGACCGGGACAGCGGCCGGGATACCGGCCGGACTCACCATGGAAGAAATAGAGCGGCGGGCGATCCTGCAGGCGATCGAGGCCACCGGCGGGAATCGTACCAAGGCGGCGGAAATGCTGGGGATCGGCCTCCGCACACTCCAGAGGAAACTCAAGGAATACAAGCTTACGGGGAAGCTTGAGGACTGAGCTTCAGATCGGAGATGGGCCGATTTGACGCGTCAGATTGTCGCCGGCGCCTGAGTTTCGGGTTCAATTCTTCAAATAGCTTGTGTTTTGCGGGGCATTTACAGCAGTCCGGCAGGCACAGCGTTTGCGTAATACGCATGTGTTATGACTCCTCTCTCCAACGGAAACTACAAAGTATTGGTGGTGGATGACGATCCATCGGTGCTGGCTACCTATCGCAGGCTGCTGGGTCGCGCCGGTTATTCCACCGTCACCGTAGACGATCCCAGGGCGGTGCTGGCCGATGGTGGCCTTTACGAGGGAGCGGACTTGCTGCTTCTGGACTACCGCATGCCGGGCATCGACGGAATCACACTGCTGGCGGAACTGCGCCGCCGGGAGTACCGGGGCCGCTGCATCCTGATTTCCGCCTATCTCAACGAGGAAATCCGTACTCAGGCCAGCCACCTGGGGGTCAACCTGGTTCTGGAAAAACCTGTAGATATCCGTCGTTTACGTGGGGCATTGACCGATCTCCTGCCCCTTGCAGGAGCCAGACCCGCCGGCCTGGGTGCCTGAACCGCATTCTCGCCTTACACTTAACAAGACTACGTATGCCCCACCTTCACGAGGTGGTGCGGCTGGGAGGTCTACGGGAGATGAGACGGACATACAGCTTTTTGACCCTGTTGGCGGTCATCGGCATCAGCATCATCTTCGGGATGATCGCAGGTGGCTTCCTGAACCGGCCTCGGGTGATGTACGCCGCCGGCGACCATACGCTCAAGAGCGGATCGGAGCCGGTGACGGCACAGGTCTCCGCCCGGGGTGGTGCGAATGGCGTCGATTTCGCAGACATCGCCGAGGCGGCATCCCTGGCGGTAGTCAATGTCACCAACATCCGGAAGCAGAATAGTGCATCCGATACCGCTTCGGGCTGGATGGAATGGTGGTTCGGCAATCCCAAGGGCGGAGAAGGGGAGAGCCCGGAAGATGATGAGGACCCGCAGCCGCGGTTCAATCCCGGAAGAGCCACCTCCGGTTCCGGTTTCCTGATATCCGATGACGGTTACATTTTGAGCAACAACCACGTGGTGGCCGACGCGGACAAACTGACCATCCGACTGGACGACGGCAGCCTGTACTCTGCCGAAGTGGTCGGTACCGATCCGGCCATCGACCTTGCTGTGCTGAAGATCGATGCCGGTGATCTGGAACTGCCGTACCTGGACCTGGGCGTATCCTCCGACCTTCGTGTCGGCGAGTGGGTCATTGCCATCGGCAACCCCCAGGAGTTCGACCGAACCGTCACCGTCGGTGTGGTCTCGGGCCTGGACCGCCGGGTACAGTTGCCGGCCACCGATTTCCTGGTGGCGGCCTTCATCCAGACCGATGCGGCGATCAACTTCGGTAATTCCGGAGGGCCGCTCCTGGGCATGAACGGTCAGGTGGTTGGAATCAATACCGCCATCAGTCGCGGCAACGGCTCCGAGGGCATCGGTTTCGCACTCCAGATCGACCAGGCCAGGAGTGCCATGGAACAGTTGATGGCGCGAGGCGAGGTCCACCGCGGATTCCTGGGAGTGACCATGAACGCCCGGGCCGTCGACTCGGAGGTCCAGGAATATTACAACCTGCCGGACCGCTACGGCGTCCTGCTGGATGTGGTCACTCCAGGTGGCCCTGCCGACCTGGCCGGCCTGATCAAGGGCGATATCATCCGCTCGGTGGACGGCAAGCCGATCCGGAACAACAACGGGCTGGTGGGTCTCATCGCGTCCCGGATGCCGGGTGAAACAGTGCAGCTCGAGATCATACGGGACGGCAAAACGATGATCAAGAAAGCAAAACTGGTGGATCGGGGCGATGCAATCCGATCCAGGCTCGAATCGCCGCCGCTCGAGTTCGGGGAGGACGACGGAGATCTGGAGGAGGGCGAGGCGACCAGCCTGGGGATCACGGTAGAGACCTACAATGCCGCAGACGCCCGCCGACGTTTCGGACGCCGGGTTTCGACGGAACTGCGGGGGGTAACGATCATCAACGTGGAGTTCGGCAGCCAGGCGGCCGACAAGGGACTGCGGCCCGGTGAAGTGGTTATCGCCGTGGATGGCCGCAGCATCCGGGACGTGGGCGACTGGCGCCGTGCGATGCGAGACTTGGACCGGAACCGGCCGGTGATGCTGGAGATCACCGGCCCCACAGCCACAGGCAGCGAATATATCTTCCTCGACGCCGAATAGAGTTGCGGAATTTCGGGGACAGGCACCTCAACCCGGGTTAGGGTGCCTGTCCCCGAAACAGGTCTGCGTGCTATCCTCCGACTATGATGACCCGGCCCAAGCCTCTGATCCTTGTCGTCGATGACGAGGAGGATATCCGCTCTTCACTCCGTATGATCCTCGAGTACGAGGGTATGGAGATGGTGGAGGCCGCATCCGGCCCCGAGGCCCTGGAAAGGGCCGCCTCCTATGATCCCGACGTGGCCCTCCTGGATATAAAGATGCCCCGTATGGACGGCCTGGAGGTGCTTTCCGCTCTTGTGGAACGGGAGATCCGCGCCCCGGTAGTGATGATCTCCGGCCACGGCACCATCAGCACGGCGGTGGAGGCGACTCGCCTGGGCGCATTCGACTTCATGGAAAAGCCGCTGGAGCGGGATCGGGTCCTGCTGGTGATCCGGAATGCTCTTGAGCACAGCCGGCTGCAGCAGGAGAACAGGCAGTACCGCCAGGTCCACGAAGAGCGGTTCCGCATGGTCGGTGATTCACCGGCTCTGAAGCAGGTTCAGGATGCCATCTCCCGTGCGGCTCCGACCAAGGTGGCGGTTCTGATCACCGGCGAGTCCGGCAGCGGCAAGGAACTGGCCGCCCGAGCGATACACCGCAGCAGCACCCGGTGTGATGAACCGTTCATCCGGGTTAATTGCGCCGCCATCCCGGAGGAACTGATCGAATCGGAGCTGTTCGGGCATGTCAAGGGATCGTTCACCGGAGCGGTGAAGGACCAGATCGGAAAGTTCGTTCAAGCCGACGCCGGCACCATTTTCCTTGACGAAATCGGCGACATGAGCCTGAGAACCCAATCCAAAGTCCTGCGGGTGCTGCAGGACGGTGAGGTCGAGCCGGTGGGCGCCGCAAAGTCATTGAACGTGGACGTCCGGGTAATTGCCGCCACCAACAAGGATCTGCCCGAGGAGATCCGTGCAAGCCGGTTCCGGGAGGATCTGTATTTCCGGCTCAACGTTATCCCGATCACCATCCCCCCGCTCAGAGAGCGCCGTGAAGATATCGAGGGGCTGACCAACTGGTTCGTGGAGTCGTTCTGCCGTGAGAACAACGCCATCATCAAACAGTTTTCTCCCGAGGCGATGGAACTGCTCCGGAACCTGCCGTGGCAGGGCAACATTCGCGAACTGCGCAACGCAGTGGAGCGCCTCCTGATCATGACTCCCGGCGAGACCATCGAAGACTCGGATATACCGGCCGGTCTGGGGGCCGGTCTTGGAACACGATCCGAGGCGCCGGCCGGAGTCATGCTGGTCCCGGGCGAAGGCTTGAGCCTGCAAGAGTTCAAAGAGTCCGCGGAGCGCGCGTACCTTGAAGCCCGGCTCCGGGAGAACGACGGCAATGTCGCCGCTACCGCGAAGGCGATCAAGACACCTCGCTCCAACCTCTATAAAAAACTGGAGACCTATGGCCTGCAGCGTAACCGGGGTGGCGGCGCGTGACAGTCCCCTCCGATGTTGTGGTGGTGGCAGGAGTAAGGACGCCGTTCGTAAAGTCCTGGACCTCCTTCCGGAAAATCCATCCGGTCGAATTAGGGAGGATCGTTGCCCGGGAGGTGGTGGAACGGGCGGAGATCGACCCGGCGGATGTAGATGAAGTTATTGCCGGCAATATCGCCACGCCGGCCGACTCCAGCAACATCGCCCGGGTGATCCAGCTTCGAGCCGGCATCCCCGAACAGGTTCCGGCCTTCACCGTCAACCGCAACTGCGCCTCCGGGTTGCAGTGCCTGGTGGATGCCGCGTACCGCATCCAGGCCGGACACGCCGACCTGATCGTGGCGGTAGCGGTGGAGTCGATGTCCGCGGTGCCCCTTCTTCTCAAGCCGGAGGCCGAAAAGATCTGGGTCGATGCCGGCCGCTCCCGGTCCGCTTTGGGCCGCGCCGCCGTCTTCACCCGCCTCCGCCCCGGGCATCTGGTGCCTGAGCCGGCGCTGCCCAAAGGCCTGACCGATCCGGTGTCCGGCCTGAACATGGGCGAAACCGCCGAGAAGCTGGCCCGAGAGTTCGGCATCGGCCGGGAGGAGCAGGATCATTTCGCCCTGCGCTCCCATCAGCAGGCCGCCGCCGCCTGGGCGGAAGGGAAGATGAACGAAGAGGTTCTCCCGGTGCCCCTGGCGCCGGAATACACCCGGGCGGCGGAACGTGACAACGGCATCCGGGACAACCAGACCCTGGAAGCCCTGGCGAAACTGAATCCGATATTCGACCGCCGCTACGGGACGGTCACCGCCGGCAACGCATCGCAGATCACCGACGGCGCCGTCGCCCTGGTGCTGGCATCGCGGCGGTTCGCCGCAGACAGGATGCTCGGCAATATGGGTACGATCCGGTCCTGGGGGTTCGCAGGGTGCGATCCGTCCAGGATGGGGCTGGGGCCGGTGCTGGCTGCACCCCGTGCCCTGGCCCGGGCCGGCAAGGTGCCACTTTCCCGGATCGGACTGGTTGAAATCAACGAGGCGTTCGCCGCCCAGGTTCTGGCCTGCCTCAAGGCGTTCGGCTCCAGGGAGTTCAGCCGCAGGCACCTGGGAGGTGAACCGACCGGCGAGATTGACCCGTCACGGCTCAATGTCAACGGCGGAGCTATCGCCCTGGGCCATCCGGTAGGCGCTTCCGGGGCTCGACTGGTTCTGACCCTGCTCCATGAGATGGCGCGGCGGGACCAGGTCCTCGGCCTGGCGACCCTGTGCGTCGGCGGCGGGCAGGGTGCTGCCATGGTCCTGGAGCGGTCATGAGTGCAACCGGCGGCCTCCGCGAACATCTTGAGGCGGACGGGATCCTTCACATCGTTTTCGACCAGCCCGACCGGCCGGTGAACCTGCTGGACGGCGGTGTTCTGAAAAGGTTGTTGGGCATCCTGGAGCGTGTAAGGGTCGAGAATCAGGTGCAGGGGCTGCTGTTCAGGAGCGCCAAGCCCGACAACTTCCTGGCTGGAATGGATATCGATGCGCTATCCGGCATCGACGACGCCTACCGGGCGTCCGAGGGCGCCCGATTCGGCCAGACGGTGTTCCAGAAGCTGGCGGACCTTTCGATCCCCACGGCCTGCGCCATTCAGGGTGGTTGCATGGGAGGCGGCGCCGAACTGGCCCTGGCGTGCGACATCCGCCTGGCGGGGGAGCACCCGGCCACCCTGATCGGCCTCCCGGAGGTCCGGATCGGGATCATTCCCGGGTTCGGAGGAACCCAGAGGCTGCCGCGACTGGTCGGCTTCACCCGGGCTGTGGAGATGATCACAGCCGGCCGTCGACTCACGCCGGGACAGGCGTTGCGAGCCGGCCTGGTGGATGAGATCGTGCCGCCGGCCCGGCTGGAAGCCCGGGCGATAGCGCTGCTGCATCAGGCGGCGGACGGTAAACGCCGGCCCCGGATCGGCATTCGGGGGAAGCGAGCTCCGGGAACCCGGCTTCTGGACTGGGCCGCGACCACCGTTCCTCCGGTACGGCGCCGGATACTGAACGAAGCCCGGCGAAAAATCGCACGCAGGGCCGACCCGACCCATTATCCGGCCCCGTTTCAGGCCCTGGATGCCCTGGACGCATCGGTGTCGATGCCGCTGCCACAGGGCCTGGACCTTGAGGCCAGGATCATCGGCGAACTGATTCCCGGCGATACCGCCCGGAACCTGATGTGGTTGTTCCGGAGCCAGGCGGCTCTCCGCAAGCCGATGAGGGAACAGGCGGCTCGGTCGCGGGAGATCCGCAAGGCCGGCGTGATCGGCGCCGGCGTCATGGGCGGCAGTATCGCCGGCCTCATCGCGGACCAGGACCTGCCGGTCCGTCTCAAGGACATCCGGTATGATGCGATCCTCACCGCCCTCCGGACGGCGCGGGAAGGCTGGGACCGCTCGATCCGGCGCGGGCGCCTGGACCCTGGAAGGCGTAACGATCGGATGGCCCGGATCGCACCGACACTGGACAACTCCGGGTTTGCGCGCTGCGACCTTGTGGTCGAGGCGGTGGTGGAGTCCCTGGAAGTGAAGCAGCAGGTGCTGGCCGAGCTGGAGCCGCTGATGGCCGACCATGCGGTGTTCGCATCCAACACGTCTTCCATCCCGATCGGGGAAATCGCCGCCGCCGCCACACGGCCGGACCGGGTGGTCGGCCTGCACTTCTTCAACCCGGTACACCGCATGCCGCTGGTGGAGGTGATCGCCGGCCCCGACAGTTCCCCGCCGGCGGTTGCCACCGTCCGGGACTTCGCCCTCCGGCTGGGAAAACTGCCGGTGGTGGTGAAGGACAGCCCGGGATTCCTGGTGAACCGGATTCTGATGTTCTACCTGGGTGAGGCGATCCGCCTCCTTGAAGAAGGGGTGCGCATCGACGCGGTGGACAGCGCCATGACCCGGTTCGGCATGCCCCTGGGACCATTCGCCCTCATGGACGAGATCGGCCTGGAGACGGTGTTGCATGTGGCCCGGGTGCTGCAGGCGGCCTACGGCAAGCGGGCGGAAGGTTCGACCCGCGCCCTGGAGTCGTTGATCGTCTCGGAACGGCGGGGAGCCCGGGGAGGAGGAGGGTTTTACCGCTACCGCCGCGGGAAGAGGACATTGCCCGATCCGGAAGCGTATAACCTATTCGAGGCCCGCCAAGCCCGGGATCTGCCGCCGGAAACGATTCAGGAGCGCCTGGTCCTGGCCATGGTCAACGAGGCGGCGGTCTGTCTTGAGGACGGCGTAGTTGAGCGGCCGATGGACCTGGATATCGCCATGGTCACCGGCACCGGCTTTCCTCCGTTCCGGGGAGGGTTGCTGCGCTATGCCGACTGCATCGGCATTGCAGTCACCGTGGACCGTCTTGCCCGGCTGGCAGACGGCCATGGCGAGCGGTTCCGGCCCGCCGGTCTCCTGAGGGAGATGGTGACCCGGCAGCGGCGGTTTTACAGGGAGGCATGATGATCCGCCTCTACGACGTCGGGATGAAGTACCCTGGAGGGACCCTGGCCCTGGCCCACGTGGACCTTTCGGTGGCCGCCGGCGAATTCGTTTTCCTGGTGGGGCCGTCCGGGGCGGGGAAGACCACTCTGCTGCGCCTGATGCTCCGCCACGAGCTGCCTTCGGAAGGGGAGATCCTGGTCGGCGGGCGCAACGTCGGTGCCTTGCCAGCAGGCAAGATACCGGCCCTGCGCCGGTCTATCGGTGTGGTGTTCCAGGATTTCAAGCTGATCCGGCGCAAGACCGCCCTCGAAAACGTGGCCTACGTGTTGAATGTGGCCGGGTATTCTCCCAGAGAGCAGAAGAAGCGTGCTTACGAGGCGCTCAGGGGGGTCGGTCTGCACCACCGCCTGGGGACCTATCCCCACGCGCTCTCCGGCGGCGAGCAGCAGCGCGTCGCCATCGCCCGGGCGATCGTCGGCGAGCCTGCCTTGCTGCTGGCGGATGAGCCGACCGGCAACCTGGACCCGGATCTGTCCTACGAGATCATGAAGCTGTTCCGTGAAATCAACTCCCGTGGCACCACCGTGGTGGTAGCCACCCATGACCGCGAGCTTGTGCATCGGATGCAGAAACGCACCGTTCGGCTGGAACATGGCCGGGTGGTGGAAACGGGGGCGGGGTCATGAGCCGGATGTCCGCCAGGCTGGGATATTACTTCCGCGACGCCTGGGAGTCGGTCCGATTCAGTCCCGCCGTGACCCTGCTGGCGTTCGGAACGTTGCTGGTGGTGCTGGTGGTTTCCGGAGCCGTGCTGCTTCTGATCTCCAATATCGGGACCCGGTTGGAGGCGGCCCGGAGCGAGGTCCGGGTGGACGTTTATCTCCATGAGGAGATCACGGACACGGAGCGCGCCGCGATCCGCTCGGCGCTGGATTCGGCCCCGGGCGCGGCCCGGGTTGCTTACGTGGATAAGGATCTGGCCCTGGCCCGGTTCGAGGAATGGTTCGGATCCAACGTGGACCTGGCGGACAGCCTGCCGGACAACCCGTTACCGGCTTCGTTCCAGGTTTTCCTGGACCCGGGCCGGGAGGCTGCCGGTGCGGCGGCCGACCTGGCGCTCCAAGTCGGCGGTATGGCCGGTGTGGAAGAGGTACGTTACGACAGGGCCTGGCTCGACCGGGTCGATGCATTGCTGACCCTGGTGCGGGCCGGGGGGACCCTGGTCGGGGCGGCGGTTCTGGTGGTAGTGGTTTTTGTTGTCGCCAGCGTTCTGAGGCTGGCGGTATTTGCCAGGCGGGACGAGATCGAGATCATGCTCCTGGTCGGGGCAACCCCCGGTTTTGTCCGGGGGCCGTTCCTGGTGGCCGGCCTGGCCATGGGTTTGGTCAGTGCGTGCTCGGCGCTGGTCGTAGTGGAACTCCTGCGCCGGTTGTTTCTCGCAAACGCCGGCGATCAGGGGGCGGTACTGGTCTCCATGCTGGCCGGCAACCGGCTCGGTCCGGCGCAGGCGATCCTGCTGCTGGTGACCGGCGTTCTGGTCAGCCTGCTGGCTTCGTTCGTTGCCGTGCGTCAGGACATGGGTTCAAGAGCAGCCGGTCAGAAATCGAAGACGATGTAGAAATCCATCCGGGTGCCGCCGGTATTCGCCTTGGTCTTGACGATGCCGATGGGAACGGGGCCACCACCGAAATCCAGCTCGAACTGTGTGTATTCCATCTGCCGCGCGAAGCTCCAGTTCAGCTGCAGGCCCAGGATGAACGCCTGGAACCCGAAACCGTAGGATGCCCGGCCGTCCTGCAGACGGTTGTTATCGGAATCCCAGAACGAGAACGGCACCTGTTCCCCGGTCGCCGGGTCGATGCGGAATCCGCCGATGTTTCCCAAGTAGTTCGGATCGTAGAACCAATCGTCCTCCAGTGCGGCGGCGCCGATGTCGAAGAACAGGAACCCGCGAACCGGTCCGAGATTACCAAAGGCGAACGGCAACGCCTCCAGCACCGGGAAGCGGAGTTCCAGGTTGCTCCAGGCGACCTTCGAGCCGAAGAATTCGCGGTAATCGAAGCCGCGTAGCTGATTGATGCCGCCGATCGCCCTGTAGGATTGCCTGTCGCCTGCGCTGTACATGCCGGCTACACGCCAGGCCAGGGTCGACCGCCGGGTCAGTTGCTTGTAGGTCCTGAAATCCAGGTTGTATTGCAGAATGTCGCCCTCGGTATTCCCCGAAATATGGGCGCCGTAGAAGGCTGAGACGGAGAACCGTTTACCCTGCACCGGGCCGTACTGCATGTATCGGGTGGTGTCGCCCACCAGGCCGATTCTTGCGGTGGCGTGCGTGCTGTCGGTCCGGAAAAACACCGGTGCGCCGGACGAACCGGCGCCCACCAGGTTGTCCTGGGTGCTGTCCAGAATGCCGACGCTACCTTCAGCCCGGTAGAACCGGCTGAGCGGGTACTCAATGAAAGTATTGGCGCCGCTGGTGCGCTGGATCTGGTCCCGGTTGATGTTGCCGGCGTTGTCCGCCAGCAGGAAGTAGTCCCTCTGATCAAAAGCGACGGCACCCCAGTTGAACCGCCGCTTGATGTTGGTGTACTGCACCATGGTGTTGGCGAAATCGGAAATCGACGTCAGTGAGATCGCCACGCGCTGGTCTCCCAGGAGATCGGAGAACCGGATGTAGGAATTGGTAAGGAAAGTGCCGTCGTCGGCTACGCCGACGCTGACGCTCGGCATCTCGATGTCCCAGTTGGTCTTGAACGGTTTTTTGCGTTCCTGGTCCATGCCCAGGCGCATCGGTGGTTCGAACTGCTCCGCCTCGCCCCCGCCGTCCTCGCCCTCAACCGCCTGAACCGGGATCAGGTTTTCCTCCGGTTGCTCAACCGGCATGCGATACAACTGGAACGCGCCGGCGAAAAATGCGTTGAATACCAGGTAAGGTTCGTCTTCCTCGCCTTTCAGCTCGATCGGCTCCAGGCAGCCGCCGACCACATCGGTGAGCTGCCGAACCTGTCCGGTTTGGAGATCCATGGAATAGATGTTGTAGACCCCGTTGGGATCCCGGTCCGAGGAGAAGTGGATCGTCAGGCCGTCCACGGAGTAGGACGGTGCCAGGTCACTGAACGGGCCGAAAGTGATCTGGGTCTTGCGGGACGAATCGCTGAGATCCACCGATAGGATCTTCCAGTGCTCGCCGATCCGGCGGTTGTACAGCAGGCTGGTTCCGTCGGAGGAGTACCACGGGTTGGCGTCGAAGAAGTCGTCCACGGTCAGGTTGCGGAATTCGCCCGTTTCAAGATCGTATTCAAACAGATCGACGACACCCTTGAGGTTGCCCTGGAAGGCGATCTTCCCGCCGTCCGGGGAGAACGCCGGGCTGCCGGCCTGGTAGATGTCGCCCATGGAGATGTTGTGCAGCGTCTTGCCGGTCAGAGCGTTGAAAACGTACAACCGCCGCCGCCCCTCTTTTTTAACGAACACGGCGACGTCGTCGCCCACCGGTGACCAGGCGATGGAGCGGCGCCCGCTGAATGAGTCGATTTCCAGCTGTTCGTACTTGTTGGTGAAGCCCTTGGTCAGATTCCGGATCAGCTTGCCGTCGGAGGCGGACAGGATCACCAGGTCCATTTCCGGCTTAGGGGACGAGAATGCGGCGATCAGCTCCCCGGAGGGGGACAGGGCCGGGCTGAGGGTGGAGATGGACTTGCCCCGCTTCTTGAGGCCGATACCGGTGCCATAGTCGTCCGGCGATTTCTTCTCCAGAAGAACCGGGAAGTACTTTTTCCTCAGGTAGCGGTTGAACCGCCGGTCAAACTCTTCAAGGTCGTACCCGAATGAGTCCTTGACCGCCTTCTCAAGGGCGTTGCTCAGCAGAACCTTGCGGTATTCGTAGATGAAGTTGCGGAGGCCCTCCTTGCCGTGTTCCTGTTCGATGAAGTCGAAGGCGGCGTGTCCGTATCGGTAAGCGTAGAAAGATTGTGTGGAAAATGCCTGGATCGGCGGCAGGAAGTTGTTGACCACGGCGTCCCGGATGACCATGCGGTCGAAGTTGTTCTCATCGTCGGCCAGATAGGAGGCCATCCCTTCCATCAGCCAGGTCGGCGCATTGGAGCGGAATGCCCGCCCCAGGCTGCCCTCGAAGAAAATCGAATACTGGAAAATGTGGACCAGCTCGTGGCCGATCAGGTTGTACAACTCGTCCGGCGGCAGGTCGATCGGCATGACCATGCGGTTCTGCGCCGACTCGGCCGGAGGTGGCGACGAGCATGATTCTTACGCCATGACAGAATAAATCCGTCACCGAGATATTGATACACATAGCCATGCCAGGCAAAAATAGATTCAGATATATCAGAAAACCAGTCCTGGAGAAAACTTGAAAACCTGATGGTTCCCAATTCTTCTGCAATAGAAGTGGATCCTGCCAAATCTACAAACATGATGGTCCTTATTTCTTCCTCGGGGTAGTAATAGATATCGAAATGGGGCGATTCATAGAGCGCCCAATCGAACTGGTTGTAAGCGATCTTGTTCTTCCCGAAGTACTGCGCGGCAACCGGGGAACCGGCGAGGAGGAAGACGGCCGCGAGGAGTGCGGTGATCGGGCGATTGATAATGCTCATGGGCGCTTGCCTTTGTATATGATCCGGGTTTCGATCCTCCGTCTTGGACTGACGATGGAGAGAACATCCCCGACGATCGTTTCGGATAATTGGTGGAATGCGGTGATCGGGTCGTTGTTCAGTCCCTGAAAGCGCATCTTGCGCTTGACGGAGTCCCGGAACAGCAGTTCCCCGGAACTGCCGTTGACGAACAGGAGTTCCACGCTGAAGTCGAAGTCTTCCATTTCCACGAATCGGGTCTGGCGGACCTTGTGTCCGGTGGATGGGCTGATGATATCGACCTCCTCGTAACCCGAACTCTCACGCCGGTCGTAGTGCACCCTGCCGGAAACAATCAGGTCGGCGCCGTGACGGTTCCCCAGGTGCTGCCAGAACTTCCGGTTGGCGGCCAGAGCTTCCAGAGTCTGCTCGGGGATCGGGGGAGCCGGGGTGACGTCCAGGGGGGTCAGGGCCGTGTTGCGCCGGAACTCACTGCGCAGGAACCGCACGATTTCCCGATTGATGTCCAGCAGGTCGGTTTCTTGGATCAGAAAGCTGGCCACCAGGATGTTGCCCAGCCCGGATACGTCCAGCTGCGGTGGCACCGGCAAGGGCACCTCCACCGCCAGCGAGCGTTTGGAGGTGTCGGGCTTCCTGCGCTCTTTCCTGCCGTCCGTGTTGACGGCAACCTGTTTTTTCCAGAAGCGGTTGAATCCGCGGATGTTGTAGGAAATCCCCGGAATGTCTGCGGACAGCTCGCTGATGCGGGCGTACATCTCGCCGGCCTCCTCGACCTGGCCCCGTGTTTCCATGGCCACCGCGAGGTTGTTCAGGATCAACGGGTTGTCCGGAGCCGCTTTCTCGGCAGTGCGCCAGCGAAACATCGCTTCACGCCAGTTACCCTTCTGGGCCATCTCCGCCGCAAACAGAAGAGGATCCGAGTGCGGCTTGCCCAGAACGAGCCCGGTGGTGAGAATCACCGCCAGAGCGGTCAGGATCTTGGATCTTCCCAGCCGGTGCGCAATAATTGTATTCCTCATACTCCGTCAATCCGGCAGCAACCGTTCCATAGCTCCTGTTTCGGCTATTAGAACAACCACGACACACCCCTCCATTCCATAATACACTCCGGAATGATGGTGATCAGACAAATCCAGCCGGCTGGGGCCGAACTGAACGGTACTTTCAACGCGCCGCCGTCGAAGAGTGCGACCCACCGGGCGCTGGTGGCTGCGGCGTTGGCGGCGGGCCGGTCCCTGTTGATAAACCCACTGGATTCGGAAGATACGAGGATTACATTGGCCGGCCTCCAGGCGATGGGGGTGCGCTGCGGCACCGGCCGGTCCGGTTGGTGGGTGGACGGGGTTCAGGAGGGTGCCCTGCCGGGAGGTGGATCGGTAAACCTCGGAGAATCCGGGACTTCCATGCGATTCCTGGCTGCCCTGGCAAGCCTGTGCCGGGAACCGACCGATTTCGAGGGCAGGGGCCGCCTGCCGTCCCGGCCGCTTGAGGAGTTGCTTGCGGTCCTGGAGGCTCAGGGTGCAACGGTCACACGGCCGGCGGATCGGTCGGCGCTGCCGTTGACGGTCTGCTCCGGTCCCGGTCCGGTTCGGGGAGGGCCTGTGCTGATCCGCTCGGGGCGGAGCAGCCAGTTTGCCAGCGCCCTCCTGCTCATCGGTTCGAGGCTGGAAGGTGGCCTGGATCTGAGCCTCACCGAGGATGCGGTCTCGCTGCCCTATGTAGCGCTGACGGCGGCGATCCTGGCCCGGTTCGGGGCCAGGGTGGAGCAGGCCGGCCTGCGGCGATGGATTGTGCAGCAGGCCGGATACGCCGGCATGACCTGGACGGTGGAGGGCGACTGGTCTTCCGCCTCGTACCTGTTGGCCTCGGCAGCGGTTGTCGGCGGTTCTGTCAGGGTTCGTGGCCTGGATACAGACTCGCAACAACCGGACGCCGCCCTGTTGCCGGTGCTGGCCCGGTGCGGCCACCAGGTGACGGTGGATGGGGGTGACGTCATTGTCGAAAGCAAAGGGCAGACCGCCGGGTTCGAGGCGGATGTTTCATCCTGCCCCGATCTGGCCCCGACTCTGGCGATTCTGGGGCTGTTTTCCCGGGAGCGCTGCGAGCTCCGATCCGCCGCGATCCTGCGGTACAAGGAATCGGACCGGCTGGAGCTGATTGCCGAAAATCTGGTTCTACTGGGGCGACCGGCGGAGATCCACGGCGACCACCTGATTCTGCCCGAATGCCCCGGCGTCCGACTCCATGGCGGCGAGATCCGGACCGGCGCCGATCACCGCATCGCCATGGCGTTTGCCGTGGCTGGGCTGGCCCTTCCCGGCATATCCATCCAGGATGCCCACTGTGTGGGCAAGTCCAATCCCCGGTTCTGGGATCAGCTCAAACGGCTGGAAGCCGGTTCCTGAGGACTCAGAACTGGAAGCTCAGGCTGGACCGCAAGCCGTCGTAGGCCAGATCCTGGGAGCGGAACACACCGCCCACCGGCTGTCCGATGCGGGCGGGCACATCGGGGATAGTCAACTGGGTCGGCAGCAGCACCGTGTCGTGGTAAGCGTTGATGGTGTACGCCACCTCGAAGAACAGGCCGGACAACAACTGCACGCGGGCGCCCACTTCAGCACCTACATTCCAAACGTCTTTGTCGAACTCGGAAGATACGTTCGCAGGGATCGACAGCAGAGCGTTGCCCTCGGCCTGCAGGAGCGCGAAGAAGTTGCCGCTGTCGGTTTTCATCGTCTGGATCAGGAACGCCAACCGGCCCTCTCCGAAAAACTGGAGCCGATCCCGAAAATAGTTGATCTCGAATCCCAGCGAGGTGGTAGGGCCGAAGCCGGTTGTTTCCTGGGTGAAAATCAGGGGGTTCTGGAAACCGCCGTTGGTCCATACCCCCGCGATAGCTTCGTTTTGGATCCAGAAGGTCGCCGGAATATTGCCGCCGTACTCGAGGTAGCGCAGGCCGGCGCTCCAGGAACCGCCGTAGCGCCGGCCGCCGAACCACCGGCGGTACTGCACGTCGTAGGTCTGCACGGAATTCTGCATGTCGGTATGGGCCGGCTTTTCGATGGCTACCGCCGGCATCTCGGGGAAGAAAACCTCATTCAGATCCACCACACCGTCACCGTCGGTGTCCCGGTCGGTGGACCATGACGGCAGGAACATCTCCGAACGTAGAGTGCCGTTACCGATTTCCATGGTCCACCAGGGGATCATGGGCAGCCGCTCGGGTTCGTCACCGGCGTCGGAATCCGGTTCCAGCTGGGCCCACAGCCCTCGAGCACTCATGAAGTATTTGTCTTCCCTGTGGCCGTTGTAGACGGCCTCGAAACGGCCCTTGTCATGGGGCAACTGCCAGCCGATCGTGGCCTGGCCGTAATCGAAGTCGGAGAACGAAACCACAGTTGTCGAGCTGAAGTTGGCGCTGTTCCGGATTGAAGCTTCTATATTGTCCAGCGACATGGCGCCGCCTCCGGCTTCCAGGAACAGTGCGAACTTCCTGGTGTCCGGTTGGCCTTGCGCCTCCTCACCACCCGCTTCGTCGACAGGGTCCTGCGCCATCAGGAACGGTGCGAATCCGGCCAGCACACAGAGCAGGAAGATAGCGTACACCGGTAATCTGTTCGTTTTCATATAACGACCGCCCCTAGACCTGCCGCACCGACGCACCCCGCCCTGTACGACCTGATAATGACCCTTGCGAGACTGTAGGAGGACACTTTTATAGGGGAACCGATCGGCTGAGTCAAGGTGGCTGGGCACTAAAAGGAGCGATTTCCACGGTTTGTGCTGCATCGATGCAGACTGGTGATGTCGTTGCAAATCACGGTATTTGATCATGTTATTATTCGGACATCCAAGCCGAAACCGGTTTTGGGGCTCAAATGATGAACTCCGGCGTCCTTCCGGCACCTGCGAGACCTTGGGCCATCAGGCGGGAACGAAGTTCAGCTGCAGGTTCTGATCGTCGGCCGGTTGACTCCCTGGCACCGGGATTGCAAATTAATAGGGTGGTTTCGGAAAAACTGGGGATACCGATGAACAAGTTCCGACATTTCCTGCCCTGGGTCCTGATGGCGGCGGTCATGTTCCTGCCGGCGGGCGCGGATGAACCGCAAACGGCCGAGGAGCTGGTCCCCGGGTTTACCCGGTCCGGGGGGATCCCCAAAGACATCGATGACGAGACCCTGGACAGGATCCTGCGGATGCACCAGGTGGAGAATGACAATGTCCGGATGATCCTCCTGCCGGCGGCGGTCACCAACAAGCGGGGCCGAACTATCCGGGGCCTGACCCAGGAGAAATTCCAGCTCGCCGAAGACACAATCCCCCAGAAGATCGAGTTCTTCTCTTCCGAAACCACCGAGCCGATCCACATCGCGTTCCTCCTGGACGTCTCCGGCAGCATGCGGCAGATGGACAAGCTCCAGGCGGCCAAGGAGGCTATCCGGTACTTTGTCGAAACGTTGCGGCCGGAGGACCGGTTCGCCCTGATTTGCTTTGCCGATGATCAGGTGGCCTGGGTCACCGAGTTCACCTCCGATCGAGAGAAATTCCTCGCCCGCCTGGATGTGCAGCGGGGGTACGGCAAGTCGGCGATATTCGACGCTGTGGCCGCTACGCCGAAACTGGTGGATGAGAAGATCAAGGGCAAGAAGGCGATCGTCATGATCTCCGATGGCGTGGACAACGCCAGCGAACTCTCAAACTGGGAGGCACTCCGGCTGGCACGCCAGGTCAACGTGCCGATTTACGCCCTGGGGTTCACCGGACTGCGCAAAGAGCTGCGTCTTGAGGGCACGACGGCTGTCAATCTCCGCCTCATGGCGACCTTCGCCCGGGAGACCGGCGGGATGCTGTTCGGAGTACATGATCCGGCAGAATTGAAAGAGGCCGTGGCGGAGATTGAAGGGGAATTGCGGCTCCAATACGTGATCGGATATTACCCGAACCGCCGGCAGTGGGACGGTCATTTCCGCCGGGTTAAGCTGATAACCAGGGACCCGGACCACAGGGTCCGTACACGGCGGGGCTACTACGCCGAACCTTGAGCCGTCCGACCAAGTGTGCAACAAATACACGGTCCGGCTCGGGATCGGGTAGATATTCCTTCTCTTGTTCCGTAAAATAACTTAAATAGTTATTATATGAAACTGTTTTGAGCGCTTTACGATCCCGAAATCATGGCATCGGTTTTGTATTGCTTCAAGGTGGAAGGAGCCTGTCCGGTTTCCTCTCATGATTTGGCTCGGGGCATCTATCTTAGACCTTCGGGGACACCCCCTTTCCCCCGGACGGTCGACGCGCCTTGATCCCCGCGGCCGTTGGGGGAGCCTGGACAGGCCCGTTTTTGTTTTTGTTTAGACAGGTTGCAACACTACAGACCTATGGATAGAGTACGCCTGTCCATGTTGGAACCCTCCCGGTGTGTTTCCGGGGGCAGGAAGGAGATACAGATCATGAAGAGTCGCTCCATCGCCCTGTTGGCCGTGGTCGTCGCCCTGACTCTGGTGGCTTCCACAGGTTGCATCACGAAGAAGCTCTATCGTGCCGACCTCGAAGAAAACAACCAGAAGGTCTCGACCCTGGAATCGGGCATCGAAGAGAATGAACGACGGGTTGCCGATCTGAAAACAGAAACCGACACCCGGCTGTCCGAGCTGTCCGGCAAGACCGAGAAAGCGGTTTCCATCGGAACCAGCGCCATGAGCGCCGCCGAAGCGGCCAACGCCGCCGCCAACAGGGCTGCCGCCGGCAAGCTGATCTGGAGCGAGACCCTCTCTGACGACCGGGTGAAGTTCTCCTTCGACCAGACCGAAATTCCGGCTTCGGCAGCAACGCTCCTGGACGACATGGCCGCCAGAATCAAGTCCTACGGGAAAGCGGTCTACGTTGAGATCGAAGGCCACACCGACAACATCGGCAGTGATGATTACAACATGGAGCTGTCCGGCAAGCGTGCCGAGGCGGTCCGTCGTTACCTGAACGAAAAAGGTGGAATCCCGCTGCATGCAATCAACGTGATCGCGTTCGGCGAATCGAAGCCCGTTGCGGACAACGGCACCTCCGAGAGCCGGTCCCTGAACCGCCGGGTAGTGATCCGGGTGCTCGAGTAGCGCAACGCCCTCTCTGGAGGGTACCGAGGTTCTGACAGGACGCGGGGATCGACCTCTGGTCGGACCCCGCGTCCTTTTTTTGTGGGGATGGCCATCATTGCGCCTAGAATGCACGGGACAGCAGGGAGGCTGAACATGGCGCGAGACTTCAACAAGCTGGTCGGCGATCAGGTGGTGGTGTTCGACGGCGCCATGGGCACCCGGCTCTACGACCTGGGAGTTTACCTGAATCGCTGTTTCGACGAATTGAATCTTTCCGCGTCGTCCCTGGTAGAGGACGTTCACCGCAGCTATGTCGATATCGGTGTGGATGTGATTGAGACCAACACCTTCGGCGCCAACGCGATCAAACTCCGCAAGCATGGCTTGGGAGACAAACTGGACCGGATCAACGAAACCGGGGCGCTTCTGGCCCGCGAGGCTGCAGGGGAGTCGGTGCTGGTGGCCGGTGCGATCGGACCACTGGGAGTGAGGATCGAGCCATGGGGGCCGACCGCCGTCGAGGAGGCGGCAGAGATGTTCGCGGCCCAGGCCGCCGCCCTTGAACGGGGCGGTGTTGACCTGTTCTCGGTAGAGACCTTTTTCGACATGCCGGAGATCGAGGCGGCCGTCCGCGGCGTCCGGTCCGTTTCGAAGCTGCCGATTGTGGCCCAGATCACCCTGGAAGATGACGGCACCAGTCTCGAAGGGGTCTCGCCGGAAGTGTTCGGTCCCCAGTTGGCGGCTCTCCCCGTGGATGCCGTCGGCGTGAACTGTTCCGTTGGTCCTGCGGCGATGATGGAAGCGGTTGAGAAACTGGTGGTGGCGGTTGACCTGCCGGTGATCGCCCAACCGAACGCAGGCAAGCCCAGGGTGGTGGAAAACCGCAACCTGTACCTCTGCAGCCCGGAGTACATGGCGACGTTTGCCGCAAGGTTCATCGCCGCCGGCGCCAGGATAGTCGGTGGCTGCTGCGGAACGACGCCGGACCACCTGGCAGCCATCCGCCGTGCGGTGCGGGCAGCGGCACCGATGCAGGCCCGGACCCGCCCGCCCAGGATCGAGATACCGGGAGACCGTGCCGGGAAACAGACCCCTGCGGTACCGATGGCGGAACGGTCCCGGTTTGCCGCCCGGCTTGCGGAGGGCCGTTTCCCCGTCAGCGTGGAAATGCTCCCGCCCAGAGGGGTGGAACTGGAAAAATGCTTCAAGGGTGGAGCGCGCCTCAGAGATGCCGGCATCGACGTCATCAACATCCCCGACGGGCCGCGCGCCTCGGCCCGGGTCAGTCCGATGGCCATGGCGGTCAGGTTGGAGCGGGAACTGGGGATAGAGACGTTGATCCATTACTGTTGTCGCGACCGCAATCTGCTGGGAATGCAGTCTGATCTTCTGGGCGCCCACATACTCGGCCTCAGGAACGTGTTGATCATCACAGGTGACCCGCCCAAGCTCGGGGATTATCCCGATGCCACCGCAGTGTTCGATGTGGACTCCATCGGCCTCACCAATATGGTTCAACGTCTCAACCACGGAGTGGATGTAGGCGGCAACCTGATCGGTGAGACGACTTCGTTCTGTTTCGGTGTAGGTGTCAATCCTGGAATGCTGGACCTGGAACGGGAGATCTCACGCCTGGAGTGGAAGGTGGAGGCTGGTGCGGAGTTCGCCATCAGCCAGCCCGTTTTTGACGTGGAGCAGTTTCTGTCGTTCAAAGAAAAAATCGCCCACCTGGATGTTCCGATCCTGGCCGGGATCTGGCCGTTGGCCTCTTACAACAACGCCGAGTTCATGAATAACGAGGTTCCCGGGGTCCACGTGCCTGACCCGATCCTGGAGCGGATGCGGAAAACGGGGTCCGGGGATTCGGCTCGGAATGAAGGGATCGCCATAGCCCGGGAGATGTTGGTTGCCCTGCTGCCCCACATCCAGGGGGCCCAGATCGCTGCGCCGTTCGGCCGTTACCGGACCGCCGTCGAAGTGGCCCGGGCGGTTCCTGAGGATCGCCGGGGAAACTGACCTGTCACGAGGTCCCGGCTGTCCTCTCCGGCGGACAGATGCCGGCGGCCGGAACGGTTCCTGGCGAAGAAAAGCCTATTTTAAGTACATTTATCAGAAAATACAACACTGGCCCGGCCCTTGCAATCTTCCATACCCCACACAGAATCCCGGTCGGAAGGGGCAGATCCCGGGCCGGTTTGGAGGCGGAAATGAGAAATCCAGCGCGAATCCTGATCATCCCGGCGATCCTGGTTGCCCTTGCGGCGTCCGGGTCCGTCATGGCGTCCGGCCCGGTGGCGGATCGGACCTTCCAGTTCAAGTTCGGCGGCTTCTTTCCTGAGGGCGAGAGTGATTTTTGGGCGGAGACCGAGGATGTCTTCACACTGGACGCCGGTGATTTTGACGGCGTGCAGGTCGGTTTCACGTATTTGACCGGCGTGAGCAACAACCTCGAGGTCGGCTTGAACATCGACTTCTACAATGAAACGGTGTTCAGCGCGTATCGTGATTACACTGATGCCGACGGTTTCCGCATCTTTCACGATACCAACCTCTCCATGGTGCCGCTGTCGGTAGACGTTCGGTTTTTGCCCGCAGGCCGTTACGGCGCCCGGGGCAGCCGGGGCCAGGTCATGGTTCGGCGACCGGTGCTCTACCTGGGTGGTGGGATCGGCGTGAACTTCTTCGAATATGAAGAGGTCGGAGACTTTGTGGACTTCGATCTGGATGAGGTGGTATTCGACCGCTTCCAGGATACCGGCGCCGCCTTCTCGGCTCACGCCCTGGCCGGCATCGAGTTGCCGGTCTCGCCGAACATGGGCTTGCTGATTGAAGGCAAATACACCTGGGTCGACGAAAACCTCGGTTCCGATTTCGCAGGACTGGGTGACCTCGATTTGGGCGGGACCTCAATCTCCGTCGGCCTGTCCTACACCTTCTGATATTTCGGGGACAGGCACCTTAACCCCGGTTAAGGTGCCTGTCCCCGAAACTGCCGACTCTAGCCGCCGTGGGACCTTTCTTCGGAACGAACACCGAGCAGATCTCCCACCTTCTTGAACAGCATCTCTCCGACGTTCATCCCTTTCATGACCAGATCATCGGCGCCATGGCGCTGCAGCTCATCCCAGCGGTCGCCGTACATTTCCGCCTCGTCCTCGGCGGTGAAGATCAGGATCGGGCAAGGCTTCGGGTGGAGTTGGGTCAGCAGCCCGAGACCGTCTTCTGTGTGTTCCAACGTCAGGTCCAGCACCAGCAGGTCGATGCCGCCCTGTTTCAGGATTCGAAGCGCCTCCGCTGTGGAGTCGGCGGTCTTGACCTCGTAGAGTTCCCGAAGGGCGTCCTTGGCGATCTCCTGGAAGTACTCCATGTCCTCGACGACCAGAACCGTTCGACGGTCCGAAACAGGGTCCTGGTCCAGGGACGTCCGCGGTATGAAATGCAATTGGCATCGCGGGCAGACAATCTCTTCCGCGGCGTCAGTCGCCGCGACTGCAGGTTGTTCCTGCGGGGCCGTTTCCTGTGTGGGGATTGCAACCGGGATGAGGCCCCCGCAGTTAAGACAGGGCACCTCGCCTCCGCCTGTCGGGACGATGTCCTGGTCCAGCAGGTAAAGCTCTTCACATGCCGGGCAGCGAACTTCAAATTTGCTCATGCTTCAGCCACGATCCTTCCCGGGTGACAGCCATATGCCCAGTTCGAAATATAGGTCCCGGCACTCAGGAAGTCAGGGCACGATTACGTTCTGTGGATTTCAAAATGGTGGCTGATATCAGGCTCTTTTTGCGGAATTGTTTGAATTCTCACTTTTATTCCAGAGATCGGCTGAACAAATCGGATCGATCCGGTGTATGTAGGTTCTTCACGCCTTGTGGAACGAGAATATTCCTCCCGATATAATCGACTTTTCCAAACCTGCCTTATAGAGGAGACCAGAATGGATTCCAAAGGGCCTCGCGTCATCGACGTCAGGAACCTTCATCCCCCGAACATCCCGATCCGGGGCATCGCCATCGGGGTCCTGATACTGATCCTGGCCGCCCTGGCTTTCAGCACTGTGTTCCAGGTCGGCGCCGAAGAGGTCGGAGTGATCATGCGCTTCGGGAAGTACGTCGGCGTTCGGGAGCCGGGGCTGCAGTTCAAGCTGCCGTACCCGGTTGACCAGGTGTTCAAGGTGGCGGTCCAGCGCCAGTTGAAGTCGGAATTCGGATTCCGGACCGAAGGCGCCGGAGTTCGCACCCGGTACTCCGCAGCCAATCTGGAAGACGAGTCGCTGATGCTGACCGGCGACCTGAACGTAGCCGACGTGGAGTGGATCGCCCAGTTCAGGATTACCGACCCGTACAAGTTCCTGTTCAAGGTCCGGAACATGGAAGAAACCTTCCGGGACATGAACGAGGCGGTGATGCGCCAGGTCATCGGGGACCGCAGTGTCAACGAAGTCCTGACCATCGGCCGGCAGGAGATCGCCGACCGGGCCGAGGTGCTGCTGCAGGAACTGTGCGACCAGTACGAGACCGGGATCCGTGTGGACCAGATCGTGCTGCAGAACGTCAACCCGCCGGACGAGGTCAAGCCGTCGTTCAACGAGGTCAACCAGGCCCAGCAGGAGAAGGAGCGCCGGATCAACGAGGCCCGTTCCGCATTCAACAAGGTTATCCCCAAAGCCCAGGGTGAGGCCAAACGAACGGTGCAGGCGGCGGAGGGGTACGCCACCGACCGGGTCAACCGGGCTCAGGGCGACGTGGCGGCGTTCAGCGTCTTGCTGGACGCGTACCGCAGGGCGCCGGAGGTGACCCGGCGGCGCATGTATCTGGAAACCATGGGCACCATCTATCCCAACGTGAAACGGAAGGTGATCCTGGACAAGGACCTCAAAGGCGTTCTGCCGCTCCTCAACCTGGACGGGGAGGTGAAGTGATGAAACGGATAGGAATGCTGGTCGGTCTCATAATCCTTCTCCTGGTGCTAAGCGTGTTCGGCGGGATGTTCTACATCGTGGACGAGACCCAGCAGGTGATTATCACCCAGTTCGGGGATCCGGTCGGAGAGCCGGTGGTCAATCCCGGACTCAAGGTCAAAACACCGTTCATCCAGAAGGCGAACTTCTTCGAGAAGCGGTTCCTGGAGTGGGACGGCGAGCGCAACCAGATCCCGACCCGGGACAAACGGTTCATCTATGTGGACACATATGCCCGCTGGCAGATCACCGACCCTCTGAAATACTTCCAGCGCCTCCGCGACGAACGGGGAGCCCAATCCCGTCTGGACGATATCCTGGACGGGGAAACCCGGAACGCCATCGCCAACCACGACCTGCTGGAAGTTGTGCGGACCACGACACGGGAATTCGAGGTATCCGAGGACGACACGGACACCAAAAGCGACAGCGAGTTCGCCGCCATCAAGATCGGAAGGGCGGAGATCGCCAGGGAGGTTCTCAAAAACTCTCAGGGCCGGGTTACCGACCTGGGGATAAGCATCCTGGATTTCCGGTTCAAGCGGATCAACTACGTGGAGGAGGTTCGTCGCGAGGTCTACCAGCGCATGATCTCCGAACGGAAGCGGATCGCCGAGCAGTTCCGGTCCGAGGGCGAGGGCGAGGCGGCCAACATCGGTGGTGAGCAGGAGAAGCTGCTCCAGGAGATCACGTCGGTGGCGTACCGCACGGCGGAAGAAACCAAGGGCAAGGCCGACGCCCAGGCGGCGGACATCTACGCCCGGGCGTACAACCGCGACGCGGACTTCTACCGTTTCACCAAGTCGATGACCACCCTCAAGGAGACCCTGGACAAGGACACGGTGCTGGTGCTGGGGACCGATGGGGAGTTCCTCAGGTACGTCGAGCAGTCCAAGTAAGATCCCATGACCGCCGATCTCTACATCCTTGCCGCCGGCCTGTCCGTGAGGATGGGCCGGCCCAAGCCGCTGGCTGAGATCGGCGGTACAAGTCTGCTGGAGCGCTCGGTCCGGGCAGGCCATCGGTCGTCGGTCCGTTCGGTGAATGTTGTGACCGGCTCGTCACGACGGGAAATCGAGGCGCTGGCCTCGGATCTTGGCGCCTTTACGGTCTGGAACGAGGGCTACAGGGACGGCTTGGCGTCCAGCGTGGCGAAGGCGGCCCGGGACGCCGGGCTGCGGGACGCACCGGCGGACGGTCTGGTCCTGGCCGGGTGTGACCAACCGTTTCTCACGGCTGGAGTTCTCGACCGTCTAGTTGCCGCGGCCCAGCGCGAACCAGGGCGGGCGGCGGCCTGCGAATACGAAAAAACAATTGGAATTCCGGCGTATTTCCCCTCCGCCATGTGGCCTGAACTGGTTGATCTCCGAG
>CALZKF010000001.1 GCA_945787955.1 uncultured Acidobacteriota bacterium | reverse complement strand
CAAGGCCGGTACGATCTGGCTGGGGAATGTTCGGCTGGAGAAGCTCCGTAAATACCTGGCCCGCTGGGTCGGGTACCTGCCCCAGGATTTCGGACTGCCTCAGGACATGACCGCCCGGGGGTACCTGCAGTACTATTCCATGCTGTACGACCTGCCGGAGGAAAAACGTGATGAACGGGTCAACCGGCTGCTGGAGGACGTAGGACTCCTGGAGAAGGCCGACCAGCCGATCGGCAGCTACTCCGGTGGCCAGCGCCAGCGCGTGGCGGTGGCCCGAACCTTGTTGCGCCTCCCTCCGGTGATCATCGTGGATGAGCCGACTGTCGGCCTGGATCCCCGGGAGCGGATCCGGTTCCGGAACCTGCTCTCTCGGCTGGCAGCCGGGAGGGTGGTGCTGTTCTCCACCCATGTGGTGGAAGACGTGGCGGTCGCTTGCGAGCGGGTCATAGTCATCACAAGGGGCCGCATGGTCTACGATGGCGAGCCGATGGCACTGGCCGAGAAAGCGACGGGACGTGTCTGGGAGGTCCGGCTGACGGCGGAGGAGGAGGGCACTCTGCCCGACGGTGTGCTGGTGGCCGACCAGGTGCCGGAGGCCGGCGGCATGTCCAGGAGCCGGGTTCTCAGCCGCACCCAACCCCATCCGGCAGCGGTACCGATCGAGCCCTCCCTCGAGGACGGTTACCTTTGGCTTGTAGGCGACGGGCTGGCGGAGGTGGAAGCATGAAGGCGCAGCGATTCAGGGATGAGATCCGACTGCTGCGCCTCTCGGCGAGGCTGCTTATGGGCAAGCGGTTCTGGCTGGTGCCGCTGTTCTCGCTGCTGTGGCCTGTACTGCTATGGCTGCTGGTTCTGATGAAAATGAGCGAGGGCCAGTATCTTCCGCTGGACGCCCAGACCGGATTGATCGGTACGCCCCTGACGGTGCTCGGGATCTTCCTGGGCGGGAAAATCATCGCCGGTGAGATCGACAAGCGCACCCTGGAGATCGCCTATACCGTTCCCGGCGGCGCCCATCGGATCTGGATCTCCAAGCTGATCGTTTCCGTGCTGACCCTGGTGGCTGCTGAAGCGTTGCTGGCCGGTGCCGCCTATGCCTTCTTTACCGATTACCCGCTGGGAGCGTTGTACGGCGCCATGCAGCCGGCGCTGTTCTACCTGGCGGTGTCCATGAGCCTGGCGGCATTGTTCAAATCGGAGGCCAGCGGCGGCCTGGTGGTGATCGTCGTATTGCTGCTGAACTTCTTGTTCACCGGTTTCGGTACCACCCAGATCCGAATCTCACCGTTCTGGAACCCGGCGGTGCTGCTGAGAGACGGCCGTGACCCGGCGGATGTCCTGGCCTGGACGGTTCAGAACCGGATCGGGTTCCTGTTCGCCATCGCGGCGGTCATCGCCATGGGGTTCACCCGGGCGGAGCGGCGGGAGAAACTGCTCTGATAAAATCGGGACTTCGCCCCATTCTAAGGCATGTGAACGTTCACCGAATCCGGTTTGGGATACAGCAGCTGCACACCGTCTTCCCGGCGCCACCGGGCCAATACGCTGCCGTCGGTGCCGTTGAACGTGAAGCTGTGATAACCGGCCGTGGATGCGACGCGACTGGCGTTCTCAACCAGTCGAATCCGGGATTCTGGGCGCAATTTCATCCAGCGATTGATGCTGATCTGGGCCTGCACGTTCGGCGCCGCCACATCGATCTGCAGGATCTCCGGGGTGGCCCGGAATGAATTCAGGTCCAGCGGCGCCGGTTCCAGGACCGGCTCCTGTACCAGGAAGGTCCAGCCGCCGAGCAGGACCACCAACAGCATCATGGTCCAGACCATCGGCTGCATGATCCCCTTGGGGCTGCGGGTATCGGGCTGTGCTGCCGCGCTATGGTCCAGTTCCCGTGACAATCCGTCGATTATCTCGTCGGTAGGGATGGTCTCCGGTTCCTGCCTGCCTATCGGCGTCTGGTGGTTGTCCAGGGCCGGTTCGTCGCGATACGGATCCATATCCTGAGCGGCCGCTTAGCCGGGAGAGTTGCCTCAAGCGAGAGCCGGTGGGGCAGATAAATGCCGGAATACAAGGCAATCGTACGGTGGTACAATCGACCCTGGCTGCTCGTACGAACCGAACGGAGAAGCTGTGAACCCGCTGCGAATCTGCTTTGTCTCTTCCGAAGTCGCCCCATTCGCCAAGACCGGTGGCCTGGCCGACGTCTCAGCCGCCCTGCCGGGATTCCTGGCCCGCGCCGGCCACGACGTCCGGGTGTTCATGCCTCTGTACGGCAGCATCGACCAAGGCCGGGATGACTTCAAACCGGTCCACGGCCTGACCGATATCCAAGTGGACATGGCAGGCCGGCAGGTGGCCGGCTCGGTGTACGAAACGGTTACTGCCCCCGACGGAGCGCCGCTCTACCTCCTGGACTGTCCCGAGTACTACCACCGGGAGGCGCTGTACGGTTCCGACCCGGACGAGCACCAGCGCTTCGCCATGTTTTGCAGGGCAACCATCGAGAGTTGCCAGAGGTTGCAGTGGCGACCGGATATTGTTCACTGCAACGATTGGCATACCGCACTAATCCCGCTGTACCTCCGCACCCTGTATGCCTGGGACCAGCTGTTCAACGACTCCCGAACGGTGTTGACCATCCATAATGTCGCCTACCAGGGAGTGTTCAAAGCAGGGATCATAGGTGACCTGGGAATGGCAGGTCACGAAAAGATGTTCCACCGGGAAGACCTCGCCGCGGATCGGATTAATTTCCTGAGAACCGGCATCCTGTACGCCGACGCCATCACCACGGTGAGCGAAACGTACGCCCGCGAAATCCAGACGCCTGAGTACGGCATGGGGATGGAGGATACGCTGAAGAGCCGAGGAGGTTCGGTAGTCGGGATCGTCAACGGTGTGGACTGCTCGATCTGGTCGCCGGAGCACGATCCCAACATCGTCCGCAACTTCTCGGCGGGCGATTTGGATGGTAAGCGCATCAATCGGGATCAGCTTCTCATGGAACTGGGATTAAGCCCGGAGCCAGGCGGGCCGGTGCTGGGGATCGTCTCGCGGCTTGCTTCCCAGAAAGGGTTCGACCTGATGTTCGGGATTTTGCCGGAAATCCTGGCCGGCAACGATGTCCGCCTGGTAGTGCTGGGGAGTGGCGCCAAGTCCTACGAGTCTTACTTCGCCACCCTGCAACTGGAGTTTCCGGGCAAAGTATGTTTCTACCGCGGCTTCAATGCCAGGCTGGCCCATCGTATCGAGGCCGGGTCTGATATTTTCCTCATGCCGTCGAGGTTCGAGCCGTGCGGCCTGAACCAGATGTACAGCATGCGTTACGGAACCGTGCCTTTGGTCCGCAAGACCGGTGGCCTGGCCGATACGGTCAAGATGTGGAACCCGGACGATAACAGCGGCACCGGTTTCGTATTCGATCATTACGATGCAGACAACTTCCGCTGGGCTCTGCAGTCCGCCATGAATGCGTTCTCGGACCGGGACGGCTGGCGCCGCCTGATGCAGAACGGCATGGCGCAGGATTACTCGTGGGATACCCAGGGCCGGCATTATCTGAACCTGTATTCCCGACTCCTGTCCGGCCGCCCGGTGAGGTAAATGGGGACATTCCGCTTTTTGGATTGATATTTGCGGTATTAATTATTCTGGAGCCTCGAGGTTGATTGTCCATTCTTTCTGGGTCGCCCTCTCGATCGAAGTGTACTCATCAAACCCAACTCCTCCGAGGATCGGCGAACCCAGGCTGAATCGCCGAGTGGGCGCCCTGATGACAAGCTCGACCGCACGGCCTCGAGCTCCTTCTGCGTAATCGCTTCGTTCACAAAATCGACCCAGGGCGTGGGGAGCTCTATAGGAGCAAGATCAAGTAGAGTGTCATTCTTGATCGTCCGCCGAAGAAAACTTGACCACTCCCAGCTCTGAACATTCTTAGCAATACCGCCTCTTACTGGATTGCGCTCAATATAGCGCATCACCCATAAAAGATGACTGTCCTGTTGGATCGGAGGTGCCTTGTATCGGCCCTGCCAGATCCTTCCGGAGGAATCATATTTTTTTCGGTACCTCTGCACATGGCTCGTTAACAACCAGTGAAGCCATCTCCCCAGATCCCCGTCCCTGAGTGGATAGAGGAGCAAATGGAAGTGAGTGGGCATGAGGCACCAGGCCAATATTCTCATCGGCATACGTTTTTTTGCACGGGCAAGGAGCGTTTCGAAGTACCGATAATCATCGTTATTGTGAAATACGATCGAGCGGCTGTTCCCGCGGTTCATCACGTGGTAACAAATGTCCCCCCGTGCGGCGCGTGCAGTTCTTGGCATGGCCTTCCTGCGTTATGAGGAAGTGCTGGGACCTAATGGTAACTTTACAGCAGTTGGCGATAAATGTGGGATTGCTGCAGTGACTTAGGTTGCACAGGGGCAACTCAGCCAGGATGTGGTGATGATTGTGAAAAAGCGGAATGTCCCCATTTACATCTTCCCGGCGTAACGGGTGAAGCCGGTTTGAAACGATTCTGCGTCCGCGCCCAGCGACTCAAGGAGTACTTCGGGGCCGGTATTCGTCGGGTCGTCCTGTTCCATGAACCGGATGAATCCCGGTCGATACCGCCCCTCCTCACCATGGAGGAGGTAATGCACCAGGACCCATGAGGCGGCATAGTTGAGCTGGATCTCCGGCCCGTAGAACTCCTCGTGTGATCGGATGTCCACGATGTCCAGGATTCGCAACCCGCCATCCTTCTTACGGAGTTCCTTCTTCAGCAGGACAAGGTGATTTCGCGCCGCGGCCGATCGCGACTTGCCTCCGTCCTTGGCAACCGAGTTGCGCACGGTGCCGATCTTGCCGGGACTGTAACTCCCATGTGCATCGGTTTCGGTCAGAGCAAAGTAGTTGGCCATGCCTTCGCTGACCCAGCTGGAACGGTTGCCGTAATGCATCATTTCCATAAGCTGATGAGCCGCCTCGTGGACCAGGGTGACCGGTAACTCGCCGAGGGCCGAGCTGTCGGAATGCAGAGTAATCAGGTCCAGGCCTCCCCGGTAATGTCCCGCAGGCTGGAACTCGTCGAACCGGGCCTTTCCGGTTACGATCTTGTTGAACTTGTAGTACGAATAGAAGATAAAGACCGGGGCGATGCTCTCATACGGTTTGAGTTCGACTTCGTCCGCCCAATACTGGATAAAGAAATTGCGAAACTGCTCCAGCAGGAGTCCGGCTGCTGCCGGGTTCAATCGTGGATCGTCGGTTCGAACCATGTAGTGCGCCGTCTTCTTGGCTGCGTAGTTCTTGTCTCTGATCAACTTTTTCGCTTCCTGGATGTACGCCTCGCGGATCGCTTCAGGGCTCCTGCTCGCCTGCTTTTCCTGTTCGCCCTGCTTCTTCATCCGCTCCATGTACCGCTGGTCCTGCCTGCTCCAGTCCTCGGTCTGGGGGTCGGACTGGGCCAGGGTGTGGCACAACGTCCCCAATGTGATCATCAGAATGGCCGCTAAATGACCTGTACGGTTCGGCATCGTCATCTCCATTCGGTCGGGGCGGCCCGTGGACCATCAACCCTGCAAGGAGGATACATCCCGATTCAGGTTCCGGCTTGAATTGGTGGCAGAGCTTTAAGAATTTGGATATAAAGTGCAATGTCCCCATTTTTCTGGACGCGTTATCTGATCTAAGATACTGCAATAAAAAGACTTTTGAATTTAATCACAATGTTGCCGCAATCCCGTTCGTGACGTATATAAATGCGGTTGACGTGATGATCCGATCGCGGCCGGAGAACTTCGGTCGATGAGGCTTTTTCTGATGATCAAGTTCCCCCCGTTCGCCTCCATGCTTACAGTTTTGCTGTTTGCCGCCGGCCTGCAGCCCGCCCTGGCCCAGCTGGAACCGCTCCGTCCCGTGATCGTCGATACCAAGCTGGACGAACAGGAACGGATCCAGAAGCGGCTGGAGTGGTTTTATTCCACCCGGCGGGCCGGCACCTCTTCCGACGTAGAGATGGCTGAGCTGCGGGCAGCCGGCGTCGACGCGACCCGGGCCGCCATCAAGGCCCAGAGGCAGCGCCGGTCCGCAGGCATCGACGAACCGGAGAATTTCTGGGTCTCCATGGGTCCGTCGCCGTCCACGTTCGGGGGCTGGACCTTCGGAAACATCTCCGGACGCGTATCGTCTCTCGCCGCCGATTGGACCGGGGGCATCCTGTACGTCGGCACCGCTTCCGGCGGCCTGTGGAAATCGGACAACGACGGCCTGTCCTGGACCAGCATATTCGACACCGCCGGGACCATGACTATCGGTTCTGTCGCCGTGGATCCTAATGCTCCGAATACGATCTGGGCCGGTACCGGCGAGAACAACCAGGGCTGTGAAAGCTACTTCGGCATCGGCCTGTTGCGCTCTACCGACGGTGGTCTGACGTGGGAAAGCCGCAACGGCAGCGCCGGCCAGACCCTGGAGGACCTGTCCTCCTTCGCCAACGTTGTGGTTGATCCCAGGGATTCGTCCCATCTGGTCACCGGCGGCAGGATCCGGGGCTGCACCGGCGGGTCCAGCACTTCCGGCGGGATCTACACCACAGGCGATGCAGGCCTGACCTGGACCAAGCGCCTCTCCGCCGCGGTTTACGAGATCGCCCAGGACCCGACGGTGCTGGATGTCTTCTGGGCCGGGACCTCCGGAGGGGTCTACAAATCCACGGACAACGGTGTGAGCTGGATACTTCAGACCGCTTCCGGCCTGCCCAGCAGCGGCACCGGCCGGACCGAGCTGGCGGTTTCTCCCAGCGATTCCAACACGGTCTATGTCCTGTTCCAGAGCCCCAACGCACTGTGGCGTACCACCGACGGCGGCGCCACGTGGGAACTGAGAGCATCCGGCAGCGACGCCTGCGACGGCCAGTGTTCCTACAACATGGTCCTGAGGGTCCACACCACCAATCCGGACATTGTCATACGAGGGACCATCAGAAACTGGAGGTCCATGGATGGCGGCCTGACCTGGACCGATCTCAGCAACGGTTGGGGATCGTCCCAAAAGGTGCATCAGGACATGCATGTCCTGGTCATGGATCCGGGCAACCCCGACGCGTTCTATACCGCCGGCGACGGCGGCCTTTGGAAGACCGAGAACCTGGGAGCCAGTTTCAGCAACAAGAACGGCAACTTGAATATCACGCAGTTTTACGCCATCGGCGTGGATGCCCAGAATCCCGACGTCATCTGCGGCGGCGCCCAGGACAACAGTTCCCTGGCTCGGACCACCAGCAACATCTGGAGTTTGCAGACCGTCACCGGCGACGGGTTCGTCTGCCACTTCAACCCGTTCAATCCGAACTACGCCTTCATTACCTCGTACCCCAGCGGCGGTTACCCCAGTGTGTACCGCTCCACGTCAGGTGTGCTCGGAGGGTTCGGCAGGATCACCGGCAGCGGCAGCGGGATCATCAACGGCGACCGCATCAACTGGGTCACGCCGTACCTCCTGGACCCGTTGCAGCCGTCCACGCTGTTTCTGGGCACCCACCGTATGTACCGCTCCGACAATAACGGCAGCAGCTGGACCCAGGTCGGACCGTCGGATCTCACCAACAACTCCGGTTCGCTGTTCGCTCTTGAGATCAATCGGATCCACACCGACGTCCTGTATTCCGGCAGCGGCAGCGGCAGGATCTGGCGCTCGGCGGACGGTGGGAACAACTGGGCCGACATCACTGCAGGCCTCCCGGGGCGAGGCGTCAACGACGTCGCTTCCGACCCGGATAACCCGGACCGGGCCCTTGCGGTGGTAAGCGGCTTCAACACCGCTCACCTGTGGGAATGGAACCAGGGAGGCAACTGGGTGGAAACCGGGGCCGGTCTGCCCAACGTGCCGGCCAACAGCGTCCTGATGCTCAGCTCCGATGACGTCATCGTCGGAACCGACACCGGGATCTTCCGGAGCTCCGACGGCGGCGCCTCCTTCCAGCCGTACATGAACGGTCTGCCGGAAGGGCTGGTGGTCACCGACCTGAAGTATAACCCGACCCAGAGCATGGTGACCTCCGGAACCTACGGCCGGGGGGCATGGCAGGTCCTTGTGGAATCGTTCGGACCGGTGGTGGTGTATGACTCTGTGGAACTGCCCCTGGTCGAACTGGACGGCGACGGGGACCCCAACGTGGAGCCAGGGGAGACTTGGTCCGTTCGCCCGCGGTTGCGCAACGTGGGCAGTGAAGCCGCTGTCCAGGTTCAGGCCCGGCTGGCGCCTGCAACCGCCGGCATCCAGGTGCTGGACGCCGGCCCCCAGCTGTTCGGCGATATCCTGCCCGGCTCGGAGGCAGCTGTGACCGCCGGGATCCGGTTTACCGTGGATCCGTCCTTCGGCTGCGGCAACCTGGCTGTATTCGATGTGGTGGATATCGTATCGTCCGGCGGAGCGCTGAGCTATGCAGACCGGATCGCCGCGTTCCAGGTCCTGGTGGACAACGGGGTGCCGGCGCCGATCCATACCGTCCTGCTGGATGAGACGTTCGATTCGGGCAGCGCGCCGGATTGGTCCCACCTGGCATCGGATCCGGGCCTGCCGGGGTGCAACAAGCCGACCAAGGATGAATGGAACCTGGAAACCAAGGACGCCGCCCACGGCATCAGCTTCCATGCCGGCAACGGCCCCGGGAACAGCTACGCCACGTTGAACTACGCCTGGCTGCATTACGGGGGACAGGATTCCACCGGCGGACCCGGGTTCCAGATCCCGGCCACCGCCGATGTGGCCACCATGACGGTGGTGCACTGGTATGAAACGGTCATCAACGGTGACGGCGGCCGTGTGGTCGTAGACGGGGTGGCCGACGGCCAGGACATCTACTCCACCCTCACGCCGGTCGGAGGATATTCCCCCAACGGCAATATCGCCGGTGCCGGGTGCAACGGCCTGGAAAACGGACCGGCGTTCCACGGAACATCCGGCGGCTGGGTCACCAGCACCTTCGATCTGACGGCGTACCGCGGCAACACGGTCTGGCTGGCGTTTGTGTTCGGATCCGACAACCGTCGCCGCAATGACGGCGAGGGCTGGTATGTCGACCAGGTCCATATTGAGATTCAGGAACCGGGGCCGGCAACCTGCGACGTCATCCGGTGGCCCGGTTCGGTGGTGAGCCCGGTGCAGTTCGACCTGGTTGGCGGCGACATCCAGGCCTCCTGGTCCGAGTCCTGTAACAGCATCGAAGTCCCGGGGCAGACCTATTCGGTCCAGGCCGGGGATCTGAACCTGTTGCAGTCCACCGGACAGTACAGCCATGCACCGGCAGGGGATGTGTGCAACAACACGTCGCCGACCACCTTTACCCCGGGTTCCGGGAACGAGTACTACCTGGTGGTTCCGTCTGTGGGCGGCCGCGAAGGGGGAAGCGGACAGGATTCCAGCGGAGCAGCCAGACCCCAGGCCAGCAACGTATGCGGCGAGGTCCGGGTGGAGAGTTGCCCTTAACCGAGTGGGGACTGTCCCTGCAGGGGACTGTCCCCCTCTGAGGTCTCCAGCACCTCGGGCGGCCGGCAGAACAGTTTCAGAGACTGTCCGGTGCCGGGATGATCCAGCTCCAGTGCCATGGAGTGCAGCAGGTACCCGGGGTCGCCTGGCAGGGCGGTGCTGTCGATCGCCGGCATCCCTCCGGACTTATAAAGGGGATCGCCGCAGAGTGTATGGCCGCATGATGCCATATGGATGCGGATCTGATGAGGCCGGCCGGTCTCGATTTCAATCTCGGCTAAAAAGCAGCCTTCCCTCAGCTCCAGTACGGTGACCCGGGAGCGAGCCGGCTTGCCGTTCTCGGAAACGGCATGGACCGTTCCAAGCAATGGATGGGGTACCGGTCCGATCGGCGCATCGATGTCGAACCGCTCTTCCTGCGGTTCTCCATTTGCCAGTCCGCGGTAAACCTTGCGGACCCTGTTCAGTCTCCACACCTTGGACACTTTTGCCATCGCTACCCGGTTCCGGGCGAACAGGACCAGCCCGGAGGTCCATCGTCCCAATCGGTGCAGCGGTGAGGCGGCCGGATCGAACTCCCGTACCGCGTAGAGCAGGCTGTTCTCGAGAAAGCCGCCTCCGGGCAGGGTAGGGAGGCCGGCCGGCTTGGCCACCGCCAGCAGGTCGTCGTCGCGGTGCAGCACTCCGAAGGCTCTGACAGCGTCCGGCTCGTCCCAGGGCGGTCGATGCCAGCTCAGCTGGTCACCGTCCAGCCGTACCTGGCCTTCCAGGATCCGCTGTTGCCACTGGTCCCGGGTGGAATGAGGATATTTGAAGGTGAGGAAGTCCAGAAGATCGTCATTCCGGATCGGTTCGGTGAGGATTTCCCGGTAAACGTACCCTTTATTGCGCATCACGCCTGAAGCAGGCCGCAATCCTCGCAAAGCTGTTGGTACAGGCGAAGCACGTTCTCGGCGTAGCGGCTGGCGACCGCTCCGTTGCTGGTCCGCATCTGGGAACGCAGGCGGGTCGGGCCCCGGTTGTAGGCGATTAGGGCCAACCGTTCGTCGCCCTGGAAGCGGTCCACCAGTTCCCGGTAGTACAGCACGCCGAGGCGCACGTTCTGATCGGGTTCCACCAGGGTGATCTCTCCGGACCACAGCAGGTCGTTCCGTTCCGCCACGTCCTGGGCAACGAACGGCCGCAGCTGCATGAGTCCCACGGCGCCGGCTGTACTGACCACGGCGGGCCGGAAAGAACTTTCCGTTGAGATAATGGCGGCCACCAGGAGCGGATCCAACTCCTCCGCCAGGGATTCATGGTAGATCATGTCGGCAAGTTGCCGCAGTCTTTCCCGGTCGCCGAATGTGCGGTGCTTTTTCGCCAGGGTCAGGATGGCGGAGCGGATACGATTCGAACGTTCGGCGTGGGTCATGGCCGGCGCCGGTTTGGCAATCGGTTCGTAGGCGACCACTACGGAGTTGTCCTGCTCAACGAACAACAACAATGAAGAGAGGGTGACTGAAGCGAGGATCATACATATCGCCGTATGTTTCGATGCTCTCATCCCTTCTCCTTTCAGGCCGACGGCTGTAATGCCGGTAATTGGCTCGCCCATAGTGTAGAGCAAACCTGGTACCTCCGCGATGCCAAAACGCCTGTTAGTCCTCACCCTCCGCATACTCGGTGAAAAAATAATGAGAACCCAAATACCCGGAAAAACCGACGGCGCCCGAACCGTACGCAGGTGCCTGAAACTAGGGGCTTTATCCCTTTGTTGCGATGTTCCGGGCATTCCGGAAAGCCGGAAATCCGGGGGACATCCTTGCAACGGAACGACGCGGAGCGGAGCTGGGAGTGACAAAGATTTGTAAGCTCTTGTGGATTATAGTGTCCTCTTATGAGTGCACTGAACCAGGAAAAAATGGAATCGGCCCGGCTATACCAGCTTCTGCATCGCGGCAGTGCAGGGGACTCATCTTTCTACGTCAACGCCTGTCACGGAGCGGGATCGGTCCTGGAACTGGGGTGTGGATTCGGCCGTTTGCTCGCTCCGCTGGCCCAGGCCGGCAGCCGTGTAACCGGCGTCGACCGGGACCCGGCGATGCTGAAACTGGCGATGGAAGGAATCACCGAACTCCCTCCTGAACATGCCGACAGAATCGAACTGCTCCAGGGCGACATGACTACCTTCCACATCGGCAGTACATTCGACCGTGTTCTGATTCCATTCAACGGATTGTATTGCCTGCCGTCGGATGACCAGGTTCTTTCCTGCTTCGAGTCCGCGCGGCGGCACCTTGGTCCGGGCGGCCGGCTGCTGTTCGACGTCTACCGGGTCGACCCGGAGGACGAACCGGATCCTCTGGGGGAAGCCGACGACGGCGTGGAATATCTCACAACGATTCTGGACGGCGAGCGGGAGATCGATGTCAGGGAGAGGGACGTCTGGGATCCCCGGGCCTCCACGGTTGAGGTGACCTATTTGTTCACCATCCGTGGGGAGGATCCGGTTCGGCAGGTCCGGCAGACCATCGTGCACCGCTATATGGCGCCGGAGACGACCCTGCGGCTGATGGAGCAGGCAGGCCTTCAGGTAACTGCGAAATACGGCGGTTTTGGCGGAGAGCAGCCGGACGAAGAGAGCGTCCACCTGGTGGTGGAAGCCTGCTGATCCCTGCAGGTGAATCAGACCCCAAAAGGTACTGATTTCAGGTGTTTACCTATGGACCATCATAGTCCGTGATTCAGGATGCACAGTCGGAAATGATGTACCACTATTACAGCGTCTCAGACGACGGGAGTGCTGAGTGACCTGAATTCATCCAGCAGGAGGAACAACCAATGGCTCTGACGATTACCGAAGAATGCATCAACTGCGCGGCTTGCGAACCGGAGTGCCCCCGTGAAGCGATCACGGCAGGCGACGATATCTATTTAATCGATGCCGCCAAATGCACCGAGTGTGAAGAAGAAGGCGAAAGCATGTGTGTCACCGTTTGTCCGGTAGACTGCATCGTGCCGATGGCCGAAGCGTAACTACAACAGACAAGCAAGCAATAAGCTTCCTGCCGGACCTCGAGAGGGGTCCGGTTTTTATTGACCGGAGTGTCAGCTGCGCCGCGCTGCCTTGGTCCGGTAACGCTGCGATAGCCTGAACAGTTCACCGATGCCGGTCGGCTCACTGCCGGCCTCCCGATTCCGCTTTCCGATCTCGAATGCGATGTCCCACTGCCTGCCAAGTACCTTCCAGGCCTGGAAGAGAGACGTTTTGCGGTCGTAGATGTGGGTTGCTTCGGAAGTCACGCCGTTCAGCTCGATGATCTTGAAGTTCCTGCCGTGTGTCAGGTCGTCTGCGGTCGTTGCGCGGATGTCGTATCGCCCGAACCAGAAACCTTCGAAGGATGAACTGATCCCTTCGACGGCGGCTTCCAGCTTCTCGCCGTTGACCCACATACCGTCCAGAAACATCGCTCCACGGCAATGAGTGCCCAGTTCTGCGAGGGCGACCTTTTCTCCGTCGTTCGGGACCCGGTCGGATGCGTCCGGGTGGGCTTCAAGGTAGAACCCGGCCATGGCCACGGCACGTTCGTCGTCCAGGATCAATTTCTCCAGGGTTCGCTTGCCGTCGCCGGTTACCTCAGGGATGACTTTCTCGGTGATGCTGAAGATCTTCCCTTGAGGCTCTCCCGGGAGGCGGTACCAGAACACGCCGAACTCGGGTCCGGGGGCGTACTCCTGCAGGATCATCGGTTCCCGGAGTGAGGACAGTCCGGATTCCAGTTGCTCAGTGCTGTGGATGATCTTCACGCCGGAGCCGCGCTGGCCGATATCCGGCTTCAGAACGACTGGAAAGTCGAGCTGTTCCCGCGTCATGAACTGCTGAGCCTTCTGAAGACCTGCTGCAACCGGGATTCTGGTATGCCTTGCGATGACATCCCCGGCGCCCTTGAGGCTGTCCAGGATGTCGCTCTTGGATTCGGCGATGAATCCTCCCGACGGTATACCCGGATTCGCCGCGGTGAACAGGGTCGGACAGCGGTGTTTGATCCCCAACCAGATGATATGCAGGACGATCGGCAGGTAGAACACCCAGGGCGGCCAGAACTCCCAGTACCGCATCCGTGTCAGGCGGCCCTTCATCCGTTTCCTGCCCCGCCATGTCAAAAGGGGAACAAGCATACGGATTATGATGAACAGGCTGATTGCCAGTGCGATCAGTACCGGGAGACCGTAGGTTTCCGCAAGTCCCAGCCAGGCCACCGCGTCGGACCCGGTGAACATCGCAAGGGCGACCAGGATCGGCGTCCAGGCGCCTGCGGCCAGGATGAAGTACAGGCAGAACTTCAGGAATCCGGTCCGGAACATCCCGGCGGCAAAATAGGTCGGGAGGCGTGTTCCTGGTGTGAACCGGCTCAAGGCGATCACAACCGGCCCCCGGCGGCGGAACCAGATTGAGCCCTGCTCCACCCGTTCCGGCGAGAGGAGCCACCTCAGAGGAGCGCGATGGATCGCGGCGCGACCGATCCAGCGTCCGGCCAGGAACAGAATCACGTCGCCGATGAAAATACCGATGAAGCATGCCAGGGCGCCGGGAAGGAAGTCGATCCTGCCCTGGGCCACCATCAGGCCGGTAACGATGCAGGTCAGGTCCTCGCTGACCAGGGTTGCCACGGCGATCAACAGCATCAGGACAAGGAGGCCGATCCCGGCGGCGGGCGGGGAAGCGGTGGAGTCGGGCGGCTGTTGCGCCTGAGCGATTCTGGCCGGGTCGGCATCGTTCCGTCGCGGCATCCGGCCCGCTTCAACCTCCCCCAGGAACCGGCCAATGGCCGCGGCCAGCATCGGCCCCTGGCTGAACACCATGAAATGACTTTTCGGTGTGGCGTGAAGCACCGAGTGCGGCACGATGCGGTGGTGCTCTTCCGCCACGGCGAACGGTACCAGGATGTCCTCACGGCCGTGGATGATCAGCATCGGCGGTTGCAGTTCCGTGAGTATCCGGCGCAGCGGGCGCTGGTCCGAATCGTAGAAGTTCCGGGCGTATGGGATGTCCAGAATACCGCCGTCCAGGAGACCGAAATGAGGCAGGCCTTCCAGGACCAGTTTCATGAAGGTGAGTTGTGCTCCGTGGACCATGCGGTTGAGCCGATAGCTGCCGAACAGTTCCAGTTCCTGGACGCCGATGGCGGACAGGAGGGTGATCGAAGCGATCCGGTCCGGCGCCAGGTCGTAAAGGTTCAGGGCCACCCCGCCGCCCATGCTGAAACCGACCACGTGGACCTGTTGGATGTGCTCCTTTTCCAGGAGCTGCAGCAGGTAATCGGCGTGGGACCGGATGGAATAGTCCGGGATGCTTCGCGTTGAACGGCCGAACCCGGGAAGATCGGGGATCAGAATCCTGCGCTGGCCTCTCATGGCGTCAGCCATGCTCCGGAAATCGGCGGCTCTTCCCGGGCTGCCGTGGATCAGCAATACCGGAAACCGGCCCGCTGTCCCAAACCCGGGAAGGTCATGGAACGCCAGCTGCACCTGGCCCAGGCCGACAGTCCGGAGCTCCGGATCCGTTTCAGGCAGCCCGGGCCCGGCGGCCCATCGCACGGTGTGGGAGGCGAGCAGCAGCGCGGTGTAGATCAGGACCGCCGGCCACAGCACTCTGCTTTTGCCGGCCAAGGGGGTCTCCCGGTCAGACGGCGGGGTTGCCTGTCTGCTGCTCCCAGAATCTCAGGGTGGAAGGGGCCACGCCGAAGTCCTTGCCGGTCTCGAACCCTTGCGCCGCCAGCAGCAGCCGGATGATGGCGTAATGGTGGACCGTGTGGCTGGACAGGAACTGCAACTCCCGCAGGACCGATGAGTCGGCCCAGGGGGCGGTTTCATGGCCGGCCCCGGCAGGCGCTTCGCCCCGGGTCCGGATCGGGCGCGCGGCATCACCGTCACTCAGTTGGGCCAGCTTCCCGATCAGGTCCCCGATGCACTCCACCGCATACAGCCGGTCCTCCGTGATGCGGTTGTCCCGCCGCCGGCATTCGTAATCGATTTTCCCGGATTCGAGACCGTCGAGGAAGCAGAAGTAGAAGTCCAGGCCGTGCCGGAACTGGTTGCCGACGCCACCGGAAACAGGCTTGGCAGGTTCGGCTTGATACAGCTCGTCTTCCAAGCGGCGGATCAGATCGACTCCCTGTTGGAGGGTGGCGATGTTCGGTCCTGCCGGCAGATTCACCAGATCCATGAAGGCTCCTATTCCGGCACCGGCCGGAACCGGGATTTTACCGCCTCCCGAAGTTCGGTGGCGAGTTGTTTCCGATCCCCGCGGACAATCGGCTCCCTCCCGAATACCAGGCTGGCGTCAAATCGAGGGAGACCAAACAAACCGATCAGGTGGGGCAGAAATTCCATACTCCCCCACCAGCAGACCGATTGTCTGGCAGACGGCTGTCCCGCAGGAGTTTCGTAGCGGATGACGGCGTGGTACACAGGAAACCGCCCCTGGGCCGCCGGCTCCAGGAGAGAGGAGCGGAATGGCGGGACCGTTTCACCGTTGCTGCTTGTGCCTTCGGGAAATATCACCACCCCGACGCCGGCCTCGTACGGGACCTTGAGCTGCTCGATCACCCGGGGGATGTCACGCTTCCGGTCCCGGTTGAGAAACAGGGTGCCGCCGGCCGGAACCATGGGGCCGAACAGCGGCCAGTCTTTGAGGTCGGCCCGGGCAACGAAGGTGCAGGGCATCTGGGAGACCAGAAGGACGACGTCCACGTAGCTCAGGTGGTTGGCCACCAGCAGGAACGGGCTGGACGGAGGTTTTCCTTCCACCGTGACCCGCATGCCCAATGCCCGAGCGATGACCCGGGCCCAGAGATGGAAAATGCGAGCCCGCCAGTGCGGAACCGAGCCGCCCAACAGGCGCACGAACGGCAGGCCGCAGGTAATGACCAGCCAGGTCACCGGCGTCGTGAAGACGATCACGGTCATCTTGAAGGCGACCCGGATTAATCTCATCAAAAGAGCACCGGTTCAGAAACCGAAAAACAGTTTCCTCGAATGGGGCGCCAGTTCTTCGAAGTCAAACAGCACCAGCCAGTCGATGGTCTTGAACTCCCGATCCAGGGCGGGAGGGCTGACGACCCGGGAGCCGTAGCGCAGGTACAGCTTGAACAAGGGGGGAATTTTGGCCGCACCCTCGAAAGGGAGTGCGCCCTTTTTGGGGTGACATGCGTACTCGGGCCGGCATTCGACCCGAAATGCCGGATGGATCAGACCGCTCTCATCAAGGTGCCGGTGCACCGCCAGGCCCTCCATGACGTCCTGGCTGGTGATGGAACAGCAGCCGAAGAAGTACCGCTTGCGGTTGAACGACAGGTACTGGGCCAGACCTTTCCAGAGCAGGAACAGCACCTGCCGGTTGCGGTATGGGAGGGCCACCGAAGCCCTGCCGATCTCCACCGCCTCCCGCCTGACGTCCAGGGGGAGCCGGTCCAGGGTGAACTCGTCGTTGGAGTAGAAACCTGCACCTCTCTCCGCCATCTCGCAGGTCTGCATCCGATAGGTGCCGACAATCCGGTCCGTCTCCGTATCGAGCACGATCAGGTGGTGGAAGTACGGGTCATAAAGGTCCTGATCCTTGCCGGAATCGAAAGAATCAGCCAGACCTTCCCCCAGCTCCAGGTTGAAAACCTCAAATCGAAGGCGCAGGGCCGCCTCATATTCATCCGGGGTGGAGGCAAACCTGACGCAGTACTTCCCATCGACCAGGGGTTGGTCCGGGCGGAACTCCGGGAGGTGCGGGAAACCAATTCCGGTTCCTGGAACGGATTCTGATTCCATCACCTCGATTTTACCACGGTCTCACCGGTAGAATTCCGGACGCCGGTCTCTCAGGAGATGGTTCCTGGGGGTGAGGGACTTGTTTCTCGATTCCTTCGGATCAATCTCCACAATCTGGAGTTGGCGGCGCTGGGACGGCGCCCGGACCAGCAACTGTCCCCGGGGCCCGACCACCTGGCTGCCGCCTGTGAACTTGAGGCTGGCATGCGGCCGCTTCTCCAGGCCGAACCGGTTTGTGGTCACTGCGAAGACTCCGTTTTCCAGGCAACGGGTCAGCATGCTCTTCTGGCAGTAGTTGAGTACCAGGTTGGATGGATGGCAGAGGAGTTCCATGCCCTGCAAAGTGAGCGTGCGTACGACCTCGGGAAAAACCCAGTCGAAGCAGATCATCATGCCGACCCGGACTCCACGGATCGTGTTGATTTCGAGCGGAAGATCCCCGGGGTCGAAATATCTCTTTTCATCATTGAAGAGGTGGATTTTGCGGTAGATACGTAGCAACCCGCGCGGACCGATCAGGAGGGAGGAATTGAATATCCTGGTGCCGCTCCTTTCGGCGAATCCGGTGACGACGTATATGCGGTTCCGTCGGCAGAGGCTGGTGAGGAGATCAACCGATTCGGAATTAGCCGGGTCCTCGGCCAGTGCTGCGAGTTCTTTCCGGTCCCGGAAGGTGTACCCGGTAAACGGCAGTTCCGGCAGGACCATCAGATCAGCCTCCACCGGTTCCAGCGCCTTGAACACCGTTTTCCGATTGGTTTCAAGTTCGCCGAAACGGGGGTGGAATTGGAAATAGCCGACTTTGAACATGAGCACCTCGTATCGGGAATATCCCACTTTCACCTTTAATTACTTGCTTTTCAAGGGTTTCCATCAATTTTCCGCGGTAGATCTTGACAGGAGGACGGTGATATCAAACAATATATCCGGATATACGGATGGAGTTGATTCCGCCATGACCATAAGACATGCGCCGGGAGCCGGGATTTTTCGCCGGATGTCGAGCCTGTCCGACCCGATTCGGGGCCGAGTCCTCCTGTTGCTGGAGCGCAGGCACCTGTCGGTGAGTGAGTTGTGCGAAGTCCTGGGCTTGCCCCAGTCGACGGTGAGTCGGCACCTGAAAATGCTCTCGGAGGCCGGCTGGATCCATGGGAGGCGAGAGGGAACGAGGCGTCTGTACGTTCTGTTCCCCGACGACTTGGATCAGAGTGCCGCCTCCCTGTGGTTGATCCTCAGGGAGCGAATCGCCGAGTTGCAGGAATCGAAGGAAGACGCTCGACGGGTCGTGCAAGTCATGGCCTCTCGCAGGAGCCGTTCCCAGGAGTTCTTCGATCGGGACGCGCCGGGGTGGGACCGCCTGCGGGAAGATCTGTTCGGCGACCGCTTCGGTCTTATGGCGCTTCCCGGTCTACTGGACCCGGCCTGGGTGGTGGGGGACCTTGGCTGCGGCACTGGACTGATGGCGGAGGTGGTTGCTCCCTTTGTCCGGCAGGTGCACGCGGTAGACGATTCCGAGGCGATGTTGATCGCAGCGAAGAAGCGGCTGGCAATCCGGGACAACATCCGGTTGCACCAGGCGGCGCTTGAAACACTGCCTCTGCCGGACCACGCTCTGGATGCGGCGATCATGATCCTCGTGTTGCACCACCTGGCGGATCCGGATGCGGCTCTATGTGAGGCAGCCAGGGTCCTGAAGCCGGGGGGACGGATCCTGATCGTTGACATGGTGCCCCATGAGCGGGCTGAATTCGAAACGAACATGGGGCACATCTGGCTGGGCTTCCCGGAATCGGACATTACTCGCCGGGCGGGAGAGGCAGGGTTCGAAACGGTACGGCACAGCCTGTTGCCGATGGAACGAAACGCAAAAGGACCGGCATTGTTCGCCATGACGGCAAGAAATGCCGGATAACGGATCCCAAGGGGACTGGAGGAAACGAGATGACGACTGCAACTGGTGAGAAGGTTCACCCGTTCAAGGCTGCCGCAAAGGCCGGCCGGCCACTTTACAAGGTCAAGGATCTTGGCGAGGCGGCCTTTGGCCGCCGAGAGATGGTGCTGGCGGAACACGAAATGCCCGGGTTGATGGTGTTGCGCGAACGCTACGCAGGCAAACAGCCGCTTGCCGGAGTCAAGGTCATGGGCAGCCTGCACATGACGATCCAAACCGCCGTACTGATCGAAACCCTGGCCGACCTGGGAGCGGATATCCGCTGGGTGTCCTGCAATATCTTTTCAACCCAGGACCACGCTGCTGCGGCAGTGGTCGTGGGACGACCGGAAACCGGCGGCACCCCCGAAGATCCCCGGGGCGTGCCGGTGTTCGCCTGGAAAGGGGAAACCCTCAAGGAATACTGGTGGTGCACCAGCGAGGCGTTGATGTGGCCCGACGGGTCCGGCCCGGACCTGATCGTGGATGATGGCGGCGATGCCACCCTGCTGGTCCACAAAGGCAAGGAGTTTGAAGACGCCGGCCAGGTACCTGACTTCGACCCGGACAACGATGCGGAAGAGTGGGGCGTGACCCTCGATCTGCTCCGGGAGGAGATGGCGGAAAACCCGACACGCTGGAACAAGGTCGCAGCCGGCATCTATGGCGTCAGCGAAGAGACCACAACCGGTGTGCATCGCCTGTACCAGATGGCGAATGAAGGCAAGCTGCTGTTCCCCGCCATCAACGTCAACGATTCGGTAACCAAGAGCAAGTTCGACAACATCTACGGTTGCCGCCACTCCCTCACCGACGGGATCTGCCGCGCCAGTGACGTCATGATCGGCGGCAAGGTCGCCGTGGTATGCGGCTACGGAGAGGTCGGCAAAGGTTGCGCACAGGCACTCAGGGGCCAGGGCGCCAGGGTCGTGGTCACCGAGATCGACCCGATCTGCGCGCTGCAGGCCGCCATGGAAGGGTACGAGGTCAACACCCTTGAGAACGTGGTGGAAACCGCCGACATCTTCATCACAACCACCGGTAACAAGGATGTCCTGACCGCCGCCCACATGAGCCGGATGAAGGACAAGGCGATTGTCGGCAACATCGGCCATTTCGACAACGAGATCGATATTGCCGGTCTCAAGAAGATCAAGGGCATCGAATGCATCAACGTCAAGCCGCAGTACGATGAGTGGCGGTTCCCCGACGGTCACAGTGTCATGATGCTGGCCGAAGGCCGGCTCCTGAACCTGGGCTGCGCCACGGGACACCCCAGTTTCGTTATGTCCGCATCGTTTACCAACCAGGTCATGGCCCAGATTGAACTGCACGTCAACCACGGGAAGTATGAGAACCAGGTTTACGTTCTTCCCAAGCACCTGGACGAGGAGGTCGCCCGGCTGCATCTCCCCCACCTGGGCGTGAAGCTGACCCGTCTGACCTCCGAACAGGCTGACTATCTCGGCATACCTGTGGATGGACCGTACAAGCCGGAGCACTATCGCTACTAAAGCATAAAAGTCCCTGAATTCGAGGACGCCCGGAGGCATCACGCTTCCGGGCGTTTTTATTTTTTGAATCGACGTACAATCTGGGCAGGCGGTTGACAGGTTCCGGAGGGGGATTGGAGATGCTGTCGCCAATAAGGCCCGGTTTCGGCAGGGTCGTGCGCTGGATGATCGCAACGGCCGCCGTTATCCTATGCATTCTGATATGTGAACTTGGCATAAGAGTCCTTGGTTACGCTCCACACTACAAAGTGCTGCAGATCGATGGTGAGAACACGGTCTACCGCCGATCGGACAACCCGGTGCTCGGTTTCGAGCTCAAGGCCGCTTACCGGGACGACGCAGCCGACATGTCCTCCAGCTATCCCAGCACCAACCGCTGGGGGCAGCGGGATATCGAACGTGAACTTGCCAAACCGGCAGGCGTCCGCAGGGTGATCGTTCTCGGTGATTCGGTGGTTGAAGGTCACGATCTGGCCGATCTCGACCAGACCCTTACCCGACAGTTGGAGCAGTACTACCCCGACGGCTCCACCGAGGTTTTCAATTTCGGCGTCAGCGGCTACTGCACTCTGGCGGAAGTCGAGCTGTTGCGGGTCAAGGGATTGCGCTTCGATCCGGATGTGGTGATCCTGGTATTCGTTGAAAACGACTACGATGATTTCAACAGGGAAGCCCACCTCCTGGGGCCGGCCGGCCGCCGTCCGCAGTGGGTGCATGCCCTGTTCCAGGGATCGCACCTGTTCCGGATGGCGGCTGTCCGATTCAACCTCTACGGCTACGGTGCGGAGCATGATCCGGTCTCATGGAACCGGCAGGCGATCGGTGACAACAATGTGGTCCAGGGGTTCCGGATGCTGGCCGACCTGGCGCAAACGGAACAGTTCCTTGCGATGGTCGCGATCATGCCGATGTTCGACAACCACCATGTGCGGGATGTTCACTTCATGGACGACGGGAAGGACCGGCTGGTCGTAGAGGAGCTTGCTGCCGAGTTCGGTATCCGTTCCTTCCGCCTCTCGGAAGATTTCGAGGCATCGCCGGGCCTTCCCGGTCCTCGGCTCCGGTTCACCGTGGGGGACGGTCTGCATCTCTCGGCAGAAGGTCACCGGGTCGCAGCAGCCGGCCTGCACCGCAGGCTGGAATCACCTCCACCCGCACCTGCAGGAGAACGTCTCAAGGCCGACAGACCCGCCATCGCAGCGGCGGATGCCCTTGGGGAGGATGATCCGGGCTACGGCCGCATACACAACAACAGGGGGCTGCATTTCAAGGACCAGGGCAGGATTGCGGAGGCGGAACAGGCTTTCAGGCAGGCTGTTGCCGAGGAACCGGATCTGGCAGACGCCTGGAACAACTTGGCCAATCTCCTGCAGTCCGACGGACGGCTCGAGGAAGCGGTGGAATATTACCGCACCGCCTTGAAGCTGCAACCGGGGAATGCAGCCGTACTTTACAATCTCGGCCTCATGCTCGAGAAACTGGATCGGCCCCATGAAGCCCTGGCTGCCGCGGTCCAGGCGGTGGAATGTCAACCGGGCAATGTCCCGGCCAGGATGCTGGCCGGACGGTTGTGCCTGGGGGCCGGCGACTTCACGGCAGCGGAGCAGCAGTTCGAGGCGGTGGTCCGCCTGGAGCCGGATCATGGTTCAGCCTGGGCCAACCTGGGGAATCTCATGGCAAGGAGAGGCGACTACGTCGATGCCACCCGTGCTTTTCGTGAGTCGATCCGGTGTGATCCGCAGCGTCCGGGTCCGTACCGATCCCTGATCCGGTTGCTGGCAACGGCCCCTGCTCCCAGCAGAGAGGCGAATTCGGAACTGTTGCTGCTTACCGAAGATCTGGTGGCTGTGGCAGGAAGCGAAGATGCGGCTTCTCTCGAACTGTTGGCTATGGCCCGCGCGGCTGCCGGGAAGGACGATGCCGCTGTAGAGGCAGCGCGGCGCGCGCTGGATGCGGCCATCACGGAAGGTGACGAGCCTGCAAGGGAGCGGCTTTCAGCGTTCCTGTCCGACCGCCGGGGCTTTAAGGTGGTCCGGGATTGAGAACTGGCCGCCGGGTCAGATCAACTCGGTCCCGGCTCCCAGCCGGTGGAGCAGCCTCAGGTACCAGTCCCGGGCCGCCTCGGTTCGTCCGGGGAGGGCGGTGGTGCCCCAGATCACCGTCAGCGTGGCGGTAGTGCCGTCTCCGGTTTTAGTCCTCTGGGAATCCTTGACGCCGTTGGCGCAGGGCCCTTCGGAGTCGTAGAGGCAGAACAGGCCTTCGAACCGGATCTCCTGGCCGGACCGGTTGAAGATGTACCGGCCGTCCTCCCCGGCAAGTCCGATGCGGTACGGCGGCAGTGCAAGCTCCGCATCGACCACGCTGATCGGCAGGCCGCTGTGGTACGACACCGCATTGCAGGTGTCCACCGCAGGATTGATGGAAGACAGCCTGCTTTCGGAGACCGCCCGCACCAGGTATTCGGAAGCCGGTTTTCCCCGGCCGGTCGGCTTGTAGCCGGCCACACGGAACAGATCCCGGACCGCCTTCCTGACGTCGTCCCCGGTCGTCAGCGGACCTTCGGAACCGGGGCTGAGCAGGGCCTGAAGCCAGTCCGGGCTGACCTGTTCCGACAGAGGTGCATCGAACCTTGTCAGGAAAGCGGCTGCATCCAGCAGTTCGTGGTGTTGTGTCTCCATCGAAGGCTCCCTGGGTCGGTCCAGTGACAAACATTCGCACGGTTCCAGAGGTGGACTGACGCTCATTGTAATACCGCCGGACGCTGATCACGACATGTCTGGCGACACCGATTCGTATTTCCGGGTTTTCCGCTCTGGCTTCCTGATTGCATTAAAGAAGATTGGAAAGGGAGGACCATGGCCCACGAACCGATTACAAAAATGGAATTGCCCGTTGTGCTGCTGGTGGATATCGCCAACCGATCCGATCCGCCCTATGCGGACATTCGGTGGACCGGGCTGACCCTGGACCGGGTCGAGGGCCTGCAGCAGGCCGTCGGGGCGCTGTCAAGCCGCCCATACGTCATGGTGTTGGTGGTGTCCGACTCAGGTGGTGAAGTGGTCCGGATCATCAACCGGTTGAAAAAGGAGTTCCCGTCGATCCCGGTCCTGGCCCAGACCCCGGAGCTGGACGCGTCAGCGGTGATCGACGTGTTCCGTGCCGGGGCGTTCGATTACCTTCTGGAACCGGTCCCTGCAAAAAAGATCGAACAACTGGTGAACAAGGTCCTGGAACGGCGCACTCTCGGCGCCCACCGTCAGCGGCTCGCCAGCCAGTTGTTGAGCGAGCGTCGCAAGGTGGAGGCGCTGAAGGAAAAGATCACCAAAGCCGATCCTTTTGAGCAGATCATCGGGTCTTCCATTGCGACCCGACGCCTGGTGGATACGGTGCGCGAGATCGCCAGAACCGATTCGACCGTCCTGATCACCGGCGAGAGCGGGACAGGCAAAGGGCTGGTGGCCGGTATCGTTCATGCAGCATCGGATCGCCGCTCCGGGCCGTTCGTAACCGCGAACTGCGTGGTTTACTCGAAACACCTCCTCAACAGTGAGCTGTTCGGTCACGAACGCGGTGCGTTCACCGGGGCTTCCCGGCTGAAAAAGGGCCGCTTCGAAATTGCTTCCGGCGGCACGATATTTCTGGACGAGATCGGAGAGATCTCCCAAGCCACCCAGTTGATGCTGCTCCGCATTTTACAGGAAAGAACATTCGAGCGGGTCGGAGGTGAGGCAACTCTGGAAGCGGATGTCCGCCTGATCGCCGCCACGAACAAAGACCTCCACGCCGCCATCGGGGACGGTTCGTTCCGTCCCGATCTTTTTTACCGGCTCAATGTCATACCGATCCATATGCCCCCCTTGCGGGACCATCCGGAAGACATCCCGGCCCTGGCGCAGCATTTCCTCGCAGGCTACACGCGACGGCACGGCCGTTTCGCAGAGGCGTTCCATCCCGCGGTCCTGGACCGCATGTCGGAGTACGGATGGCCGGGGAACATCCGCGAACTGGAGAATGTCGTGGAGCGGATGGTCGTGTTGTGCCGCTCGGAGGAGATCGGGCCCGACGACCTTCCGCCGATGTTGCTGGGAGCGGAGCGCAGTCGGGTTCGCCTGGCACGCGGAACGCTGGAGGAGATCGAGGCGGCCCGGATCACCGAGGCGCTGCATGAAGCGGGAGGCAACAAGAAACTGGCCGCCCGCAGACTCGGTATCCACCGCAGCACCCTGTACAAAAAGATCGAGCGACTCGGCCTGGACTGTCGCCGATCGGAACACGGCGTGTCGGATGATGCGACACGGGCTGCAAACTGCTGATATGGAAAGAGTTGTAGGAGCCATGCGGAACACCTATCAGGAACTGTCGCTTATCGGGACACGGGGCCTGACGAAGCTGATTAATACTAAACCTTTGGAAACAAGTGAATTAGCCCGAATTAGCCTGCCTGGCCTAAGAATTGCAATTACGGGGTACCTGCAAAGCGGTTTTCACCATGCCGATGAGTGCTATGGAACGCCGCGGTCCCCGGAGGTGTGCACATGACCAGGAAAGGATCCCGGTGGTTACTCGGAAGGCTCGGCATCGCCCTGTCCTTGCTTCTGATCGGCTTGCTGCCGCTGATGGCAGCCGAATCCACGGAAGTGGAACAGGTTGTTCCCCAGCGGTCGGTCAGCCAGTCCGTGGACGATGCGATCGCAGAGGACCCCGATGCCATGATCGAGGTCATCGTCCAGTACTACACCCTCCCCGACAACAAGTCCGAGAGCCTGGTTGGCGAATCCGGCGGGACGGTGGAAGGCCGGTTCGAAACCGTGAACAGTCTGGTGGTCGAGGTCAAGGCCTCCGAACTCGACGGCCTGCTGGACGACCCCAACGTCGCATGGATTTCCGAGAACGCCGATGTCTACCCGGCGCTGGATATCGCCGGTGAAGTGGTCGGTGTCAGCGGTCCGGGAGGCTATCATCGAGGGATCGGGCGCGGCGTGACCATCGCCATGCTGGACTCGGGTGTAGCGCCTCACGCCGACCTGAACGGCCGGCTTCTGGAATTCGTCGACCTGGTCGACCCCGCAGCCGACCAGCCGGTGGACCCGTTCGGACACGGCACCCACGTGGCCGGTATCCTGGTCGGTACTGGTACAGCATCGAAGCGGATGTACCGCGGCATCGCTCCCGGCGCCGACCTGGTCTCGGTCCGGGTGCTGGCCGGCGACGGCTCGGGGAAGACCGATACGGTCATCGCCGGCGTCGAATGGGTCATCGCCAACAAGGACCGTCTTGGAATCCGCGTGCTCAGTATGTCACTGGGGCACCCGGTGCTGGAAGCCCCGGAACACGATCCCCTGGTCCGTGCGGTGGAGAAAGCCCATGATGCCGGACTGGTCGTAGTCTGCTCTGCAGGCAACTGGGGCACCTACGGCCATTTCACGGTAGGCAGCCCAGGGAACGCCCCCAGCGTCATCACCGTCGGATCGCTGACCGACTGGAACACCCTCACGCCGAAGGACGATGCGGTATCGTCGTACTCCTCCCGGGGACCGACCCTGGCGGTCCAGACCCTGAAGCCGGATCTGATCGCCCCGGGTAATCGTATCGTCTCCCTGCGGTCCGCTCAGTCCTACCTGGATCTGGAATATCCCGAACGGCGGGTCGCATTCCGCGGCAACGATCCGGCGTATTACGAAATGTCCGGTACCAGCATGGCGACTCCCGTGGTTGCCGCCGCGGCAGCCCTGATGGTGTCCATCGAGCCGGAACTGAATCCGGCTACCGTCAAGGCCCGGATGATGCGTTCTGCAGTCAAGCCGGACGGTGTCGATCTGTTTGCTTACGGTGCTGGCATCCTCGATGTGCGGGCGGCGATGGCTGAAGAGGGCGTCGTCGATGCGGCTCCGTCTCCGCGGCTTGTTCGATCGGAAGACGGCAGCGAGTTGGTCTTTATACAGGACACCGCGTCACTTTGGGGTGGCGACGGTTGGGCCAACGGTGTGTTGTGGGCCGACGGTGTGCTGTGGGCCGATGGTGTGCTGTGGGCGGACACGGCGTTGTGGGCCGACGGTGTGCTGTGGGCCGATGGAGTGTTGTGGGCTGACGGCGTGTTATGGGCCGACAGCCTTCCGGAGGGAGACTGAACGGGGCTTTGTTTGGATAAGAAATCCAGTTTGATCCGGTATTACATCGCCGCGGTATGCACCGCGGCGACTGCCGTTGCATATCATTTTGCCGCGGAGGGGCAGTGGGCCGCTATCGGAACACTGGCCTGCCTGCTGGTTGCGGGAGGTGCGGCCGGAGCCTGGCCCGTCCGGCTTCCGAATGTCCGTGTCCAATTCACCGTCACGCATCCGATCATCCTCTGCAGCCTGGCGATGATTGGTCCGGGGCCGGCCATGCTGGTGGCGGTGGCCGGCGTCGTTGGGGCGACCCTTAGAGGCCGCCGCAAGGCGACCGTGGTCCGCTATGTGTTCAACCTGGGGGCCCAGACGCTGGCAGCCGGCCTGGCCGGATGGATGTTCCTACTGGCCGGTGGTCTTGCAGGTGAGCATTTGCGGGACCTGCTGGCCCCGCTCCTGGCTGCTACCGTCATCCTGTTCCTGGGAGACAACGGTCTTGTTGCCATGGTGGTGGCTATCGACCAGTCCAAGTCGTTTCGTTCGGTCTGGAACGAATCGTTCCGCTGGAGTGCAGTTTCCTACTTTACCGGCCTGAGTTTCGCTTGCGCGATCATCCTCCTGTACGAATCCCTGGGAGTTATGGGGTTCGCACTGGGCATCGCTCCGGTCTGGCTGCTGGTCTCGTTCTTCAGGATTCAGAAGCGGTGGCAGACGGAACATCAGCGCCGGATGGAGCAGGTTGAACAGCTCAACCGTGTCCTGGAATGGAAGGTCAAGGACCGGACCAGGGAACTGCAGACCGCTCTCGGTTCCCTTGAAGACACCAACAGCAAGCTGGTTGGGGCGAACGAGGCGCTCACCGAAGCGAGCAAGGCCAAGAGCGAATTCCTGGCCACCGTCTCCCACGAACTCCGGACGCCTCTGAACGCGGTGATCGGCTTTTCGGAGGTGCTGTGCGCCCAGGAAACCGACGGCTTGAGCCGGCGGCAGCTCGATTTCCTCAAGGCGATCCATGACGGCGGCGATCACCTGCTCTCGTTGATCAACGACATCCTGGATCTGTCGAAAATCGAATCGGGTCGCATGCCGTTGAACCTGGATGTGGTTGAAGTGGTTACCATTGTGTCCGAAGTCGTCGCAATGCTGCAGGGCCAGTCGGAGAACGGCGGCCTGACTCTTGACGCGGAATGTGAGCCCGAAATCGGCCCGGTATCCGTGGATCCGCGGCTGTTCCGGGAGATCCTCCTGAACTTGGTCAGCAATGCAATCAAGTTCACTCCAGACGGTGGATCGGTACGGGTTCTGGCGCGGATGGAGAGAGGCGACTTGGTCATTCAGGTCGTGGATACCGGGATCGGCCTCGCGAAGGAACACCAGGCGAAGGTATTCGAGCAGTTTTACCAGGTGGACGGCACGTACACGCGGAAATTCCGCGGCACCGGCCTGGGGCTCGGGCTGGTTCGCCGGATGGTGGAGATGCATGGCGGAACCGTCGCTGTGGAATCGACGCCAGGTGCAGGGGCGACATTCACCTGCCGCTTCCCCGCTTGCCGGGTGGACCTGCCCAGGGAACTCCCGTCTCAAGTCCTTGAGGCCGCGGATCGATCCCGAATTCCGGAAAGTTCGGCGCCAGTGGCCAAGGAAGGCCAGCGCACTATCCTCGTGGTCGATTCCGATCAGTTGAACCGGCGTCTGGCGACCAACGCTCTCAAGACCAGGGACTTCCGCGTTCTGGAGGCTGCCGGCGGTGAGTCGGCTCTCAGGGTCCTGCGGGTTCAGCGTGTGGACCTGGCCCTGATCGCCCTGGATCTTGCAGGCGCCGACAGCTTCGCCCTGGCCCATGAAATCAGGACCGACCCTGCGGCCCGGGGTGTGTCCCTGGTTGCCATGGCCGGCACGGAGGCGACCGATCCGGCAACGATACGGGATTCGGGGTTCGATGGATTGATCGCAGCACCGGTTCAAATCAACCGGCTACCGCAGCAGGTCAGATCATACTTGGAGAGGAAGGAGAACGTGGCATGAGCAGGATAGATTACAGCCCCGAATCGGTGGACATCCTCGTTGTGGACGATGAGCAACAGAACCGGATGCTGCTCGAGGAGTACCTCAGGCCGGAAGGGTACACCGTACGCATGGCGGATTGCGGCGAAACCGCGCTCAAGATGGCGTTGGAAAAAGCGCCTGATCTTGTTCTCCTCGACGTGATGATGCCGGACATCAACGGCATGGAGGTTTGCCAGAGGCTCAAGAACCATGAAGCCACGCGCCTGAGCCAGGTCATGCTGGTCACCGCGCTGGGAGGATCGTCGGCTCATGTTCAGGGGCTGGATTGCGGCGCCGATGACTACGTCGTGAAACCGGTGCGCCGGGATGAGTTCCTCGCCAAGGTCCGGTCGATGCTAAGGGTGCAGCGGTTGGTGTCGGAACTGCACCGGACCCGGGAAGCACTGCACCTGCGCAACGGGGAATTGGAAGAACTGCAGGCATTGAAGGCCACGCTGTCCCAGTCTCTGGTTCACGATCTCAAGAACCCGCTGACATCGATGCTGGGCAACCTGGAACTCCTTTCGCGAGAGATCGACGATGCGAAGAAGAAGCGGGTCAACCGCTGCCGTAACCAGGCGGCGCGGATGCACGGCATGATCCTGGATCTTCTGGATGTGGCCGGTTTGGAGGAAGGGCGGCTCAAGCTTAATCAGGAAACGGTTCCCGCAGACGAGCTTATCAATGGGGCGTTGGAGGGCCTGGAAGGGCTGGCGGAGCAGCACACCGTATCCATCAAGGTTGAGCTCATCTCCCCGGATACGGAGATCCATGGTGACCGGTCGGTTCTGACCCGTGTACTGGACAACCTGTTGGTAAACGCCATGACCCACTCACCGTCAGGTGGCGTGATTACCGTGACCTGCGAGGCCCGTGCGGAAGGGGTGGAGGTCAGTGTCACCGATCAGGGCACCGGTATCCCTGAAGATTATCAGGACAAGGTGTTCGAGAAGTTCGCCAGACTGGAACTGAAGGACCAGGGCGTCAGCGCCAATCGGGGACTCGGCCTGACGTTTTCCCGCCTGGCGGTAGAAGCCCACGGCGGCGTGATCTGGGTCGAAAATGCATTGGAAGGTGGAGCACGGTTCCGGATGATCCTGCCGTCGGTGGAAGAATTGCGGCTCTACGAAAGGGAGGATGATTCTGCGGGCAGCGGCAACCGGACTGCTCGGACCCGCTCCGGCACGATTGCCGGTTGACGGCGGCGGACGGCACGGTCGCCCAGGCTGTTGATCACCAGGACGGTTGCGGCTACCGCCAACCCGGGGAACGTGGCGATCCACCAGGCGTCCAGTAGCCGGTCGCGGCCTTCGGCGATCAGGTATCCCCAGGAGGCCGCAGGTGGTCTGACACCCAGGCCGAGGAAGGACAGCGATGTCTCCAACAGGATGGAATCGCCGGTTCTCAGCGCCGCTTCCACCAGCACCGGGGCAGCGGCTCCGGGGAACACGTGAATTATCGCCTGGCGCAGCGGTCCGGCGCCTGCGGCCCGGGCGGAGGCAACCCAGTCGTTCCGTTTGAGGGCCAGCACCTGCCCACGTACCAGCCTGGCCGAGGTCATCCAGCTGGTGGCGCCCAGAATCAGGACGGTGTTCAACAACGAGGGACCGAACAGCGCGACCAGGAGCAGCGCCAGGTACAATCTCGGGATCGAAAGGGCGAGGTCGGTGCACCGCATGAGGGTTCCGTCCACGACCCCGCCGGCGAAGCCGGCGGCCAGGCCGACGATGGATCCGACCAAAACAGCCATGGCGGCGGCCAGGATCCCGATGAGCAACGAAACCTTCCCGCCGTGGACCAGGCGGGCGGCCATATCCCGACCATAGGAATCTGTGCCGAGCAGGAACAGCTCGCTCCGGCCGCCGCTGGTCAGGGATCCTCCCAGCAGGTCGGTGGTCGGGAGCGGGGACCAGGTGCGGCCGCGTCGCAAGCGCAACTCACCCGGCGCTATCTCCTCCACCTCGTGACAGTAGATACGGGAGCCGTCGGCCAGACTCAATGCGGTGACCCGGCTCAGCGGGGGTAGATTCCGGAGGACCAGACCGTCCGGCTGGGCGTCGGGATCCCGGCCTGCGGTGAACTGAGCCGCCACGGCAACCGCCACCAGCATCAGGGCGGCATACCCGGCTCGACGGCGCAGGCGGCGGCCGGTCATAACCCTTCCCCGCCGAGGCCGTCCCTCACGCGGGGATCCAGCAGAGCCATTGCGATATCCGCCAGCAGGTTACCGACGATGACCAATCCGGCGGCAAGCACCGTGGTGGCCAGCACCACCGGAAGATCGTGGGCCTGGATCGCGTCGTAGGTCAACCGACCCATACCAGGCCAGCCGAAGACCACCTCGATGATCAGGGTGCCTGAAACCAGGATCGGTAGTGTCATACCGACCAGGTTCACTACCGGGACCAATGCCGGTCGAAGAGCATGGCGCAGCGTGGCTGCCCGCCGGTGCAGGCCCCGGGCCCGGGCGGCATGGACGAACGGCTCCGCCAGGGCTGCCAGGAGGCCTCCTCGGACGAAGCGGGAAAGACCGGCGGCGGACGATAGTCCGAGGACCAGGGCCGGGAGGCTCAGGTGCCGCAGGATGTCCAGTGCCCGGCCAAAAGTACCCAGGTTGGCCGCGTCCACCGATCGCATCGAGGAGGGCGGGAAAATCGGAAACCGTACGGCCAGAAGCATGATCGCCATGAGGCCGACCCAGAATACCGGCATGGCGTACAGCGCCAGGGCCGCTCCGTGGACGGTGCGCATGACCTTCCCACGGGAAAGGGCGGACCACAGTCCGAGCCCGATACCTGTGGTCAGATGCACGAGGAGGGCCGCCCCCGAGAGCAGGAGGGTTGCCGGCAGCGCTTCGGCGATCGCCTGGCGGACGGGGCGGGATCTGGAATGGGACCAGCCCAGCTCACCCTGCAGGCAAACCGCGGACAGCCACCTCACATACCTCTCCGGTGCAGGCCGATCCAGACCGTAGGCCTTCTCCAGGCGGTCACGGATCTCCGGTGGCACCGGCCGGTTGCCTATCCATTGGTCCACCGGGGAGCCGGGGGCCGATTCCATCAGCACGAAAATCAGGGTGGCGGCGCCCAAAGTCAGGGGGATTGCCAGCAGGAGCCTTTTGAAGATCATGGAAGCCATGATTCAGGGGTCGATCCAGGCCTGTTCCAGGTTGGCAAGCGCATCACCGGGGACGTCCAGGGCAAGGTCGTGCAGGCGGGTTGAACTTGCTGCCAGCCTGGATGATTCGAACAGGAAGGTATACGGCTGGTCGGCGTGGATACGGTCATGGATCCGCTGGAGTGCGTCGGCCATTTTCGGTAATGTCGCCGCCGCTTCCAGAGCATCGAGGGCGACATCCAATTCAGCAGATTGGTATTGCACGACGTTGAGGCCGATCGGGGGCATCGCTTCGGAGGAAAACAGCGAGCGCAGTTCGACCTTGCCCTCGAAGGCCCAGCCTCCAACGTAGGAATCGAAGTCACCGGACATGTTGTGGGCGACGAATGCACTCATCTGCATCGGCGGCAGCAGCCGCACCTTGACCCCGACCCGCCCCAATTGCTCCTGGACACGGACCATGACCATGTTGCGCAGCTCGTTGCCGGCGTTGGTGGTCATTTCGATCTCGAAAGGAATTCCGTTCCGATGCAGGACCCCGGCCTTCAGTCTGAAGCCCTTGGCGGCCAGGATATTCCTCGCGCGTTTCGGGTCGTATGGCCAGGCTTCACCGTTCACGGCCACCCGGTAGTTCCGGGGCACAGGGCCCGTGCTGACTTTGCCGTGGCCGTAGAGCAGTTCCTCGACTATCCCTTCCCGGTCTATGGCCATGGTCAGCGCCGTGCGGATTTCCGGATCGTTCAGCGGGGGCCGGATTGCGTTCCACCCGATGTAGTCATAGCCCAGGCTGCGCATTTCCCGGATGTCCAGCGACGGTGTCGACATCAGGGATTCGGCCTGCCATGGGGCGATCCCTTCCACCAGATCCACCGTGCCGGCTTGCAGTTGCAGGATCAGATTCCCCAGGTCCGGGACGATCCGGTACACGATCCGGTCCAGATGCGGCAGGTTCCGGCGGTAGAAAGCCGGATTGCGCGCCAGGCTGACCTCTTCCCCGGGGCGGTAGCGCTGTAACAGGTAGGGTCCGCTCCCGACACCGGCTTTGGACCAGTCGTACGTCGACCAATCCTTAAACGGGACTCTTTCGAAAATGTGCCGAGGCAGGATACCGCCCGTGATGATGTCGGCCATCATTTCCGGGTAGGTCCGGTGGAGCTCAAAGGTGACGGTGCGATCGTCATCCACCCTGACATCCCGGATGGCGGACTTGGAGTCGGCGCTGCTCCACGCCACTTGCTCCGAGACCTGGGCGGTCCATGTGAACCGGACGTCTTCCGCCGTTACGGGGGTGCCGTCGCTCCAGTTCATCTCGCGCAAGTGGAAAGTCACGGTTCGACCGTCGCCGGACGTCGACCAACTCTCGGCGATCCGCGGCTCCAGGGTCGGTACGCCGTCGTCTCCCTTCCAGGTTTCACGGGCCAGGGGCAGGTAGATCCTCCGCAGGACCTTGAGGGAACTGGTTTGTTTCGCAAGGTACTCGTTCCAGGAATCCATGTCGGAAATGACGCCGATGACCGCCGTTCCGCCGCTGGCCGGGTCCCGGGCGAGATCGGGACCTGTGGATTCCCCGTCCCCGCCACAGCCGGCGAGCAGAGTCAAAAGGCTCAGAATAACCAGCAGTTTTCCCTCGGTGCGCACAGATACCTCCTGAGTGCAATATAAGGAAGAGAACCCCCGAGTCAACTCTCCGGAACGGGGACGGATCAACAGGCGCGGTGCCAGATGGAGAGCAGCCGCAGGGCCCGGTCCGCCGTTCGGAACGTGGGGATTTCCAGATCGGTGAGGGCGGCCGCCATCGGGTCGTACATCCGGCCGGCGTCTACGACGGCAACCCATGGCTTCCCGCATTCGCGGTTCAATCGGCCGAGCCGGCTGACGATTGAGCCGCCGGACGCGAGATCTTCCGTGTGCCGGTCACCTGCCGGCAAGGTCTCGAGGGCGGCGGTCAGCGGCACGCAGCCGACTAGGCCGACATCCACTGCCGGGTCCCCCAGCACCTCCCGCACCGCATTCACGTAAAGTTCGTCATTCATGATCGGTGTCAGGTCCAGCGGGTTGTTGACGCTGACGATGCCGTCGATGCGGCAGGCCCGGAACAGGCCGGCGAGTTTCCCGCGTGTGTCGTCTCCCAGATCGGCCAGTCGGAACGGCCCCAGGCTGTCCGCCATGGCAACGCATTCAAACCCGGCGTTGGACAGGGCCCCTAGTCGGTCCCCAGCCGGTTTCCTGCCCTCCAGGAAGGTGAACAGCCGGATCAGGTCGTCGAATTCCGCCAGGCTGCGAGCAACTATAGCTCCGGCTTCCTCCGCCAGTTGACGGCTGACCTGGTAATCACCGGCGATGGAAGCGGTATGTGACGCGGAAGCCCGGGCTCCTGCCGTCGTCCTCCCTGCACGGTAGAGCAGAACCCTGCGGCCGGACCGGTGGATCGCCCTGGCGGCTTTGAGCCACCGCGATCCGTCACCGGGCTTGAACCCCTCCACGTAGCAGGCGTACAACCGTATCTCCCCGTCGTCCTTGAGGTAGGTCAGGTAATCGCCGGCGGTCAGGTCGGTCTGGTTGCCGATGGTGACCAGGTACTTCGGGTTGATGCGGCCGAGTTTGCTGGCCTGTGCAACGGCGAACGCCCCGCTTTGCGATATCATGGCGATCGGGGACACTTTCTGCGGCCGGTCCGGCAGCTTGTAGTCCGGGATGAACAAGGTGTCGTAATTCCCGGGCCTTGACCGCACACCGAGACAATTGCCGCCGTTGATAACCGGGCCGTTCCACTCGGTCAGTCTGGAGCGGTGCAGGGCATCACGGACCCTGCCGACCTCTTCCTCGCTGCCGTCCCGTTCCTCCATGCCGCCGGGGATGACGATCAGGCTTTCAGCCTTGCGAAGCCGAACCAGTTCCTCCACCACGCCCGGTGTCTGGGCGGCGTCCACCGCCAGGATAAACAGGTCGACCGGTTCAGGCAGAGCAGCAATATCCGCCACGCATCGACAGCCTTCGATCTCGTCCATGCCCGGCTTGACCACATAGAGCCTGGACCGGTCGAATCCTTCCCGGATCGTGTTGTTCAGAATGATCCTGCCCGGGTTCATCCTGCTTGAGACACCGATGATCCCGATGCTCCGAGGGTGCAGCAGGTTGCCGATCTTGTGCAGCGGCGGAGCCGGACGTGGTTCCGGCTGTGTTGCCCCAAGACGGGCCAGCACATCCAGGGCGACCGGTCCTTGGGGTGAAAGCACCAGCGGGTTGATTTCAAACTCCTGCAACGGAAACGGCATCGAACTCCTGCCGAGTTCCATCAGGATCTGCAGGGTGCGGTGCAATACGTTCAGGTCAACCCGGGGAGGCTGGTTCCGGAGGCTGCCGTCGATCATCGGAGTAACGGAAGAGCGTGCCACCATCGCCTGCACGCTTTCCGCATCGCCGTAAGATGCGGAAGTGATGCCGACGCCACCTTCGCCCAGGCGATCGTTGAGGTACTCGGTGTACACGCCGCCGGCTCCGAAGGTCAGTACCGGGCCGAAGTCGTCGGTCCAGCGCAACCCGGCCAGTAGCTCGCCGCCGGGGGACCGGTCATAGTCGATCTTCTCGAGGATCAGGAATCCTTCGATCGGGAAGCGATCCAGCGCGAGTTCCATCTCGACCAGTGTCCGCCTGATGTCATCGATGGTGCAGGGAACAACCCGGATGCCGCCCACATCGCTCTTGTGCAGGATTTCCGGCGATACGACCTTGATTACGACCGAGCTCGACTGGATCCGTTTCAGTTTCCCGGCATCCAGGGAACTGCCGTTCGGGACGAACAGGTGCCGAGGCACCGCGATTCCAAGCCCCTCAAGGAGTTCGAGCCCCTCGGGTTCCAGAAGGACCGTGCGGCCCTGTTCCTCCGCCCTCGCAGCCAGGCGTTCCAGTGCCTCGCCGGCGCCTAGGTCGGTGCGCATACGGCCGCCTCCATGCCGGCCCGGAACGCCTTGAGGTTGATCTCCACCACCTTCTCCCCTTTGTTCCTGAATTTCTTGAGGATGAACCGCTCAATGACTGCCGGTTCGATCGGGAGCAGTCCGGCGGCGGCGCCGACCATGACCATGTTGGTGGACCTGGCCGCGCCGGATTCCCTGGCGAGGCGATCGGCATCTACCAGGATCGAATAGGGCAGGCGGCGAATGGAGTCCAGGACCTGGTCCAGGTCCGGATAGCGCTCGATGTTCAGCACCGGCTTGGACGCGGTGATCAGGGTGCCGTCAGGTGAGAGAAACTCCAGGTAGCGCAGGCTCTCCATCGGTTCCATGCTCAGGATCATGGTCGCCCTGCTGCGGGGGATCAGGTCGCTGCCTATCGGGCTGTCGGAAATCCGAAGGTGGGCCTGCACGGCGCCGCCCCTCTGTGACATGCCGTGCACCTCCGACTGCTTGACGTACAGGCCTTCTTCCAGGGCGGCGGCGGCGATGATGGCGGAAATGGAAAGGACGCCCTGTCCGCCAACGCCAGCCAGAACGATGTCGCATCTCATCAGGTCCCCTCGTCAGCGGTTCGCCGTTGCGGCGGCGGTCGCCTTCTTTCGCTTGGCTGTCTCGATGCATTCACGAACGGCGATCACTACCGAAAGCCCCTTGTGCTCCATCTCGGTGCGCAGGATGCCGGCCAGTTGATCGACCTTTTTGGGGTGAGCCGGCAGTACATGGAAATGATTCGGGTCCACACCGACTCCGAGCACGATCTGTTCCAGTCGGGAACTGGGGATCAAAGGATCCTGCCCACCGGTCATGGCGGTCGTTTCATTGTCCAGAATCACGAGGGTCATGTCGGTATTGCCGGCCGCGGCGTCGATGAGCGGAGTAATTCCGGAATGCAGGAAAGTGCTGTCGCCGATCATCGCAACAGCCGGCCGATAGCCGGCTTCCGATGCGCCTTTGGCCATGCCGATGGATGCCCCCATGCAGACGCATGACTCGATAGTGGAATAGGGCGGAAGCGCACCTAGCGTGTAACATCCGATGTCGGCGGTAACCACGGACTGCTCCAAACCTTCCATCGCGTGCGTCAGTGCGTTGTACGTGTCGCAGTGGGGACAGCCGGCGCAGAGCTGGGGAGGCCGCGTCGCCAGCGGCAGCCCGTCGATTCGGATCCCCTGGGGGATTTCCAGCCCGAGGGATTTTCGAACGATGTCCGGCGTCAGTTCGCCCGCTGCCGGCACCGTACCGTCCATTTTACCGTGGATCACGAGGTCGCCTTTGGCCCGGGGCAGAAGGCCGCGGATCTGCCGCTCCAGCAAGGGGTAGCCCTCTTCGAGTATCAACAGCGTGTTCACGTGGGCCGCAAGCTTTCGCATCTTGTCCAGGGGGGGTGGGTACATGCCGATATGAAGATGGGACGGTTTGCAGCTCAGGTCGTCCAGGTTCTCGAAATAGTAGTTTCGGGCGATCCCGGTGGTGATGACTCCCAGTGATTTATCGGCCTTGTTCAGGTCCAGGTGGTTCACCGGGCTGTTGTCCGATCGTTCCTGCAGGTCATTTTCCCGGTCCAGCAGGGACTGCCATTGTTTCCTGGCGTTGGCGGGAAGGAGAATCCAGCCGGCCCGGTTGGTGGTCTTGCGAAGGGGGCGTTCCTCTACCGGGTTGGACAGATGGACTACTGCGCGACTGTGGGCCAGGCGGGTCACCAGGCGGATGATGACAGGCGTTCGATACCATTCCGATAGTTCGAACGCCTCCCGGGTCATCTCGTACGCTTCCTGCTGGTCGGTCGGTTCCAGGCAGGGCAGATGGGCGAAGTCGGCGTAGAACCTGCTGTCCTGTTCATTCTGTGAACTGTGCATGCCCGGATCATCGGCAACTGCGACGACCAGACCACCCTCGATGGACAGCAGGGCCGAATTCATCAGCGGGTCGGCTGCAACGTTCAACCCTACATGCTTCATGGAAACCAGAGCCCTGCGGCCGACCATGGAAACCCCCAGCGCCTCTTCAAACGCCGTTTTTTCATTGGCGCACCAGGCGGCATGGGGGCTGCCGTATCTTTCCTTGTACCGGATCAGGAACTCGGTGATCTCGGTGGACGGAGTGCCGGGGTAGGCGTATGCCGCCGTGAGTCCCGCGTGGACCGCCCCCAGCGCAACCGCCTCATCTCCCAGCAGTACCTGCTCTTTCATGTTGATTCCTCCTGAAGACGCAGATCTTTCCGCCGCCGCCGCCATATCCAACGTAGCGCACAATCCGGCCCTTCGGGGGGGGGCTGACCGGACAAAATTGACAGAGATAGTATTATTTCAAAAAGACCCGAAAACAGATGTTTATTGCTTCAGGAACGGTGAAGTTCGGACATGGGGCGGCGTCAGTTCGCCGGCAATCGCCACCGGCATCGCCTTGCGGACCTCGTCGGCGGACCCGAGGGTGCCGAACAGGTACATCAGCTTCACGGTCGCCGCCTCCAGCGTCATGTCGCCGATGCCGATGGCGCCTGCCTCCCGGGCCAGCCGGCCGCCGGCGTAGCGGTCCAGGTCGACCCTGCCGTTGGGAGACTGGGATCCGATCGCAACCAGTTTTCCGGTATCGGTCAGCATCCTGATGGCGTCGGCGATACCGGTCCGTTCCACGGGGATGTTGCCGCTGCCGAACGCTTCCACCAGGATCGCTTTCGTGTCGGTGTCACGAAGTGTGCTGAGCGCGTCCGCCGGCTGACCGGGGCTGAGGCGAATGACGGCGACACGGGGATCGAAATCGCCCTCGACCTTGAACGGACAATCGGAGCTGAGGGTTTTGCTGTACGCCTGAATGCTGGTGCCGACTTCCGCCAGCGGAAGGAAGTTCGGCGACTGGAACGCTCCGTATGCGAAGGTGCTGGATTTCGTCACACGGTTGGCCCGCAGGAGCAGGTTGTGGAAATAGATCGCCACCTCCTGGATCTCGTGGGTTGCCAGATCCACGGCTCCGATCAGGTTGCCCGGCGCGTCGCTGCGTGCGTCGGCAAGTGGGAGCTGGGAGCCGGTCAGGATCACCGGGCAGGGCGGATTCCGCAGGAGGAACGACAACGCCGACCCGGTGTAGGCCATAGCGTCGGTGCCGTGGGCGATAACCACACCGTTGTACGAATCCACCGCCGTGGCGATTTCATTCGCGAGCATCTTCCAGTGCACCGGCGTGATGTCGGTACTGTCGATGTTGAACAGCACCCGCGTGGTGATATCCGCAAACTCCTCCAGTTCGGGGACGTAATGCAACAGAGTCGCCCCGATCTCATTGAGAGCGAGGGCCCTTTCCGGATCCCGCGGCTTCATGCCCAGCGTGCCGCCGGTATGGAGGATCAAAATTCGCTTGCGCATAGGTGGCATTGTATACGCCTGCCCTTCCCGAACGCCTCCCGGCATGTACAATACGGCCCATGCCTCGTCATCCTCACACAGCCGGTTCGACGGCCACGATCAAAGGGGCGGTATTCTCCTCAGTTGCCGGAATCCTCGCTGATTATTCGGGGGAACTGTTTCGGTTCCAGGTCGGAGACACCTGGATGGAGCCCCCGGAGGGGTGCCGCATGGAGGACCTGGCTGTGACCGAGTATCCCGGTATGCACCGGTATGCACAGACCCGGGGTCTGCCCGGGCTGGTTTCGGCCGTCGCGGACCGGGTCACCGAACGCAGTGGTCTGTCCACCGGCCCATCGGAGATTCTGATCAGCGCCGGGGCAACCGCAGGTCTGGCAGCGGTGCTCGGCACGATCCTGGACCCGGGGGATGAGGTCATGATCCTGGCGCCGTACTGGCCGTTGATCGACGGCCTGGTCCGAACGTACCGCGGTAATCCGGTGCCGGTGCCGTTTATCGGCGATGTTTCCGGCCCCGACGATGCTGTGGCTGCCCTCGAGTCGAGGCGCAGCGATCGGACCGTGGCGCTGTACTTGAGCACGCCGAACAATCCAACCGGGCGCCTGATCCCGGGAGAACAGCTGGACGCTCTCTCCGACTGGGCCCGATCCAACCGGCTCTGGTTGATCTCCGACGAGGTTTACGAGGATTACGCCTTTACCGGCAGGCATGTCTACAGTCGGCCCCTGGCCCCGGAACGGACTTTTTCGGTGCACTCGTTTTCCAAGGCGTTCGGAATGGCAGGGAACCGTTGCGGCTATGTTGCCGGCCCGGCGGAAGTGATGGAGATGCTGGAGAGGATCTCGATCCACAATTATTACAGCACTCCGACAGCCGCCCAGCTGGCCGCCTTTCGGGCTCTCGGCGGACCCGGTGATCGTTGGGTAGACAATGCCCGCAGGGTGTACCGGGCGGCCGGCGCGTCGGCTTCCCGGATTCTGGGTGTACCGGCTCCGGAAGGCAGTACCTTCCTGTTCCTTGATGTGGCCGACCGTGCGGCGGATCATGAAACCGGTTTGCAGGGCCTCCTGGTTGAGCTGGCCCGGAACGGTATCGCCGTGGCGCCCGGCCCGAGCTTCGGACCGTATCCGTCTCATATTCGGGTCTGTTATACCGCCGACCCGCCGGATGTCATGGAACGGGGAATGGAAAAACTGTCCCGCTTGTTGCACAGGGCCTAAGCCGGCGGAAGAAGGAAACACAATGTCGATACTCGATCTGATCGGACTGGGCCGAAGCGCCGCTGCAAGTACCGGCGCGACGCCGGGGGATACGGCCACGGTCCGCAAGATTGCCGCTGCATTGGAGGACATGGAACGGTCGCAGGCTCGTTATATCGCCGCCTTCGCGTATATCCTCGGTCGCGTCGCCAACGCCGACCGGGTCGTTCACCATGCCGAAACCTCAACCATGTGCCGCATCGTCCGTGAGAAAGGGTCGCTTGGCGAAGACCAGGCCGCCCTGGTGGTGGAGATGGCCCGGCGGCAGGGCATTCTGTTCGGCGCCAGCGAGGACTATCTGGTCACCCGGGAGTTCCGGGAAATATCAACGAAGGAACAGCGCATCGCTCTCTTAGACTGTCTTTTTGCGGTGTCGGCGGCGGACCGATCCATCTCGGCACTGGAAGGCCGTGTCCTGATGCAGATCACCGACGAACTCAAACTGGACCGCAAGGTGTACACCGCTCTCCGTACCGCCTACCGGGAATACCTCTCAGTCCTGCGGAAACCGGACGAGGGCTGAGCCGGTCAGGTTCCCAGCCCCTTCAGTGTCTTCAAGAGCCAGATGCTGAACATGGCGGAGCTGAGCAGGGAAGCGATCATGAGTCCCACGACCAGACCATAGATCGGGTAAATCCCTGTTGCGGCCGCTAACTTAATCCCCAACCAGGCCATCGGCACAGTCAGCAGCAGGTAGCGCACCAGTGCGGTGATCAGACCCGGCTTGCCCCGCTGCATTCCCTCGAAAACCGGGCGGCACAGCAGGAACGGCGAGCCAAGCAGGCAACTGACCGGTACAATGTAGAGCATTACCCGGGTGAAGCCGGCGGATAAGTCCGACTCGGTCAGGGAGCGGGCGACCCAGGGCGCGATGATCACCATAACCGGCCCCACGATCAGCATCGAGTAGCCGACCACGGCCAGTCCGGCCTCCATGAGCCCTTTCCTGATGCCGCCGATATCACCCCTGCCGAACCGCCGGGCGGTAAACGGCAGCAGGGCCACGCCGATGGCGATGATCGGGTTCAGGGCGAAAAGCGCGACCCGGTAGAATATGGAGTACGCCACGATCGCCTCGGTGGCGTGCTGCATACGGGAGAGAAGCAGGTTTACAAACCCGGTCTCCGAAGCCATCAGGGCGAAGGTCAGGGCGGACGGGATCGCCAGTGTGAACAGCGTTCGGAACGGCCGCGGGTCGGGGGTGCAATCAATCTCAACCTGTCCCGCCTTGCGGCGATTCTCGTGAGCGTTGGCCCTGGCGGTGGCGTAGGCCAGCCCTCCCAACCGGCCCAGCACGGTCGAGAGGGCGATCCCGAAAATCCCCCACCCGAACACAAACAGGAACAGGGCGTTCATTACCAGGTTCAAGACGTTGGAAAGAATTCCCGCCCACATGGTGGTTCGGGTGTCCTGGTGAGCCTTGACCATGGAATCGGGCAGAATCGACCAGAACGAGGTCAGTGAGGCGCCGCACAACATGGTGGTCCCGTAGATCCGGAATTGCCTGGTAACTTCCTGCTCCAGGCCCATGTGGGGCGCGACGAACCAGATGGCAACTCCGATCAGGGCGAACCCGGGGGAGATGATCTGGACCAGCCTCAAAGCCGATTTCATGTACTGTTCGATGCGCCGGTTCTCGCCTTTGCTTACCGCCCGGGATAGATTCGAAGTCAGGCCGGTGGAAAGGCCGACCCAAATGGCGATGAGCACGAACTCGAACGGGATGGTCAGGCCGATGGCCGCTACCGCCGGGTCGCCGATGGTGGCGGCGAACACGGTGTCCACCATGGTGAAGGCCGCCCGCATGACGAACGAGACCATCAGCGGCGCCGCCATCCGGAGGACGGACGGATCCTGACGGTCGAGTTGCGGCAGATGGTCAGCCACGCGGGAGTTCTCCTGATTCGCGGTCGGAATCGTGAATTCTACTCTTGATCTCCCGGTTGTGCTGCCACAGGAGCGAGTGCAGCGCGGTTCCGTGGAGGACAGGGATTCCTCAGCGGATTCGTTGGACGTCGAACGGAGGTGCCTCCACGGCCTCACCCTCAATCACCTGGATAGCGGCGAACCGGGGCTCGGACACAATCACATGACCGCCGCCGCCGTCCAGAACGATGCGGTAACGCCCGGGGGGGAGTGCTGCCACGCCCCAACGCCCATCGGCGTCGGGCCGTACTCTTGCCGCTTCACGGAGAATATTATTCGGGCCGAGAATCAAAACCGATTCAACCCGGCTTGCCGCCGCACCCTGCAGCGTGCCGAACAGCTGGAAATCGGTGGCATCGGCCTGTGCTTGCGGCTCGGCATCCGGCTGCGGTTCCGGAGGAACTACCGTTTTCCGGACCGGTGGTCTCACCACTTCGACCGGTGCCTTGATCGCCTCCGGTTCCGGTACTGCAGGCAACTGGGGCAGGACGGCGGCGGAGAGGTCCATCGCATCCAGCGATTGTTCCACCTTCACACCATCCAGAGTCACCCCGTACAGCCGGGTTGCGTCGGCGGAGATCGTCATCGAGCGCAGGGGACTGGCGATGGCGAACCGCTGGCGGATCGGCATCTGCTCTTCACCCGGAGGGTCTTCAAGGTTGACCAGTACAAGGTCGTGGGTGCGGCCGACCAGAATCAGTGGGCCGGAGTAATGGGCCAGCGCCAGATTTCCGCCGGGCAACCGGTACAGCTGCCCGGATCGGAATCCGGGCAGGGTGAATGAACGGATCTCCCGGTTGCACGCCACCAGCAGGTGCCTGGCGCCGGGCAACAGAGTCATTCCTGCAGCGGATCGGGGCAGCGTGACCAGGCGGGTGGTCTTGGAAGTTGCGGTGTCGATCTTCAGGAGGAAGGTGTCCCAGCTTTTTTTCCTGAACTGCTTCTGAACCACCGCCAGGAGAGCGGCCCCGTCTTCAATAAATATCAGGGAGCGAACCTGGCCCTTGATCTCCAGACTCCGGTCCCCGGTTTCAGCAGGCAACCTGAAATTGAGGACTGATGTCAGTTCTTTCTCACCGGCCCGGGCTGTCGCCAACGCGCCTGCCGGTGTGCCGGCCACCGCCTGAGCACCCGACAGATCTTCGCTCCAATAAGACGGCGGTCCGGAAGCGAAGACCGGGCAGGTCAGGACGAGGGTCAACAAGGTCGCCGTGAGAAGGTTCATGCCGTCTCCCATGGTCAGCCGGCGTGGACCGAAACGGTCCGGCCGATCTCATCAAGTATTCCCTTCAAGACATCGTAATCCGCATGCCGGACCCTGACCCAGGCGTTGGCCATATACCCTGCCTCTACCGGCTGGGTTGGAGTTCCTTCGCCGGGGAAATGGGTGTCGATGATGTGTTCCCCGAACCGGTCATGCACCGAATCCACTCCGGAATAGCCGCGGATGAAGCCATCCGTTTCCGGGCGCAGGGCGATCAAACCGGCGGCATAACGTCTTGTGGGGCCGGCTGCCGGATTCCCGCCGATCACCGCCAGGGCCCATTCCCGGTACAGATCGAATTCGTTGGCGCTGCAGTACAGGTCCCATGTCCCCACCCCCGGCGGGCGGGTGCCGATTTCTGAGAATTTCATACCTTTAGGGCCAAAGAACCATTCCATGTGTGTTGCGGAAGTTCCGATGCCCAGCTCCCGGATCACCCTTGCACCCATTTCTCTGACCTCGCTGTAGTCCGGTGCCTCCAGTCGGTTGGTGGTCAGCAGTTGTGGCGAGATCCAGCGGGTTCTCATCGCCTCAAGCACGTTGGGGTAATAGTGCGAGATGAACTCGTATCGTATCTGGCCGTCTACGGTCAGCGTGTCGTAGAAACCCTCGTGGCCCTCGATGAACTCTTCAACTGCCACGGAGTTGCCGTCCAGGAGCCCCGAATCGCGGATTGCCGTTTCCAGCTCTTCCTCGTTGTTTGCTCGCCAGGTGCCGGCTGCGCCGGCAGCATCCCGCGGCTTGAGAATCAGCGGGTAGCCGGTTTCCTTGGCGAACTGACGGGCCTCCCGGGCGGAGTCGGTGCCGGTGGAAGCGGCGCAGGCGATTCCGGCACGGCGCAGAGCTTCCTTCATGGCCGGCTTGTCCCGGCTCAGAAACGCGGTCCGGGGAGAGGTGCCGGGGATTCCAGCCGCGTCCCGAACGTTGGCTGCAGGCTGGATGTGCGCTTCGATGGTTGCTTCCAGACGATCCACCCAGCCCCGGGACTGGATCAGGCGGACCGTATCCAGCATTTCTCTCTCATTGCAGACCGACGAAACCTGTTCATAACCCGCAAGCCAGCCCTTGAGATCGTTATCCAGTTCATGAACTGCTCGCTCTCCGATCCCGGTCACACCGGCACCGACAGAGGCCAGCGCACGGACGAAATCCCGTTGGTTTTTAGGGAATGCCGGTTCGACGAAAATTACATGCATGACCAGGCTCCTGAATGTTTCTGAATCATCCTAACTCGATTCCCTTGAAAATGGGTACGGATCCGTTTTTCCGTTAACATGGCGGCAGTCGGCCGGACAGCGCCGTCCGTTCCGCAGGGAGGCCAGTGATGCCGGTAGTCGTATTTGTTGCGCCGTTTTTCCTGGAGACGACGCTCAGATTTCTCAAGGCGACGGCGGAGCTGCCAGGTGTTCGCCTGGGGCTGGTCAGTCAGGATCCGGTTTCCGGCCTCCCGGAGTCGATACGGTCCAGGCTGGCGGCCGGTGAGGTTTTGCCGGACGCCCTTGATCCGGGAATGATTGCGGAGGCCGTCCGCAGGATCGGACGGTCTCTCGGCCCCGTCCATCGTTTGCTGGGAGCCCTGGAACAGTTGCAAGTTCCCTTGGCCCAGGTCCGGGAAGTCCTGGACATCGACGGCATGAAGGTGCCGGCAGCGAGGAACTTCCGGGACAAGGCGCTCATGAAGGAGACCTTGCAGGCTGCCGGAGTGCCCTGCGCCAGGCATGTCCTGGCGGGTAGCCGGGAACAAGTCCGTGAGTTCCTTGACAAGACCGGGTACCCGGTTGTCGTAAAACCGATCGACGGCGCAGGAGGGAAAGACACCCACCGGGTTGAAGATCCGGCCGGCCTTGAAGCCGCTCTGGCCGCTGCCGAACCGACGCCGGAGCGGCCGGTCCTGATGGAGGAGTTCGTCCGGGGTGACGAGCACTCCTTCGATTGCGTGTCGATACACGGCCGGCAGGTGTGGCACTCCCTGAGCCATTATTACCCGGGACCGCTCGAAGTCCTGGAGAACCCGTGGATTCAGTGGTGTGTCATGATCCCCCGGGAGGTGGACGATGCCCGGTACAATGATATACGGCATGTGGCTTCCCGGGCGCTGGATGCGCTGGGTGTCGGTACCGCCCTCAGTCATATGGAATGGTTCCGCCGGCAGGACGGCAGTATCGCGGTTTCGGAAGTCGGGGCACGACCGCCGGGTGCCCAGTTCACCACCCTGATCTCCTATGCCAACGAGATCGACCTTTATGGCGCCTGGGCAGATCTCATGGTGTACGAGCGCTTTCAGCCCCCGGAGCGGAAGTACGCAGCCGGGGCCGCCTACCTTCGGGGGCAGGGAGAGGGCCCGATCAGGAAGATTCTGGGGCTGGACCGGATCAGGGACCTGATAGGCGATCTGGTCGTGGAGGCTCGCCTCCCCGAGCCGGGCAGCCGACGGTCCGGAAGCTACGAAGGGGACGGCTATATCATCGTTCGGCACCCCCGTACGGAGGTAGTCCGGCAGGCGCTGCAACGGATAGTGGAGACGGTAAGGCTGGAATGCTGACTCGTTCCGAATATCCTCTTGACAAGTTGACTATTTCTGGCAATATGGGATTTCTATATTTTAATACCTTAAATTACCTAAGGTGACGGGATGAACGAGAAAGCAGTATTCACTACCTTCGAAGCCGCGAAATTGTGCCATGTTTCGCCGCTATCCATAATTAATTGGGTTAATGCCGGCAGGTTGCCGGCCTTCCGGACACCGGGCGGTCACCGGCGGATTCGCCGCGATGATCTCGTCAAGTTCATGAAGGACAACGGAATTCCTCTGGCTGAGGAGCTCCATGCCGGGTCGGGACGTTCACGGGTTCTGGTGGTCGACGATGACGGTGTCATCCGGGATCTCCTGGCGGAGCATCTGGGGGCCAGAAACGACTCGTTCGAAGTGATGACCGCCTCCGACGGCTTTGAGGCCGGCCGGCTGGTTGCGACATTCAAGCCGGATGTGGTCCTGCTGGATCTGCGCATGCCGGGTATGGACGGTTTCCAGGTCTGCCGCACCATCAAAGCCGACCCGGACACTTCCGCAACCATTGTGATTGCAATGACCGGGTTCCATACACCGGAAACCGAGGCCCGGATCAGGGAATGCGGCGCCGTCGATTGCTTTGCCAAGCCGGTGGAGGCATCGGTCCTGGCCGACAGCATCGATGAGCAGATGGAGAAAAAGGCGTCGGGCAAGCAGCGCAGGAGACGCCCGACAAAGAAATAAGTCAGGGGCAACCGGAGGCTGCGGACAACCTGTCGTTCAGTACACAGGACCGGATCGAGGCCGGATCCAGGTCGCAGGATCCCGCAACCCAGTTGCAGCTCATACCGGACAGGTCACTACCGAAATCCAGGACCAGGAGCATCCGCCGCCTTTCCTGGACGTACGGATCGACGTCCACATCCAGCGAGAAGGTCGTCTGCCCGGAGACGGAGACCGCGGCGCTTTCGGTGCACGCATCGCCGATCCCGTCAGAGGGCAAGCCGGCCGGAAGCGACGGGTCAGGTGTGTTTTCCTGGGTCGGGTTCGGGTGGAAGGGGCAATTGTCCGCGATGTCCGGAATCTCGTCCAGTTCATTGTCCAGAAAATACACGGGATCACCTACGCCACCGCTGGTATCGAATGCGCAGGCTTCGCCGATCTCCTCCTCGAAGACGTCCACCACCGTCTCCTGACCCGGGTTGGTGACCAGGGGGCAGTTGTCGTCTTCATTGAGAACCCCGTCTCCATCCAGATCACCACCAGAGGATATGTCGACCTGTTGGACCCGGGAGGCGTCCATTTCCACGGTGAAGGTGAGGACACCGGTCGTAGGCGTGGGAGATACCGCTACTGCGGCGCCGAGCATGCACTCGCCGCTGCCTGTGGACAGGGAGATGTACGATTGCTGGAAGAGGCAGTCGCCGCTTAAGGCCAGGTCGTAGGAGATCTCGGGAAACTGGATCGATGCCTCAAGAATCGTCCAGACGGTCTGCTGGATGCTGTCTTCGCCAAGGGTTGGAACGGTCTGGACCGGCTGTACCGGATGGATCTGGAGCAGGCCGACCTCGATAATGTCGTCCTGGATCTCATCGCAGGATACCGTGCAGGCCAGCAACACCAGTAGAAACGCGAGGAACAGTATCCTTGGGGTAGAAGTGTTCATCCTGTTCAGTAGCTGATCCAATCCAGCCCTTCGAGTTCGGTGATGAAATCGTTGGCGCGGAACCCTGTGATGCAGGGCGGCACCGTATTCTGGGACACATTGCGGCAAAGCAGCTCATCGTCCGAACAGGTCATGGCGTTCCTATAGGCCTGGATCAGCAGTTCCGACCTGATTCTGATCGGATGGAGAACCACGTCGTCGGTTGGAATCACGATGGTCGAGCCGGGTCTGAAGATCAGCCGCTCGGAGGGGAGGAAGCCTAGTCTCGAGGCTATTATGGCTCGTTCAAATTCGTCACCGGGCAGTACGGCCTTCCGGTCAATGCAGTCAAACAACGGATCAGTAGGAGCGTCGTTGTCCACCAGCGTAATGGGGACAAATCCACTGGGAAGGAAGCTGATCTCATCCAAGATGTAAGTGCCGGCGGGAAGACTGGCGGCCGGTATCGTGTTTGAGGTTGCATTCAGATCCATCTCAGGCCTCTGGTTGGCGAGTAATGAGATCCCTGCGCCACCCAGGCTTTCCAGGCTTTGGGCTGAGGTCGGCCGGACAATCGCCTTGATCAGCAGGAGGCTGGCCTCTTCATATTGCGTTGAACCGGGATCGGTGATCTGGAAATCCAGCACCAGGCCGCCGACGGTTGTGCTGAGAGGATCACTCCCGGAACAGCCCGAGAGGATTGCGATAAAGACGACCGCCAGGGTCGCCAGACTCAGAAATGTGCTCTGAACCAACTTCATTGGATTTGCCCTCTGATTACCGGTATTTCAGGATTCTCAACCGTACTTCGAATGATCGAAAGAGGCAAAACTATAAACGAACAATTGCGGGGTGACAACCGCATCAATCCGGCCGGATCGGGAGATCAGCAGGCGGTCTCGAGGGGAAGCCCTGTCGTATCAACACTTATGCCGGCGGTCGGCTCACGGGCACGCCGCCGGGGTCGGTCGCTCCAACCCTCCCGAGTCGCTCCCGTAAGAGCCGGCGCAAACCGCGTCGCCCCGGACCAGATAGTAGTAGGCGTCACCGGAGGGCGCTTCCGGCCGTGTGTCGGTCCACGAAGTGATGTTCAGGTCCTCGGCCTGGCAGGTGGCGAGGCTGGTGTCCCCGGTCACGGCCAGGTCCGACAGGAAGCCGCCCGCCAGGTCGTAACGGGTCGCCGGCGACCCTGGCGCCCAGCTCAGCACTGCATGCGTGCCGCTCCGTTCCACGATCAGGTCGATAATTTCTCCCGGTCCTGTTGATGTATTCGGGTCCAGGGGAGCACAGTCGCTTACGTCAGGCGTACCGTCAGGTCGCAGGCATCACCGGCGCCGTCCAGATCGGTGTCGAGCTGGGATGGGTTGGCGTTCAGGGGGCAGTTGTCGCAAACGTCGCCGGCGAAGTCCAGGTCACCGTCAGCCTGGACTGCGTTCATGGCCAAGGGGCAGTTGTCGTCCAGATCCGCCACGCCGTCGGTATCGAAGTCACCGTTCACGGTTGCGCAGGCTATCGGCGGGTTCACCGGCCCTGCAGTAACGTACTGGCCCATGACGCTTTCACCACAGCTGTTGACGGCGGTTATGAAGTAATAGAAACCTTCGTTGGACAGCGGGTTGGCGTTGTCCACCGCCTGGCCGTCGAGCACCTCGGTGAACAGGCAGGCTTCGTCGTACGGCCATATTCCAGGCACCGCGAAGTTACCGCGGTAGACGTTGGAGGCGCGACCCTGGCGAACTTTTGCCCAGGTCAGAACCACATCGACCCCGGACCGATCCAGATTAAGGCTGTTGCCGATCGGGTCGGGTATGTTGCTCACGCGGGGGTTGAAATCGTTGCAGTCCAGTATGTCGTCCACACCGTCATTGTCGTCGTCGGGATCGGTGAGGTCCGGAGCTCCGTCCAGATCGAAATCGGGAGTGAATTCGAAAGCGCCAAGATCAACGGTGGAAGTGCCGTTGTAGGTTCCGTCAATTGTCCGGGGGTTTCCGTCCAGGTCCAGGGTGGATGCGTCGGCGTTGTTGCCGGTGTCGATGACCGGGCTACCGACCTGCAAGCGGTAATCTTCGCTTCCCGGCGTAGTGCTGACGAACAGCGGATCCACCGAGATATTGCCGTTCAGCCCTATGTAGTCAGGATCGACCTTGTCGCCTCCGACCTCGCTGGGGTTCAGGTACAACGTGGCGAGGTTGCCATGGATGTCGTTGTACCGCACCAACGGTTCCGCCTGGTCGACGTGCAGACCGCCGGCTTCGACCTCGGCGTAGTTCAGCGCTACGATGTTGTTGGCCAGGGTCGGTTCTTCACCGACGTTCTGGGTCGGGCCGATGCTCACACCGCCGCCGAAGTCCGCCTCATTATCAACCACCGTGTTGTTGATCAGGGTGAACCGGACGTTGTTGAATTTGACGCCACCCCCCTCTCCCGCCGAGTTGTACTCGATCAGGTTGTCGGAGATGGTGCCGAAGGCCGGGATGAACACGGCCAGGTCGCCGTCGTACCGGGGTCCGCCTGAGATGCCGCCACCCCGATCGGTGCCGGTGTTGTCCACGATGGCGTTCCGGGTGATGATCGGCGTGTCCGGCAGGCTGTTCAGGGAGTAGACCGCCATCCCGCCTCCGGCGGCGGTCTGATACAGCTTATTCAAGTCGCCGGTGCGGTTGCTGAGGATCGTGTTGCCTTCGATCACCGGGATGGAGTGGTACCCGACATAGATGCCGCCGCCGAGAGAATACGTTACGGCGCTCTCACTGCTGCCGTCCTGGGAGTCGACTATGTTTCCCGTGATCAGATTGTTGGTGATCACCGGCCGCGCCGGAGCGGTCGTGGCGTTGTTGGAATGGATGTAGATCCCGCCGCCGTACCAGATCTCGGGATTGTTCACGTCGGCCAGGATGTTGCCGGTGATTTCGTTGTTGGTGATGGTCGGGGCACTGTTGCCGAACACGAATACGCCGCCGCCCACCAGCAGGTCCGGTTCGGATCCGGGGAAGTCCCGGAAGAACCCGGTGCCGCCGGTGATGGTGAACCCTTCCAGCCGGTCGGCGTTGGTGGGGCCGATGCCGTCGATGGAACTGATGATCACGGTGGAG